>CANCTD010000052.1 GCA_947380945.1 Comamonadaceae bacterium
CACTTCGACTCCCCCTTGGAACGCTCGCCGCACGCCTGGGTGCGCGGCACCAATTCCTACCTGCCGCGCGACATCGCCGTGCAATGGGCGCGGGCGGTCGACCCGGCCTTTCATTGCCGCGCCAGTGCCCGCTCGCGCCGTTACCGGTATGTGCTGCTGCAGTCCGAAATCCGACCCAGCGTCGAGGCCGGCCGCGTGGGCTGGGCTTTTGCGCCCATGGATGTGCAGGCCATGCAAACTGCCGCAGCCTGTTTACTGGGCGAGCAGGATTTCAGCTCCTTTCGCGCTTCGCAATGCCAAGCGCTGTCGCCGGTGAAAAACATGCTGGCGCTGGATATCCAGCAGCGCGGGGCCTACTGGCGTTTTGACTTTGAGGCCAACGCATTTTTGCACCACATGATCCGCAACATCATGGCCTGCCTGGTTCAAATCGGCCAGGGCAAGAAGCCGCCCGCATGGATGGCCGAGGTGCTGGTCGCGCGGGACCGGCGCGCCGCAGCGCCGACTTTTTCGCCTGACGGCCTGTATTTTTTGGGGCCCCGCTACGATGCGCAGTGGTCGCTACCGGAACAAACTCCCGCCTTTGACTGGCTGCCCTGATGTCCCTGCAAAACGTTCAACGCACCCGCATCAAAATTTGCGGCCTGACCCGCGCCAGCGACGTGCAGGCCGCCGTCGACGCCGGTGTGGATGCCATTGGCTTTGTGCTGTACGCGCCCAGCCCGCGCGCGGTCAGCGTGGCGCAAGCGGCAGAACTGGCCCGCTTGCTACCGGCCTTTGTCACGCCGGTTTTGCTGTTTGTAAACCACAGCGCCGACGATGCCTGCGCGGCACTGGCCCAGGTCCCTGGCGCATGGGCGCAATTTCATGGCGACGAAACGCCCGCGCATTGCGAGGCGGTAGCGCAGCGTGCAGGGCGCGCCTTCCTGCGCGCAGCGCGTATTGACGACAGTACCCCGGGCGCGGGTTTTGACCTTCTAGAATATGCGCGGCATTACACTGCGGCACATGCCCTGTTGCTGGACGCGCATGTTGCGGGTTACGGCGGGGGCGGTAAGGTATTCAATTGGTCACAGCTTCCTCCAAACGTCGACGCTCACCTCGTCTTGAGTGGTGGACTCGACTCTGCAAACGTGGGCGACGGCATTGCGCTGCTACGCCCACGCTGCCGTACGCTGGCGCTTGACGTCAGCTCCGGGGTCGAAGCCGATGCGCCAGGGGGTGGAACCCTCAAGGGCATCAAAGACTCCGCCAAAATTCACCAATTTGTCGCCGCGGTTCGCGCCGCCGACCACCGCCTTGCGGGAAAGCACTGAACCATGTCCAACTACGACCAACCCGATGCACGGGGCCATTTCGGCATCTACGGCGGCAGTTTTGTCTCCGAGACGCTGACCCACGCGATTAACGAACTGAAAACGGCCTACGCCAAGTACCAGCACGACCCCGCATTCATCGCGGAATTCAAATCCGAACTCGCCCACTTTGTGGGCCGCCCCTCGCCCGTCTACCATGCCGCCCGCATCAGCCGCGAAATCGGTGGCGCGCAGATTTACCTCAAGCGCGAAGACCTGAACCACACCGGCGCGCACAAAATCAACAACACCATAGGCCAGGCCATGCTGGCCAAGCGCATGGGCAAACCCCGCGTGATTGCCGAGACGGGTGCCGGCCAGCACGGTGTGGCAACGGCCACCATTTGCGCCCGCTACGGCCTGGAGTGCGTGGTCTACATGGGCAGCGAAGACGTGAAGCGCCAAAGCCCCAACGTCTACCGCATGAAGCTGCTGGGTGCTACTGTGGTACCGGTCGAATCCGGCAGCAAAACGCTCAAGGACGCATTGAATGAGGCCATGCGCGACTGGGTAGCCAATGTGGACAACACCTTCTACATCATCGGTACCGTGGCCGGCCCCCACCCTTACCCCATGATGGTGCGCGACTTCCAGAGCGTGATCGGCCAAGAATGCATAGAACAAATGCCGGCCATGCTGTCGCAGATGAAGGCCGCGCACGAACAGCCCGACGCGGTGGTGGCCTGCGTGGGCGGCGGCAGCAACGCCATGGGGATTTTTTACCCCTATATCCCCTACGCCAACACCCGCCTGATCGGCGTGGAGGCCGCCGGTGCGGGACTGGAGAGCGGCAAGCATTCGGCATCCATACAGCGCGGCAGCCCCGGTGTGCTGCATGGCAACCGGACCTATGTTTTGCAGGACGACAACGGCCAGGTGACGGAGACGCACAGCATCAGCGCCGGCCTGGACTATCCCGGCGTGGGCCCTGAGCACGCGTTTTTGAACGACATCGGCCGCGCCGAATATGTGGGCATCACCGACACCGAGGCTTTGGCGGCCTTTCACCACCTCTGCCGCACCGAGGGCATCATTCCGGCGCTGGAATCCAGCCACGCCCTGTCCTACGCCATGAAGCTGGCCAAAACCATGCGCCCGGACCAGTCGATTCTGGTGAACCTCTCCGGTCGCGGCGACAAGGACATCGGCACCGTTGCCGACCTGAGCAACGGCGACTTCTTCTGCCGCCCGAGCTGCCAGGGCCAGTCGGTCAAAGGCGGCACCGGGCCGGTCGAGGCGGTGCTGCAATTCCAGGCGGAACGGGTGGCGGCATGAACCAGCCCCACCGCATCCAAACCACGCTGGCGGCCCTGAAGGCGCAGGGACGCACGGCCTTAATTCCCTACATCACGGCGGGCTTTCCGTTCGCCGACATCACGCCGGACCTGATGCACGCCATGGTGCGTGGCGGCGCCGATGTGATCGAGCTGGGCGTGCCCTTCTCCGACCCGAGCGCGGACGGACCGGTGATCCAGCGTTCGGGCGACCGGGCACTGGCGCTGGGCATAGGCATGGCGCAGGTGCTGGAGATGGTGCGGGTGTTCCGCAGCACCGACACCCGCACGCCGGTCGTGCTGATGGGCTACGCCAATCCGGTGGAACGCTACGACCAGAAGCACAGCGCGCCCGGCCTTGCCAGCGCCTTTGTGCGCGACGCCGCAGCGGCCGGCGTGGACGGCGTGCTCATCGTCGACTACCCGCCCGAAGAATGCGTGGCATTTGCGGCCGACCTGCGCGCGCACGGCCTGGACCTGATTTTTCTGCTGGCGCCCACCAGCACCGACGAGCGCATGGCGCAGGTGGCGCGGGTGGCCAGCGGCTATGTCTACTACGTCTCGCTCAAAGGCGTGACCGGCTCGGGCGCGCTGGACACGGCAGCGGTAGAAGCCATGCTGCCGCGCATCCGCCAGCACATTGACATTCCGGTGGGCGTGGGCTTTGGCATTCGCGATGCGCAGACCGCACAAACACTGGGGGCGGTTGCCGACGCCGTGGTGATTGGCAGCCGCATCATCCAATTGGTTGAAAATGAGCCCCGTGCCAGCGTTTGCCAGACCATGGAAACATTCATGGGCGGCATCCGCCAGGCCCTGGACAGCCGCGTCACATCACACTCTTGAGGAGCCCCGCATGAGCTGGATCGAAAAACTGCTACCCGCAAAAATCCAACCCACAGACCCGACCGAGCGCCGCAGCGTGCCCGAAGGCCTGTGGATCAAATGCCCTAGTTGCGAGACCGTGCTCTACAAGACCGATCTGGAACAAAACCAGAATGTCTGCCCGACCTGCAGCCACCACCACCGCATAGGCGCGCGGGCCCGCTTGAATGTATTTCTCGACGGCGAAGGCCGCTACGAGATCGGGCAGGAAGTGCTGCCGGTGGACGCGCTCAAGTTCAAGGACAGCCGCAAGTACACCGAGCGCCTGAAAGAGGCGCTGGAAAACACCGGTGAGACCGACGCGCTGGTGGTGATGGGCGGCAGCGTGCAAGGCGTTGGATTGGTCGCGGCCTGCTTCGAGTTCGAATTCATGGGCGGCAGCATGGGCTCGGTGGTGGGGGAGCGCTTTGTGCGCGGCGTGGAAACCGCTGTGGAACAAAAAGTGCCCTTCCTGTGCTTTACCGCCACCGGCGGCGCGCGCATGCAGGAAGGTCTGCTGTCGCTCATGCAAATGGCCAAAACCAATGCAGCGCTGACGCGCCTGGCAAAAAAAGGACTGCCCTACATCAGCGTGCTGACGGACCCGACCATGGGCGGGGTGTCGGCGGGCTTCGCATTTCTGGGCGATGTGGTGATCGCCGAGCCCAAGGCGCTGATCGGTTTTGCCGGACCACGCGTGATCGAATCCACCGTGCGGGTTACTTTGCCCGAGGGATTCCAGCGTTCGGAGTTTCTGCAATCCAAGGGCGCAGTCGACATGATTTGCGACCGGCGTGAACTGCGCAAAACCGTGGCCGAATCGCTGGCGATGTTGCAGCGCCTGCCCGCTGACGCGGTGAACTGAGCAACCAACTGGGTTGCTAAGCGACCCAGGCCAGCACCTGGGCCTGCACCGTGATCATCACCATATTGGCGATTTGCAGGATCAGCAGCAAAGCCAGGGGCGACAAATCGATGCCACCGACCAGCGGCAGGTGGCGCCGGATCGGGGTTAGCGGGGGCGCTACCAAACGGTCCAAGAGATCCGTGGCCGCAGACTGCGCTTGTACCCAGGACAGCAGCGCATACAGCAGCACCAGTCCGGTCAAGCCGGAAACCACCAGACGCAGCACGCCGAAAAACGCCATCACCGGCACCGACAGCCCGTCACCCTGCGCGCCCTGCAAAACCCACAAGACACCGAACTGCGCCAGCTCCAGCGCATAAGCTGCCAGCACGCTGGCCAGATCCAGCGCCGCCGAACGCGGCAGAACACGGCGCAGCGGCAAGACGATCCAGTCACTGAGCGCAAAGATGAAGGGCCCAGCCGGGTTGCCGGCGCGCACCGACATGGGAATGCGCTGGAACTGCATATAGGCCCGCAACACGCACATGCCCGCCACCAAACCGACGCCGACGTCCAGCAGCAGGTACACGATTTGGTAGAGCATGGTGATGGGTCGGAAGTGCCGGGGAATGTGCGGGGTGCCAAAGAATCATAGCGACTCGATCCCCGCTCTTAAAATGCCGGGCTGTCCGGCAGGTGCCGGTACGCCCCCTTCCATCCCCTACCCCGAACATCCCATGTCCGAACCCAGCTCCAGCACCACGCCTCTTGATGAAAACCAGCTCATGCAGGAGCGGCGCGACAAGCTCAAGGCGATTCGCGCGCGTGCCGCGCAAGGGCATGGCGTGGCCTTCCCCAACGACTTTCAGCCCGACACCCAGGCCGCTGCCTTGTTCGAACAATTTGATTCCAAAGACGCAGCCGAACTGCTGGCGCTCGGAGCCACCGTGAAAGTGGCCGGGCGCATGATGCTCAAGCGCGTCATGGGCAAGGCCAGTTTTTGCACCTTGCAGGACGCGTCCTTCGGCTCCAGCGGCGGACGCATCCAGATTTATGTCAAGGGCGAAGAGCTTGGTGAGGCCTTGTACGAAGATTTCAAACACTGGGATTTGGGTGACATCGTCGCAGCCGAGGGCCGGGTTTTCAAAACCAAGACCGGCGAACTCTCGGTGCACGCCAGCAGCCTGCGCTTGCTGACCAAAAGCCTGCGCCCCATGCCCGACAAATTCCATGGCGTGCATGACCAGGAAGTGAAATACCGCCAGCGCTACGTGGACCTGATGACCGACGAAAGCGCCCGCCGCCGCTTTGTGGCGCGCAGCAAGGCGGTGAGTGCGCTGCGCAATTTCATGGTCGCGCATGATTTTCTTGAAGTCGAAACACCGATGCTGCACCCGATTCCCGGCGGTGCTAACGCGCGGCCCTTCACCACGCACCACAACGCGCTGGACCAGCAGATGTTTTTACGCATCGCACCCGAGCTGTATTTGAAGCGCCTGATCGTGGGCGGCTTCGAGCGTGTGTTCGAGATCAACCGCAACTTCCGCAACGAAGGCATCTCGGTGCGGCACAACCCCGAGTTCACCATGATGGAGTTCTATGCCGCGTACTGGAACTACCGCGACCTGATGACCTTTACCGAGAACCTGGTGCGCGATGCGGCTTTGCAAGCCACCGGCAGCCTGCAACTCAGCTACGGCGGCAAGGCGGTGGATCTGGCGCAGCCCTTCGAACGCCTGACCATCATCGAGGCGATTCAGAAATACACCGAGGCCGGCGAGGAAGTGTTCAACGCCGAATGGCTGACCCACGCGCTGCGTCTGCGCGGTCTGACCGAGGCCAAACACCACCTTGGCAAACGCAGCCTGGCGGGTTTACAAGTCCTCTACTTCGAAGAAATGGTCGAAGACAAGCTGTGGCAGCCGACCTTTATCTGTGAACACCCAGTGGAAATTTCACCGCTGGCGCGCGCCAGCGACACCCATCCGGAAGTCACCGAGCGCTTTGAGCTCTACATCACCGGGCGCGAGTTCGGCAATGGCTTTAGCGAGCTCAACGACGCCGAAGACCAGGCCGCGCGCTTCCATGCCCAGGCGGATGCGAAAGACGGCGGCGACCTGGAAGCCATGTTCTACGACCAGGACTTTGTGCGCGCTCTGGAATACGGCATGCCGCCCACAGGCGGCTGCGGCATCGGCATTGACCGCCTGATGATGCTGCTCACCGACAGCCCCAGCATCCGCGACGTCATCCTCTTTCCGGCCTTGCGCCGGGAGCAATGACGCCGCACCCACTTGGCCCATCACGGATTGGTGCCTTGAAAACGCACCATTTCAATGCAATATGACTGGCTCGCTTATTGCTGAACAGTGCGCAAGCCCGCCGCCCCGGCTGGCGCAACACGGATCAAACCCATCGTGACGGTTGGAATTTTCAACGAAATGGTCTGCGCAAGCGGCGAGCCCCGCCCGCACTATGCGGCGCTGGACGAGTGGCTCAAAGGCATCAGCAGCGAGACGGTACAGGCCAAGCGCAACGAAGCCGACCTGATATTCCGCCGCACCGGCATCACCTTTTCGCTGGGTGGCGAGGACGGCGGCACCGAGCGGCTGATTCCCTCGGACCTGGTCCCGCGCATCATTGACAGCAGCGAGTGGGCCTTTCTGGAGCGCGGCCTGGTGCAACGGGTCAAAGCCATCAATATGTTTTTGCACGATGTCTACCACGGGCAAAAGATTTTGAAGTCCGGCCTGGTACCGGCCGATCAGGTTTTGGCCAACGCCCAGCTGATGCCGCTGATGATGGGCCTGGACCTGCCGCACCAGACCTATGCGCACATCACCGGCGTGGACATCATCCGCCACGCGGACGGCGATTTTTATGTGCTGGAAGACAATCTGCGCGTGCCATCCGGCGTGTCCTACATGCTGAGCAACCGCATTCTGATGATGCGGCTCTTCCCCGACCTCTTTTACCGCTACGCGGTGCGTCCGGTCGAACATTACCCCGCCCTGCTGCTGCAAACCCTGCGCGGCGCAACGCTGGTCGAACAACCCACCATCGTGCTGCTCACGCCCGGGCGCTTCAACAGCGCGTATTTCGAGCACGCCTTTTTGGCCAAGCAAATGGGGATCGAGCTGGTCGAAGGTTCGGACCTGTTCGTGCGCGACGATCTGGTCTATATGCAAACCACCGAAGGGCCTCAGCGGGTGGACGTGATTTACCGCCGCATCGACGACGCCTACATGGACCCGCTGGCCTTCGCACCCGACTCCATGATTGGCGTGCCGGGGCTGGCAGCGGTCTACCGCATGGGCAATGTGGTGATTGCCAACGCGCTGGGAACCGGCGTGGCCGACGACAAGTCGATTTACCCCTACGTCCCCGAAATGGTGCAGTTTTATCTGGGCGAGGAGCCGCTGCTCAAAAACGTGCAGACCTGGCAATGCCGCAAACCGGCCGAACTCAGCTACGTGCTGGCGAACCTGGGCGAGCTGGTCGTGAAGGAAGTCCATGGCGCGGGCGGCTACGGCATGCTGGTGGGACCGGCGTCGACCAAGGCTGAAATTGCGGAATTTGCCGAGCGCGTGCGGGCCCGGCCCGACAACTACATCGCCCAGCCCACGCTCAGCCTCTCGGCCTGCCCGACTTTTGTCGAACAGGGCCTGGCACCACGCCATATCGACCTGCGGCCTTTTGTGCTATCGGGCAAAACCACCACCATCGTCCCTGGCGGTCTGACCCGGGTGGCGCTGCGCGAAGGCTCGCTGGTCGTCAACTCTTCGCAAGGCGGCGGCACCAAAGACACCTGGGTGCTTGAAGCGCCGGAGGCCACCTGATGCTGTCGCGTGTTGCCGCCCAGTTGTATTGGATGTCGCGCTACCTGGAGCGTGCCGAAAACATGGCCCGGATCCTGGAAGTCGGCCAGTCCCTGGCCATGCTGTCCTCGCAGAACGGCCCGCGCGAAGCGGCCGAAGCCGCGCTGGAGCCGCTGGTGATCACGGACACCGTGGCGGCGTTCCAGGCCAGCGGACGCGCCACACGCGCCGAGCAGGTCGCGCAGTTCCTGGCCTGGGATGAGAGCCATCCCTCCTCCATCGTCAACTGCATCAAGACCAGCCGGGAAAACGCCCGGGCGGTGCGCGGCGCGATGACCGCCGAAATGTGGGAATGCATCAATGACACCTGGATGGGCCTGATGCAGCGGCAAAACGCCTCGCGCAGCCGCAAACCAGCGGCCGACACGGCGTTTTTTGAATGGGTCAAAGAACGCTCCCACCTGTTTCGCGGCGTGACCTTTGCCACGATCCAGCGCGACCAGCCCTACCATTTCATCCGCCTGGGCACGCACATCGAGCGTGCCGACAACACCGCGCGCATCCTGTCCGTTAAAACCCGGATTCAGCGCGAGGGCGGCACCGACATGGTGGACGATTACTACCGCTTGGGCGCGGTGCTGCGTTCGGTCAGTGCGCTGGAGGCCTACCGCGACACCTACCGCGACGCCATCAACCCCGACCGGGTCGCCGAACTGCTGATCTTCAATCCGGGATTTCCCCGTTCGCTGCTGTTCTGCACGGAGATTTCACGCCAGATCCTGGACCGCCTGCCCCAGCAGTCGGGCCGTTTGGCGCGCCGCCGGGCGGCTGAATTGCTGGCCAAGCTGCAATTCGGCAACCTGCAAGAGGTGTACGCCAGTGGCCTGGAAACCTACTTGGAAACTTTTGTCAAAGACACCATTGCCCTGGCCGACGCGGTACACGCCGATTACCTGGAAACCCTGGCATGAGCATCCGGGTCCGCCACGAAACCACCTACCACTACGAGCATGCGGTGCGGCGCAGCGTGCAAACCCTGCGCATCAGCCCGCCCAACACCGCGCGCCAGAAGGTCCTGCACTGGAAGCTGGACCTGCCCGCCCCGGCCCGCGCCTGGACCGACGGATTTGGCAATCTGAGCCATACCCTGGTGCTGGACCAGCCGCATGACAGCATCCTGATTTGCGCGCAAGGCGTGGTCGAGGTTCAAGACGGGGACCTGAGCGAACCGGCCGGACCCATGCCTCTGGAAGTGTTCCAGCGACCCACTGCGCTGACGCTGATGGACGCAGCAATCGAAGCTTTTGCCAACCCGTTGGCGCACACCATACGCACCCGGCCTTTCATGGGTTTGCACGACCTGATGCTGGCGCTGATCGACCGCATGCCCTACGCCAGCGGCCACACCCGGGTTGGCGACACGGCGGCGCAGGCCTTTGCGACCGGGCACGGCGTCTGCCAGGACCACACCCACGTCTTTCTGGCCTGCGCCCGCAGTCTGGGGCTGGCGGCGCGCTACGTGAGCGGCTACATCCTGTCCAACGACCAGGGCCATGTGGCCAGCCACGCCTGGGCCGAAGTGTGGATTGGCGAGCGCTGGGTGGGCTTTGACGTGAGCAACTCGCGCAGCGCCGGGGCCGAGCACATCCGCCTGGCCCAGGGCATGGACTACGCCGACACCTGCCCGGTGCGCGGCGTACGCACGGGCGGCGGAACCGAGTCCATGCACAGCTACGCTCAGGTAGAGTCGCAGCTTTCGTCGCAACAATAGCTTTTTTATGACTTACTGCGTAGCGATGTCGCTGGACGAGGGCATGCTGTTCGCCTCGGACTCGCGCACCAATGCCGGCCTCGACCATGTGTCGAGCTTTTGCAAAATGACGGTTTTCGAGCAAACCGGCCAGGGCGTGCTGGTGCTGCTCAACAGCGGCAACCTGGCCACCACCCAGCAAGTCGTCAGCCGCCTCAAGGCCCACGCTAAGCACACCGGCACGCCGCTGACCGAGATGGATTCGGTGTTTTCGGTGGCCGAGCTGCTTGGCAAGCATTTGCGCGAGGTGGTCAGCCGCACCCAGGAAGAGTCCATGGGGCAGACCGACGTCGATTTTTCGGCCACGTTTTTGCTCGGCGGCCAGTTGCGCGGCGAGGAGCCCAGGCTGTTTTTGGTCTACCCCCAGGGCAATTTCATCGAAACCACGGCCGATACCGCGTTTTTTCAAATCGGCGAGAGCAAATACGGCAAGCCGATTCTGGACCGCGTGGTGCAGCCCGGGCTGCCGCTGTACGAGGCGGTGAAGTGCGCCTTGGTGTCTTTTGACTCGACCATCAAGAGCAACCTGAGCGTGGGGCTGCCGAT
>CANCTD010000053.1 GCA_947380945.1 Comamonadaceae bacterium
CGCATGGGCGGCGTAATTACGACCTATGCAATAAATCCGGCGTACCGGAAAAAAGGCGTCGCTACCTGCGATGGGTATCAGCGTGGCAGGCACCTCAAACGGTGTTTTCACCGAAGTGGCGGCCGACGCGGCGCCGCTCAATCCTGCTAGTGCGCCGGTTGAAGCCACAGCGCTGCTTTCGAAAAAATGGCGTCTGTCCATGCGAAGTGCTCCCGTAATTGCGTGGGTTGGGGAAAAGTTCGGCCCATGCGAAGGTCTGTTGCGGCGGTCGAACGGCCCGGGGATGCTCCAAAGAAGCCCGATGCTACAATCGCAGCAGTGCGGCTGTAGCTCAGTTGGATAGAGTACTTGGCTACGAACCAAGGGGTCGTGGGTTCAATTCCTGCCAGCCGCACCATTTTTCCGCTCAATCGGCTTTGATGTTGTTGTCCTTGACGACCTTGGCCCATGTGTCGATTTGGCGGTCAATAAACACCCGCGCAGCGTCAGGCGTACCCCCCAGGATATCAATCCCTTGGGAATCTAGACGTTTCTTGATTTCCGCGTTCTGCAACACCTTGTTGAGTTCCTCGTTCATGCGCTTGAGAATATCGGGGGGTGTTTTGGCCGGTGCCAAAACGGCCCACCATGCGGGCGCTTCAAATCCGGAGAATCCGCTCTCGGCCATGGTGGGGACTGCGGGTAAATCGGGCGAGCGCTTGCTGGTCGTCACGGCCAAGGCGCGCATCGTCTTGCTGTCCACATGCGGCTTAATCAGAAAAATGGATCCGATGGCCAAGGGCACATGCCCTGCTACAGCGTCGTTCATGAGTGGGCCACCCCCCTTGTAGGGAATGTGTGTGAAGTCCAAATTATTGTTCTTGCTAATCAGTTCCATGGCGACATGCCCCAAGCTGCCCGAGCCGATGCTGCCATAGCTGGGGCCCGGCTTCTTTTTGGCTGCTGCGACCACGTCAGCGATAGTTTTGAATTCGGTGTTGCCGTTGGTAGCTAAAACCATGGGGGCGGTACCAACCAAAATAACCGGGAGCAAATCTTTCTTGGTGTCGTATTGCAAGTTCGGCATCAGGCTGGGATTGACACCATGCGAATCAAATACGACCGCAAATGTGTAACCGTCAGGCGCACTGTTAGCAACTGCAGCGGTACCGATCGCCCCAGATGCGCCGCCCTTGTTTTCCACGATTACCGATTGCCCCAATTGCTGCGATAAGGCGGGGCCCAATATGCGTGCTACTTGGTCGACTGACCCCCCCGGCGGAAACACGGCTACCAACCGGATCGCTTGCTTGCTGGGCCATGCCTGCGCGATCGCACTACTGGGTACTGCGGTCACTGCCACAAGTGAAAGAGCGCTCAGGGCAGAAAAAAATAATTTGCGCATGCACGATACTCCAGTTAATTCAGGCATTTAAAAAATATCAGCCGCTCATTTTCGGGACTTTTTCCCCGCGCAGCCACGCGAGTAAACCCGCACATACGCCCTCGGCAAATCGGGCAAAGACCGGTTCGGTCACAAAGCCCAGGTGCGGGGTTAGCAGGGCATTGGGCAGTTGGCGCAAGGGGTCATCCAGCGGCAGGGGCTCGGCGTCAAAAACATCCAGCGCGGCAAACCCGGGCTTCCCGGCCTGCAGCGCCGCGCACAGCGCAGCGTGATCGATCAGCGCGGAACGCGAGGTATTCACCAGGATTGCGTCCTCGCGCATGCACGCCAAACGCGCGGCGTTCAACAGATGCCGGGTCTGCGCCGAGGGCACCAGATGCAGGCTGACGACCTTGGATTGCTCCAGCAATGTTCCGAGGTCGACTGCCGTGACGCCGTGCGGTGCGGCGCGTTCGGGGCTGAGGTTGGGGCTCCACGCCAGAACGCGCATGCCGAAGGCCTGGCCGACGCGTGCCACCCGGCTGCCGATTTCGCCCAGGCCGATCAGCCCCAGCGTTTCGCCGTGCAAAACGCCACCCAGCACCTGCGGCTGCGCGGCGCGCCACTGGCCCGCCCGCAAGCGCGCGGTTTGCGACTCCAATTGGCGCAGCGCGCCCAGAATCAAAGCCCAGGTCATTTCGCAGGTGCTGTCTTTGGAGGGCCCCCATTCGGTATGGCCCACGGTCACGCCCTGCGCCTGCAGTGCAGCCAGGTCCAAAGTGGTGTTACGGGTGCCGGTGAAAACCAGGTAACGCAGCTTGGGCAGTTGCCCTATGGCTTCGGCGTTCAGCGGCACGCGGTCGCGCATCAATACCAGGCAATCGGCATCGCGCACGCGCCGGATCAGTGCCTCCCCCGATGGCGGGTGGTCGATGAATTCCACATCGGCCAAGGCCTGTATCGGCCCCCAATCGCCCAAGCGCAGCAGCGCCTGCTCGGCGTCTGCGAGTACGGCGATACGGGGGCGGGCAGGCAGTGGCGCGGTCATGGTGCTCGCAAGATTGTGCACCAGGCATGCGCAGGCGCGGCCGCAGTGATGTGCTTGCAGGCCTGCACGCGTGCCCAATCGCCCTTGCGCAAATGCGTTCTAATTGCGACATGAAAACACCTGATAACGCTGCGCAACGGCCGTTTCCCGCCTACCACTACGTGTTCGTAACCCTGCCGCAGTATTCGATGATTGCATTGAGCAGCGCGATCGAAGCCTTGCGCATGGCCAACCGCATCAGCCAGCAAAACGTGTACCAATGGACCCTGGCCAGCCTGGGTGGCCAGCCGGTGGCGGCCAGCAATGGGCTGACGCTGTCGTCCACCGTGTCCCTGGACGCTATCGGGCAGGCGGACATTGTGTTTGTGTGCGGTGGCATCGATATCGAGGCCGCTTGCACAGCGCCCCTGGTGGCGGCTTTGCGCAAGATCGGCCAGCGCAATGTGGCGCTGGGTTCTTTGTGCACCGGCGGATATGTGCTGGCCAAGGCTGGTTTGCTGGACAAATACAAAGCCGTGGTCCATTGGGAAAACATGACGGCGCTGGAGGAAAAATTCCCCAAAGTCATTTTTTCACGGCAGTTGTTCGCCATAGACCGCGACCGCTACACCTGTACCGGCGGTGTCGCCCCGCTGGACTTGATGCTGCACATCATCAAGGGCCACCTGGGCAAAAACATCGCGCCCATGATTTCGGATCAGTTCATTCTGGAGCGCATCCGCAACGACCAGGACCGCCAGCATGTGCCGCTGATGTCGCGCGTGGGCCTGTTCCACGAAAACCTGATTGAGGCCGCAGCCCTGATGGAGGCCAATCTGGAAGAACCCTTGTCGCTGGATGAAATCGCCTCGCTGGTCGGGGTTTCACGGCGGCAGATTGAGCGCCTGTTCAAGCGCTATGTCGGCGAGGTGCCGACCAAGTACTACCTGGATATGCGTTTGCGCCGCGCCCGCAGCCTGCTTTTGCAGACCGGCATGTCGATCATGGAAATCGCGGTGGCCTGCGGATTCCAGTCGCCGCCGCATTTCTCCAAGTGCTACCGCGACCTGTTCGGCCACACCCCCAGCGCCGAACGCAAGAACAGCCGCCGCCAGATACTTGAAGGGGCCATGTCCGATTCCGAGACCGGCCACAGCGCCGATTGAGCCCTGCCCGGCGGTCTGACAAGACAATTGCTCGCATTGCGCCCCCCGCAATGTGCTGTCGTATCGCGACAATCGCACGTCGCTAAACTGCAAGCCGTTTTGCAGTGTGAACCGTACTATTTTTCCCACCCTGCCAACCGCTGCCTGCGGCGCACCATTTAGGAGTCTGCTTTGGCTGAAGAATTTGACGATCTGGATTTGAATTCCCTCAACGACGAGGAGCTCACCGAACAGGTTCACGACGATCTCTACAACGGTTTGCGCGATGAGGTGATTGAAGCCACCAATATTTTGTTGGGCCGTGGCTGGTCGGCCAGCCGGGTGCTGGATGACGCTCTGGTCGAAGGCATGCGCATTGTCGGCGTTGACTTCCGCGACGGCATTTTGTTTGTGCCCGAGGTGCTGCTGGCCGCCAACGCGATGAAGGGCGGCATGGAAATCCTGCGCCCCTTGCTGGCTGAGACCGGCGTTGAGCCCATCGGCAAGATGGTGATCGGCACCGTCAAAGGCGACATCCACGACATCGGCAAAAACCTGGTCGGCATGATGATGGAAGGTGCCGGCTTTGAGGTGATCGATCTGGGCATCAACAACCCCGTTGAAAAATACCTGGCCGCGCTTGAAGAGCACAAACCCGACATTCTGGGTATGTCCGCGCTCCTGACCACCACCATGCCCTACATGAAAGTGGTGATCGACACCCTCAAGGAAAAAGGCCTGCGCGATGATTACATCGTGCTGGTTGGCGGCGCGCCGCTGAACGAGGAATTCGGCAAAGCCGTCGGTGCCGACGCCTATTGCCGCGACGCCGGTGTGGCGGTGGAAACTGCCAAAACCCTGATCGCCGCGCGCCGGGCCGCTGCCCACGCCTGAGGCGTCCGGGCGTGCCCGGCAGATTGCGCTGACACACCCGATGACCGCCGCCGCTTCCACCCTGGTGATTGCGTGCGGGGCCATCGCCCGCGAAGTGATTGCCGTCACCCGAGCCAACCGTTGGAGCCATGTGGACGTGACCTGCCTGCCCGCCGAGTTGCACAACCGCCCCGAGAAAATCCCGGCTGCGGTGCAGGACAAGATCCGCAAGTACCGGGCGGATTACGACCAGGTGTTCGTGGCCTATGCCGATTGCGGAACCGGCGGACTGCTGGATAAAGTTTTGCGGGAAGAGGGCGTGGAGCGCATTGCCGGCGCGCACTGCTACGAGTTTTACGCGGGCAGTGCCGCCTTTGCCGACATGGCCGAACAGGAGCTGGGTACTTTTTACCTGACCGATTTTTTGCTGCGCCACTTTGACCGCCTGGTGATCCGTGGCCTGGGCATAGACCGCCACCCGCAGCTGCTGCAGGAATATTTCGGCCACTACCGCAAACTGGTTTACCTGGCGCAGGCGCCGCAGCCCGATGCCTACGCGCAGGCCCAGGCCGCCGCAGACCGTTTAGGGCTGGTCTGCGAAATCAAGGTTACGGGTTATGGCGAACTGGCAAGCAGCCTGGCGCAAGCGCAAACCGCATTTTCCCCACCGCCCCTTGCCGGGCACACACAGGTGATTCAATGGCAAAACTGATCGTAATTTCATGGCGCGACGTCCCGGCCCAGGTGCTGGTCAAGGCCGGTCGCGAGACCGCCAAGGTGCAGCTCTCGCACCGCTTTCAAGAGGCGGTGGACCGCGCCGCCATGCGTGCGGGCAAAGCCAGCTCCGGCGACTATTTGGCCGACTGGAAACGCAGCGACCCGCGCGCCTGTGGCGACGATTTGCAGGCCGAGGCCAATGCCGAGGCCGCGCGCATCGAAGCCCAGTATTCGGATGAGGACTTGCTGCGCATCATCCGCGCCCACGGCGTCGATGAGAACCTGGCTGCTGCCGCACCTGCTGCGGCAAGCCCCAGCGACGCGGGAGCTGCCTGATGTACGCGGTACGCCGTTGGTCGGTGCGCCACGCGCGCGGCCTGGAAATGTTTTACGCCGGCTTCGAGCGCGTCGTGGTCGCGCTGCATCCGCTGTGGAAGGCCATTGGCTACGAGCGCCTGGAAAAGCCCGTGGCTGCGGTAGAGCAAGTGGTCAAAGGCTTTTTGTTCGACTGCCAGATGTGCGGCCAGTGCGCGCTGAGTTCCACGGGCATGTCCTGCTCCATGAACTGCCCCAAAACCATACGCAACGGCCCCTGCGGCGGCGTGCGCGCGAACGGCAATTGCGAGGTTAAGCCCGAGATGCGCTGCGTCTGGGTGGAAGGTTTTGCCGGCAGCCAGCGCATGCGCGAAGGCCGGGACGCGATCAAGGTGGTGCAGTTCGCGGTCGATGCCCGCCTCAAAGGCAAATCATCCTGGCTCAAAGTAGCGCAGGACAAAGCACCCAAGCCGGTGCAGGAGAAAGCAGCATGAAGTTCGACGACGAACCGGTACCGGGCTACCCCCTGCCCATCCTGCCCGGCCACACATCGCCCGGCCGTCTGGAGCGCGTGCTGCGCAGCGGCGGCTTTGCGATCACCGCTGAGCTGGAGCCGCCGGACTCGGCCGACCCCAGCGAGGTCTACCGCCGCGCCAAAGTGTTCGATGGCTATGTGGACGCGATCAACGCCACCGACGGCAGCGGTGCCAACTGCCATATGTCCAGCCTGGCGGTGTGCGCGCTGCTGACCCGCGTGGGTTACGCGCCGGTCATGCAGATTTCCTGCCGCGACAAAAACCGCATCGCGATCCAAGGCGACATCCTGGGCGGCGCGGCCATGGGCGTGTGCAATATGCTGTGCCTGAGCGGCGACGGCGTGCAAAGCGGCGACCATCCGCAGGCCAAGCCGGTGTTTGATCTGGATTGCATGTCGCTCTTGGAAATCGGCCGCGATATGCGCGATGCCCACCGTTTTCAAAGCGGGCGCAAAGTCACATTCGCACCACGTGTGTTTTTCGGCGCGGCTGCCAACCCCTTTGGCCAGCCCTTTGATTGGCGCGCCCAGCGTTTGGCGAAAAAGGTCGAGGCCGGAGCTCAGTTCATCCAGACCCAGTATTGCTACGACGTGCCGCGCCTGCGCACCTTCATGCAAGAAGTCGAAGACCTCGGTCTGCTGGGCAAAGTGTTCATTCTGGTGGGCGTGGGCCCTATGCGCTCGGCCAAAGTCGCCGAGTGGATGCGCAGCAATGTGCCCGGCGTACACATCCCCGACTCCATCATCAAGCGCATGGCCGGTGCTGAAAAACCGGCAGCCGAGGGGCGCAAAATCTGTACCGAAATCGTGCAGGAAGTCAAAGAGATCAAGGGCGTGGCCGGCGTGCACATCATGGCCTACCGGCAGGAGGACTCGGTGCCCGAGATCGTCACCAACTCCGGCGTTTTGCAAGGCCGTGTGCCCTGGTATCCCGGGCGCGACGAGACCTCGCCCGAAGTGCCGCACATCCCGCCGCCTGTTGCGGTGGCCGCCTGACAACTTGCCCATTCCATTCTTCGTTTTTTAATCAAAAGGATTCAGCGTGACCGATACCATCATCAGCTCCGCGACCAAAGAGGTCGTTATCGGCTTTGACCGCCCCTTCGTCATCATCGGCGAGCGCATCAACCCCACAGGGCGCAAGATCATGGCTGCCGAAATGATGGCCGGCGACTACAGCCGCGTCATCGCCGACGCCCTGGCGCAGGTCGAAGCTGGTGCCCACATGCTGGACGTGAACGCCGGTATCCCCCTGGCCGACGAGCCGGGCATGCTGGCCAAGGCGATTCAGTTGGTGCAAGGCGTGACCGACGTGCCGATTTCGATCGACTCGTCCATCGTCGCGGCCCTCGAAGCCGGCCTGGCGGTCTACAAGGGCAAGGCCCTGGTCAACTCGGTGACCGGCGAGGAAGACCGCCTGGAGACCGTGTTGCCGCTGGTCAAGAAATACGGCGCGGCCGTGGTGGCGATCTCGAATGACGAGACCGGTATCTCGCAAGACCCCGACGTGCGCTTTGCCGTGGCCAAAAAGATTGTGGAGCGTGCAGCCGATTACGGCATTCCCGCCTGCGACGTGGTGGTCGACCCGCTGGTCATGCCGATTGGCGCGATCAACCAGGCTGGCGTGCAGGTCATGCGCCTGGTGCACCGTTTGCGCACCGAGCTCAAGGTCAACACCACCTGCGGCGCGTCCAACGTCAGCTTCGGCTTGCCCGAGCGCAACGGCATCAACGCCGGTTTCCTGACCATGGCCATGGCGTCCGGCATGACATCGGCGATCACCAATCCGCTGCACAGCGAAGTGGTGCGCGCCATCATGGCCGCAGACGTGATGATGGGCCATGACCCGGATTGCTTCCGCTGGATTCGCAAGTTCCGCGAAGCGCCTGCGGTGGGTGCGGACGGCGAAATGGGCCGTGGCCGGCGCGACACCAGCAACCGCCGTCGCCGGGAAGGTTGAATGCATGGCAGTTGCTGACGCGCTAGTTGTTTTCACACCCTCGGGGCGACGCGGACGTTTTCCCCTGGGCTCCTCCCTGCTCCAAGCCGGGCGCTCGCTTGGCGTGGACATTGATTCGGTTTGCGGCGGTCGCGGTATTTGCGGTCGCTGCCAGGTGCTGGTGGCCGAAGGTGAATTCGCCAAACACGGCGTGGTCTCGGACGCCGCGAATTTGTCGCCCGTCTCGGCCGTGGAAGAAGCCTATTGCGCCACCCAGCCGCTGGCCCAGGGCCGGCGTCTGTCGTGTTGTGCCCAGGTGCAAGGCGATGTAGTCATCGACGTGCCCTCCAGCAGCCAGGTGCACAAACAGGTGGTGCGCAAAGAAGCCGAAGCGCATGACATCCATCTGGATCCGCTGATCCGTCTGTACTTTGTGGAAGTGCAAGAGCCGGATATGCACGACCCCTCGGGCGATTTGCGCCGTCTGGAAGACGCGCTGGAGTTTGAGTGGTCGCTCACCGATTTGTCCTGCGACATTCTGGTGGTGCAGCAGCTGCAAATCGCGCTGCGCACCGGCGGCTGGCGGGTCACCGTGGCCGTGCACGCCGGCAAGCAAATCATGGCGGTCTGGCCTGCCTTGCATGAGAAGGCCTATGGACTGGCCGTGGATGTGGGCTCGACCACGATTGCCGCGCACTTGTGCGATTTGTCCACCGGCGAAGTCATGGCCTCGGCCGGTGTGATGAACCCGCAAATCCGCTTTGGTGAAGACCTGATGAGCCGGGTCTCGTACGTGATGATGAACCCGGGCGGTGAGGTCGAGATGACCGCTGCTGTGCGCGAAGCGCTCAACACCCTGGCGGTGGAAGTGACCCAGCGCGTCGGTGCCTTGCCCACCGACATTTTGGAAGCCACTTTTGTCGGCAATCCCATCATGCACCACCTGCTCCTGGGCATCAATCCGGTGGAACTCGGCGGCGCGCCGTTTGCGCTGGCCACCGACCGCTCCATCACCCTGTGGGCATCCGAGATTGATTTCGCGGTGCACCGCAATGCGCGCATTTATGTGCTGCCCTGCATCGCCGGCCACGTGGGCGCCGATACCGCAGGCGTCATTCTGGCCGAGCGGCCCGATCTGGATTCGCCTGTCACCTTGCTGGTCGACGTGGGCACGAATGCGGAAATTGTGCTCGGCAACAACCAGCGCATGCTGGCCTGCTCCAGCCCCACGGGCCCGGCATTTGAGGGCGCGCAAATCAGCTGCGGCCAACGCGCCGCGCCGGGCGCGATTGAGCGCGTGCGGATCGACCCGCAAACCCTGGAGCCGCGCTTCAAGGTGATTGGTTGCGATCTGTGGTCTGACGCGCCCGGCTTTGCCGAAGCGGTGGCGGCTAACGGCGTCACCGGCGTCTGTGGCTCGGGCATCATCGAAGCGCTGGCCGAGATGTACCTGGCCGGCATCATCCGCCACGAGGGCACCATAGACGGCAACCTGGCCGCGCGCACCCCGCGCGTGCAGCCCGATGGCCGCACCTTCTGCTACGAACTCGCCCCTGCGACCCCTGAAAAACCCGCTTTGCGCATCCTGCAAAACGACGTGCGTGCCATCCAGCTCGGCAAGGCCGCGCTGTATGCCGGGGTGCGTTTGCTCATGGAGCGCATGGGCGTGGAAAAGGTCGACCGCATCCGTCTCGCCGGTGCTTTTGGCAGCCACATCGACGTGAAATACGCCATGGTGCTGGGCATGATTCCCGATTGCATTTTGGCTAACGTCAGCTCGGCGGGCAATGCCGCAGGTACCGGCGCACGCATCGCCCTGCTGGACAAAGGTTCGCGCAAAGTCATTGAAGACCTGGTGCGCCGTGTCGAGAAAATCGAGACGGCGGTGGAGCCCCGCTTCCAGGAATTTTTTGTCGAAGCCATGGCCATTCCCAACTTGAACGATCCGTTTGAGCGCCTGCAGGATGTGGTGACCTTGCCCGAACGCGTGGCGGTGGCCACCGAGCAAAACGCCCGCAGCCGCCGTGGCGCGCGCCGGGCTTGAGGGTGCAGGACATGGCAGCGCAAGAGTTTGACTACATCATCGTCGGTGCCGGTTCGGCCGGCTGCGTCATGGCCAACCGCCTGAGCGAAGACAGCGACGTCAGCGTCTTGCTGCTTGAGGCCGGGGGCGATGACCACAGCATCTTCATCCACATGCCCTCGGCGCTAAGCTATCCCATGGCCAACCCGCGCTACACCTGGATGTACGAGTCCGAGCCCGAGCCCTTCATGGACAACCGGCGTATTCACTGCCCGCGCGGCAAGGTCATAGGCGGCTCCTCGTCCATCAACGGCATGGCCTATGTGCGCGGCAACGCCATGGATTACGAAGCCTGGGCCCGCGCGCCGGGCATGGAGGAATGGTCTTATGCGCAGTGCCTGCCGTATTTCAAAAAAGCCGAAAGCCGGGCCATAGGCGGCGACTCCTACCGGGGCGACTCCGGCCCGCTGCATGTGAGCACCGGTGCCTGCAAAAACCCGCTGTACCGCGCTTTCATCGATGCCGGTGAGCAAGCCGGTTACCCGTTCACCAAAGACATGAACGGCTACCAGCAGGA
>CANCTD010000054.1 GCA_947380945.1 Comamonadaceae bacterium
TCAAAATCCGGCGATGCGCATTCTTTTTATCCACCAGAACTTCCCCGGCCAGTTCAAACACCTGGCACCGGCCCTGGCGCAGCGCGGGCATGCGGTGCGCGCATTGGCCATGCGGGCCGATACCGGCTTGCCGGGGGTGGAGCACATCGCCTACAGCCCGACGCGGCTACCGGCCAAAGCAGCGCATCCCTGGTTGCTCGATACCGAGGTGAAGTTTGCCCGCGGGCAAGCGGTGATGGAGGCTTGCCTGCAGATGCAGGCGCAGGGCTACAGCCCGGATGTAGTGATCGCCCATCCCGGTTGGGGCGAAAGCCTGTTCGTCAAAGCCGTCTGGCCGGGCGTGCGCCTGGGCTTGTATGGCGAGTTGTTCTACCAGGCTGACGGTGCGGACATGGGCTTCGACCCGGAGTTCTCGATCCCCGGCGTGCAGGATGTGTGCCGCATCCAGGGCAAGAACATCAACAACCTGATGCACGCCGAGCTTGCCGACGGCTGGTTGTCCCCCACCCGCTGGCAGGCCGATACCTTTCCGGCCCGCATCCGCGAACGCATCACCGTGGCACACGACGGCATTGATACCGCGCGGCTGGCACCCCATCCGGATGCCTATGTCACCCTGAACGGCCAACGCACGCTTGCGGTCGGCGACGAGGTAATCACCTTTGTCAACCGCAATCTGGAGCCCTACCGGGGCTACCACAGCTTTATGCGGGCCCTGCCTTTGCTGCAACAACTCCGGCCGCAGGCCCGTGTGGTGATCGTCGGTGCCGATGGCGTGAGTTACGGATCGGCCGCGCCGGGCGGGGCCAGTTGGAAGCAGGTGTTTTTGAACGAAGTCCGTGACCGTTTGGACCTAAGCCGGGTGCACTTTGTCGGTAGCTTGCCGTACAAAGACTTCGTCTCGCTGTTACAGGTTTCCATGGTCCATGTGTACCTGACCTATCCTTTTGTGGTGTCCTGGAGCCTGCTGGAGGCGATGAGTTTGGGCTGCGCGGTGGTGGCCAGTGATGTCGCGCCGGTGCGTGAGTTCATCGCGCCTGACCTTAACGGGCGCTTGACATCATTTTTTGATACGCAGGCGCTGGCCCGCGCGGTCGCGGAACTCATTGAATCGCCCGGGGATCGCGCGCGGCTGGGAACTGCTGCGCGCAACACGGTGCAGACCCGGTATGACCTTTGGCAGCATGGCCTGCCTGCGCAAATCGGCTGGGTTGAAGCACTCGCGGCATAAGGGGTGCAGCCTGATCCTGTGCGCATCAAAACGGCAGACATGCCCGCAAAATCCATAAACCTAGGGTAATTCCCCATTTATTGCGTCGTTTATTTCCCTAATTGCAGGCAAATAAATCCATTTTTTCTTGGCCGTGGCGCATAATGTTTGTGCATTGCCGAAATATCGGCTTGCAGGTTTGCGGTGTTTGGTCAGTTTCGCGTCTGCGCTAAGTCATTCTTTGGTTTGTTGATTGCGGTTTTGGGCTCCATCGCTGTTTGAGTTATTTTCGAGGAGTCCCAGCATGGGCAACAAACTTTACGTGGGCAACCTGCCCTATTCTTTCCGTGATGAGGATTTGCAACAGGCATTCGCAGCACACGGCAACGTCACCAGCGCAAAAGTCATGATGGAACGCGACACGGGTCGCTCCAAAGGTTTTGGCTTTGTGGAAATGGGAAGCGATGCCGAAGCGCAAACCGCCATCAACGAAATGAATGGCCAGCAGTTCGGCGGTCGTGGCCTGGTGGTCAACGAAGCCCGTCCCATGGAGCCCCGTCCCCCCCGTAGCGGTGGCTTCGGCGGCGGCGCAGGTGGCGGCGGCGGTTACGGCGGTGGCGGTGGCCGCAGCGGCGGCTTCGGCGGCGGCGCAGGTGGTGGTGGTGGCGGTTACGGCGGCGGTGGTCGCAGTGGCGGCGGCGGTGGCGGCGGTTACGGCGGTGGCCGTAGCAGCGGCGGCGGCTACTAAGCCAGCGTACTCAGCAGCTAGCTGCTAAGTCAACGATACCGACCCCTTATCCGGGTCGGTATTTTTTTGTCTGCGAATTTTGTTCAGTGCCGGAAATGGCGCAGCCCGGTGTAGACCATCGCCACGCCGCGCGCATTGGCGGCGGCCACCACTTCGTCGTCGCGCAGGCTGCCTCCCGGTTGGATGATGCACACAGCACCCGCGTCGACCACGGCGTCCAGGCCGTCCCGGAAGGGGAAAAAGGCATCGCTGGCAACCACACTGCCCGCCAGTGACAGGCCGGCATGCTGCGCTTTGATGCCGGCGATGCGCGCCGAATCCAGCCGGCTCATCTGCCCTGCGCCCACGCCCAAGGTCTGACCACCTGCGCAAAACACAATCGCGTTGGATTTCACATATTTCGCCACCTTCCAGGCAAACAGCAGGTCTTCCATCTGCGCCGGTGTGGGTTGCACGGTGGTGACCACCCGCAGGTCGGCCAGCGTCAGTTCCTGGTTGTCCGCGGTTTGCAGCAGCAGGCCTGATCCGACCCGTTTGGCGTCCACCGCATTGCGGCCCTGGGCCCAGGCGCTGGCACCGCCGGGCGGCAGTGCGACTTGCAACAGCCGCACATTGGCTTTGGCCTGGAATACCGCAAGCGCCTCGGGGCTGAATGCCGGTGCCAGCAGCACTTCGACAAACTGTTGCGCTATCCGTTCTGCTGCAGCGCCGTCTACCGTGCAGTTCAAGGCGATGATCCCGCCGAATGCCGAGGTCGGATCGGTTTGCCAGGCTTTGCCATAGGCGTCCAAAGCGTGCGCACCCAGGGCCACGCCGCAGGGGTTGGAGTGTTTAACGATTACGCAAGCCGGCGTGGCAAAGCTCTTCACGCATTCCCAGGCGGCGTCGGCGTCGGCGATGTTGTTGTAGCTGAGCTCCTTGCCCTGGAGCTGGGTGGCGGTAACCAGCGAGCCCGGAGCCGGGTACAGGTCGCGGTAAAAGGCCGCTTGCTGGTGCGGGTTTTCGCCATAGCGCAGGTCTTGCAGCTTCACGAAGCGGCTGTTGCTCTGGGCGGGAAAGGCCGATTGGCTGCCGTCTTCGCGTATGCACGAGAGGTAGTCGCTGATCGCGCCGTCGTACTGGCTGATGCGGTTAAAGGCTGCAACCGCCAGCGCGAACTTGGTCTTGCGGCTGACCTGCCCGGCTTCGCGCAGCTCCGCTAGGACCGTTTCATATTGCGTGGCGTCGCTCAGGACCACCACGTCCTGCCAGTTCTTGGCAGCGCTGCGCACCATGGCCGGGCCGCCTATGTCGATGTTCTCAATCGCCTCTTCCAGCGTGCAACCCGGTTTGGCAATCGTCGCCTCGAAGGGGTAGAGGTTGACCGCCAGGATGTCGATGGTGGCTATGCCGTGTTCGGCCAGCGCCTGCATATGCGCGGGCAGCGCGCGCCGCGCCAGCAGGCCGCCGTGCACGCGCGGATGCAGGGTTTTCACACGCCCGTCCAGCATTTCGGGAAAGCCCGTCATATCCGCCACTTCGGTGACCGGCAGGCCCTGGTCCGCCAGCATTTTGGCAGTGCCGCCTGTGGACAGCAGCCGGATTCCGAGGTCGGCCAGACCACGTGCGAGTTCGATGACGCCGGTTTTGTCGGAAACCGAGATCAGGGCGGTCAGGGGGGAGGCGGATGGATTCATGGTGTGTCGGGTTTGAGCAGGCCGTGTGTGAGCAGCTTTTTGCGCAAGGTGTTGCGGTTCAGGCCCAGCCATTCGGCCGCCTTGGACTGGTTGTGTGCGGCCTGCGCCATCACGACTTCGAGCATGGGTTTTTCCACGGTGCGGATCAGCATCTCATAGACCCCGGCCGGCGGCGTGCCGTCCAGGTGTTTGAAGTAGTCCAGCATATTGCTGCGTACGCTTTCCTCCAAGCTGCTCATACCGTTTCCCCTGTGTGTTGTGTTGTTGCTGCGCCCTGCTGTGGTGCCGGGATTCTGTCCATGTGTGCGCCCAATTGGTCGAAAAACGCCTGTACCGCTGCGACCTGCGCGCCGGTCTCATCCAGTCCCAGCATCTGGCGGCGGAAGGCTTCACTTCCCGGTAGCGCCTGCACATACCAGCCTATGTGCTTGCGCGCCGAGCGCACGCCGGTGTAATCGCCATACAGGCTGTAGTGGTCGTGCAGGTGCTCGACCAGCAGGCGGCGCACTTCTTCCACCAAAGGCGGTGCCAGCTGCGTGCCCGTGGCCAGGTAATGGTTGATTTCGCGGAACAGCCAGGGCCTGCCTTGCGCCGCGCGGCCAACCATGACGGCGTCCGCGCCGGTGTAGTCCAGCACGGCGGCGGCTTTCTGTGGCGTGTCGATATCGCCATTCGCCACGACCGGAATGCGCAGCGCGGCTTTCACCGCACGCACGGTGTCGTATTCGGCAAAGCCTTTGTAGCCCTGTTCCCGGGTGCGGCCATGCACCGTCACCATGGCCACGCCCGCCTGTTCAGCGGCCAGGGCGATGGCCAGCGCATTTTTGCCCTGCGCGCTCCAGCCGGTACGCATCTTGAGCGTGACCGGCACGCCGTGCGGCGCGCAGGCTTTTACGACCGCCTGCACGATCGCAATGGCCAGCGCTTCATCCTGCATCAGCGCCGAACCGGCCCAGCGGTTACAGACTTTTTTGGCCGGGCAGCCCATGTTGATGTCGATGATCTGCGCGCCGCGCGCGATGTTGTAGACCGCCGCCTGCGCCATCATCTCGCCCTCGGTGCCGGCAATTTGTACCGCGATGGGGCCCGGTTCGCCCGCATGGTTGGCCCGCCGCGAGGTTTTGAGCGAATCCCAAAGGTCTTTGCGCGAGGTCACCATTTCGCTGACCGCATAGGCTGCGCCCAGGCGCTTGCACAGTTGGCGAAACGGCCTGTCCGTCACCCCCGCCATGGGGGCGACAAACACGCGGTTCGCCAAGGCGTAGGGGCCAATCTGCATGGGGAATTCGGGATGGGGGAAGGGTGCGAAATGCTGAAAAACAAGGCACATTGTAGGACTGCGCTGGATTTTTCATAGCGCGAAAACCTGAGGCTATCGCCCATCCCATCCTGGGGTGCGCTTGGAAATCAAATCTCCAGGCTCGCGCGGGCCGCAAACGCAGCCTGCTCGTTTTTGCGCGCATAGCCCAGCGGATTGGCCACGACCCGGCAGCCGTGGTGGATGTAGTCGCTGGGTGCGTGCAAATGGCCGTGCATCCACAGCGCGGCCTGGGGCAGCAAGGCATCCAGCGCATTGCAAAAACCGGCTGTCCCCGGCACCAGGCCATAACGCGGGTCCGCGCTGCGCAGGCTGGGGGCGAAGTGTGTCACCACCACTGTCGTTCCGGCAAATGGCGTGGCCAGCGCTGCGCGCAGCCAGGCCTGGCATTGCAGCGCTTGCTCGCGCACGGCCTCGGCTAAAAATGGAACGCCGTGGCGGGTGGTCTGGGTCTTCTTCAAGTAAAAATTGGCCGCGCGAAAGGCTTTGTCCCGGGCTTGCAATTGGCGGGTCAGGGGCGCCGCCGGATCCACCAGCGCGTCAAAGTCGGTCCACAGCGTGGTGCCGATAAAGCGCAGTGGGAGTCCTTGTGCGTCGGAGAGGGGCGCGTCCCAGATCGCACGCTCCAGCCACACCAGCCCCAGGCGGTCGCAGGTTTCGCGCAGCCGCGCATGGGCCGCGTCAAAGTCCATCGCGTCGTATTCATGGTTCCCAGGCACAAACAAGACCGGCGTGGGCCAGCCGTGCAGCGGGGAAAAGCGGCGCAGGCCGAAGTCCGCCTCCTGCGCCAGGGCCGAACCCGGCTGGTAGGAGCCGATGTCCCCGGCCAGCACCAGCAGGTCCGCGCCCGGGGCGGGTTGCGGCACGAAACCGGGATGCGCCTCCAGGTGCAAGTCGGAATACAGCTGGATCTTCATGCCCCGAGGATGCCACGGCGGCGCGCGACCCCGGCGCGGCGCGCCGTGTCGCAGGAGCGCGCGGCTCAGGCCGCCAGCCGTTGCCGCAGGGCGTTTTGGGTGGCAGTCAGGGCCGCGGGCAGGTGGTGGGCGAGCTGGGTGAACAGATCGGTGTGCAAGGCGATTTCTTGCGACCAGGCGGCTTTGTCCATGTGCGTGACCTGCTCGAAGTTGTGCGCGCTGAAGTCCAAACCCTCCCAGTGGATTTCGCCAAACGCCGGGCTGATGCCCAGGCCGTTGTCTACGCCGCCGGCCCGTCCCTCGATGCGGTCAATCATCCAGGCGAGCACGCGCATGTTTTCGCCGTAACCGGGCCAGACGAACTTGCCGTCCTCGCCTTTGCGGAACCAGTTCACGCAAAAAATGGCCGGTAGCTTGACGCCGGTGTGGCCCAGCTTGTTGCCGATATCCAGCCAGTGCTGGAAATAGTCGCTCATGTTGTAGCCGGTAAAGGGCAGCATGGCGAAGGGGTCGCGCCGCACCACGCCTTGCGCGCCGGTGGCAGCCGCCGTGGTCTCCGAGCCCATGGTGGCGGCCATGTACACGCCCTCGACCCAGCTGTGCGCCTGCGTCACCAGCGGCACCGTGGTGGAGCGGCGTCCGCCGAAAATGAATGCGTCAATCGCCACGCCCTGCGGGTCGTCCCAGGCCGCGTCCAGCGCCGGGTTGTTGGTGGCGGCTACCGTAAAGCGGGCGTTGGGATGGGCGGCTTTGGCGCCGGTTTCACGGGCCAGTGCGGGCGTCCAGTCCTTGCCCTGCCAGTCGATCAGGTGCGCTGGCAGGCTGCCGCTGTCTTTTTCCATGCCCTCCCACCAGACATCGCCGTCGTCGGTCAGCGCCACGTTGGTGAAGATCACGTCGCGGTCCAAACTGGCCATGCAGTTGGGGTTGGTGTGGTAGTTCGTGCCGGGGGCGACACCGAAGTAACCCGCTTCGGGGTTGATGGCGCGCATGCGGCCGTCCACCCCGGGTTTGATCCAGGCGATGTCGTCGCCGATGGTGCTAACTTTCCAGCCCTTGAAGGCGGGTGGCGGCACCAGCATGCTGAAGTTGGTCTTGCCGCAGGCGCTGGGAAAGGCGGCGGCGATGTGGTACTTGCGGCCCTGCGGGTTGGTCACGCCCAGGATCAGCATGTGTTCGGCCAGCCAGCCCGGCGCACCGTCATGGGCGGCGGCGCGCCCCATGGTCGAGGCGATGCGCAGCGCCAGGCATTTTTTGCCCAGCAAGGCGTTGCCGCCGTAGCCCGAGCCATAGCTCCAGATTTCGCGGGTCTGCGGGAAGTGCACGATGTATTTGGTTGGGTTGCAAGGCCATTTCACGTCGCTGCTGCCCGGGCGCAGCGGCGCGCCCACGCTGTGCACGCAGGGCACAAATTCGCCGTCCGTGCCCAGCACATCGAATACCGCGCGGCCCATGCGGGTCATGATGCGCTGGTTCACTGCCACATAGGCGCTGTCCGAGAGTTCAATGCCGATGTGCGCAATCGGCGAGCCCAGCGGCCCCATGGAAAACGGCACCACATACATGGTGCGCCCGGCCATGCAGCCGTCAAACAGGGGTTGCAGGGTTTGCCGCATCTGCGCCGGGGCCATCCAGTTGTTGGTCGGGCCGGCATCGTCTTGCTGCTCGGAGCAGATGTAGGTGCGATCTTCCACCCGCGCCACATCGCTGGGGTCCGAGCAAGCCAGGAAGGAATTGGGACGCTTGGCCGGGTTCAGGCGCCGGAAGGTGCCGCTGTTTACCAACTGGTTACAGAGCTGCTCATACTCCTGTACCGATCCGTCGCACCAGTGCACGGCAGCGGGCTTGCACAAGGCGACCATCTCGGCCACCCAGTTCAAAACCCCGGCGTGGTGGATGTAATCGGGTGCGTTCAGGCTTTCGCCTGCGGGGATGCGTGCGTTCATTGACCAACTCCAAAGTTAAAAACCGTCTTGTCAGAGGCTTCTGCGGGGGCGCTGTGCCCGGCAACAATCTCTGACAAGCCGTCTTCTTCCGGCATGGAGCCGGGATCCGGATCGTCGGGATTCTAGGCATGTAACCAATAGTTACCAAATGGTTACATTTACAAAAGCGCAGTTCGGTTGAACATCGTGTTCGGTTGCGCGAGGGTTACCATGCACAAACCCGCACGCGTCCCGCCGGCGGCAGCACCCCATACCCATGAATTTCAAAGAAACCGAAGACGACAGCGAACACAACGACATTCCCCCCGCTGTGCGCGCCCAGGCCGCGTCGCGCAGCACCTGGGTGAGCGTGGCCGTCAATTTGGCGCTCTCGGTTACCCAGATCGCCGTGGGCGTCTGGGCCAGGTCGCAGGGCCTGGTGGCCGACGGCGTGCATTCCCTGTCCGACCTGGTGGCGGATTTTGTGGTGCTGGCCGCCGCGCGCGAAAGCCGCAAAGACGCCGACATCGACCACCCTTACGGCCACCAGCGCTTTGAAAACGCTGCGTCGCTGGCCTTGGGCGTGCTGCTTCTGGCTGTGGGTGCAGGCATGGTCTGGCAGGCACTGCTCAAGCTGGAGCAGCCCGAGACCATTGCCACGGCCCATGCGGTGGCGCTATGGGTTGCCGGGGCGGCGCTGGTCGCCAAGGAGTTGTTGTTCCGGTACATGCTGGCTGTGGCCAAGCAGGTCAAATCCAGCATGCTGGTGGCCAATGCCTGGCACGCGCGCTCGGACGCTGCATCCAGCTTGGTGGTCGCGCTGGGTTTGATCGGCAACCTGGCCGGCTACCCCTTGTTGGATCCAATTGCGGCGCTGATCGTCGGCTTGATGGTCGGGCGCATGGGTTGGAGCTTTGGTTGGGACGCCCTGCATGATTTGATGGACCGCGCGATTGACGAGTCCGAGGTCCAGGCCATACGCCAAACACTGCTGGACACGCCCGGTGTCATGGGCGTACACGATGTGCGCACCCGCAAAATGGGCGATATGGTGGTGGCCGACGCCCATATTGAGGTAGACGCCCAACTCAGCGTCGAGCAGGGTCACAACATCGCTGTGGCGGCGCGCCGCGCTGTGATGCAGCGCCACCGTGTGCTCAATTTGATGACCCATGTGGACCCGGCGCACCGGCCCGACCTGGACCACCTTGGCCCTGGGGCCGAGACACAGTCCGCCTGAGCCTCAGCGGGCCGGGTGCTGGCCTGCGGCGTGGCTTTGGTTCAGGATTTTGTCGGTATAGGCAATGGCCAGCGCGCTGAGCAAAAACGTGATGTGGATCAGGGTTTGCCACATCAGCACTTTCTCGTCGTAATTGGCTGCGTTGATAAAGCTCTTGAGCAGGTGGATAGAGCTGATGCCGATGATTGCCGTGCCCAGTTTGACCTTGAGTACCGAGGCGTTCACATGGTCCAGCCATTCGGGCTGATCCGGGTGACCCTCTAAATCCATGCGGCTGACAAAGGTCTCGTAGCCGCCGACGATCACCATGATCAGCAGGTTGGAGATCATCACCACGTCGATCAGCGCCAGCACCACCAGCATGATCAGCGTCTCATTCAGCGCCGTGATCTGGTAATCGCTGCGGTAGCCGATCGCAGTCACCAGCTGCTGCAAAGCGGTCTGGTTGCCGAAAGCGGCCTCAAGCAGGTGCAGCAGCTCCACCCAGAAGTGGTAGACGTACACCGCCTGGGCTGCAATCAGCCCCAGGTAGAGCGGCATTTGCAGCCAGCGGCTGGCAAAAATCAGCCGGGGCAGCGGGCGCAAAGGCCGCAGCGGCCCTTGCGTTTCTTGCGGAAGTCGAGAAGCCATATCAACCCTCCCTGGGCTGTTTTTATGCAGAAATCACACGCACCATTTCCAGGCACTTGTTCGAATATCCCCACTCGTTGTCGTACCAGCTCACGACCTTGATGAAAGTGCCATCCAACGCGATGCTGGCGTCGGCGTCAAAAATCGAGGTGCGCGCGTCGCCGCGGAAGTCGGTGGCTACCACCTTGTCTTCGGTGTAGCCCAGCACGCCTTTCAAAGCACCTTCGCTTTGGGCCTTCATTTCAGCGCAAATCTCTGCCAGGGTGGCGGCGGCATTGAGTTCGCAGGTCAGGTCCACCACCGACACATCGCTGGTGGGTACGCGAAACGACATGCCAGTGAGCTTTTTGTTCAGCGCAGGAATCACCACGCCCACGGCCTTGGCAGCGCCCGTGCTCGAAGGAATGATGTTTTCCAGAATGCCGCGTCCGCCGCGCCAGTCTTTGTTGCTGGGGCCGTCCACGGTTTTTTGCGTGGCGGTGGCCGCATGCACCGTGGTCATCAGGCCGCGCTTGATGCCCCATTTGTCGTTCAGCACCATGGCAATCGGCGCCAGGCAGTTGGTGGTGCAGGAGGCGTTGGACACGATGGTTTGACCGGCGTAGGTCGTGTGGTTCACGCCGAATACAAACATGGGCGTGTCGTCTTTGCTGGGGGCTGATAGCAACACTTTCTTGGCACCTGCAGCCAGGTGTTTTTCGGCGCTGGGTTTGTCCAAAAACAGGCCCGTGGCTTCGATCACCACATCCGCGCCGACCTCGCCCCATTTCAGGTTGG
>CANCTD010000055.1 GCA_947380945.1 Comamonadaceae bacterium
TACCAGAAAGCGCCGCAGGTCACGCGGGACCGTATGTACCTGGATGCGATGCAACAGATTTACACCAATGTGACCAAGGTGCTGGTCGAATCGCGCCAGGGTGCGACTTTGCTGAATCTGCCGCTGGACAAGATTTTGCAAATGAACGCCACGGGCGATGCCCCCTTGCTGCCGGCGGCTGCGACCGCCGCACCGGGCAACGCCGCTGTTGTACCGCCGCCTGTCGGCACCGATAACCGCAGCCGCGATACCTCGCGCAGCCGCGACCGTGATACCCGCTAGGAGAGCATGGCATGAACCGTATTGGATTTATTGTGGCCTCGCTCCTGCTGGTCTTCGGCATTGGCAGTTCCATGTTGTTTGTGGTGGACCAGCGCCAGTTCGGCGTGGTCTACGCCTTGGGTGAAATCAAAAACGTGATCACCGAACCCGGCCTGAACGTCAAGTTGCCGCCGCCGTTTCAAAACGTCAGCTACATCGACAAGCGGCTGCTGACGCTGGACAGCACCGACTCCGAGCCCATGCTCACGGCGGAAAAGCAACGCGTGGTGATCGACTGGTACGTGCGCTGGCGCATTTCCGATCCCGCACCCTATATCCGCAATGTCGGCCTGAACGAAGGCGCGGGTGCCAACCAGCTCAACCGCGTGGTGCGCAATGCGTTCCAAGAGGAAATCAACAAGCGCACGGTGAAGGAATTGCTCTCGCTCAAGCGCGAGGAATTGATGGCGGCTGTCAAGGCCGAAGTACTGGAAAAAGTGCGTGGCGAAAAGCCCTGGGGCGTGGACGTCGTGGATGTGCGCATCACCCGCGTGGACTATGTCGAGGCGATTACCGAGTCGGTCTACCGGCGCATGGAGGCCGAGCGCAAGCGGGTGGCCAATGAGCTGCGTTCAACCGGTGCAGCCGAGGGTGAAAAAATCCGCGCCGACGCCGACCGCCAGCGCGAAGTGACGGTCGCCAACGCCTACCGCGAAGCACAAAAAATCAAAGGCGAGGGCGACGCGGAAGCGTCCCGGATTTACGCCGAAGCCTTTGGCCGCGACGCCCAGTTTGCCCAGTTCTACCGCAGCCTGGACGCCTACAAAGCCAGCTTTTCTGAAAAAAGCGATGTGATGGTGGTGGATCCCTCGGGCTCGGAGTTCTTCAAGATCTTCCGCAATGGCGGCAACCCGGGTGGCGGGTCTGCGGGCAGCAAGCGCTAGGGCGAGGCCGATGTCCGCTTGGGTCCTGCCGGATCACGTTGCCGATGTCCTGCCCTCGGAGGCCCGGCATATCGAAGAGGTTCGGCGCAAACTGCTCGACATGGCCCGTTGCTATGGCTATGAGCTGGTCATGCCGCCGCTGATGGAGCATCTCGAATCCCTGCTCTGCGGCAGCGACCGGGGGCTGGATTTACAGACCTTCAAGCTGGTGGACCAGCTCTCAGGCCGCACATTGGGCGTGCGCGCAGATAGCACACCGCAGGTGGCGCGTATTGACGCGCACCTGCTCAACCGCCAGGGCGTGGCGCGATTGTGTTACTGCGGCCCGGTTTTGCACACCCTGCCGGCCAGTCCGCAGGCCAGCCGCGAACCCTTGCAGTTCGGCGCGGAAATTTACGGTCACGCCGGACTGGAGGCGGACCTCGAAATCCTGACCCTGGCCCTGGACACGCTCAAGGCATCGGAGCTCGCCGCTTGCACCGTGGACTTTGCCGATGCCCGCATTGTTCACGCGCTGCTGGCCGATTCCGGCTTGGCGGCGGACCGGGTGGCGGCGGTCTACCGGGCGCTGGCGTCCAAGGACGCCCAGGCGCTGGCCCAGGCCACGGCGGGTGCCTCCGCAGATGGGGTGGCTGGCCTGGCCGCATTGATTCAGTTGTACGGCGACGCGGCCACGCTGGACCTTGCCCGGACCCTTCTGCCTGCCAGCCCCCTGATTGCCAGCGCGCTCAACGACCTGGCCTGGTTGGCCGGTCATGTGCAAGCCCACGCGCCCGGCGTGCAGGTTTCTTTTGATTTGTCTGATTTGCGCGGCTACTCCTATTACAGCGGGGTGCGGTTTTCGATTTTTGGCGACAAGGCGCCGGACGCGCTGGTGCGCGGCGGGCGCTACAACGCGGTGGGCGCGGCCTTTGGCCGGGACCGGCCGGCGGTGGGTTTCAGTCTGGATGTGAAAGCGCTGGTGCGTGCCGTTGCGGCGCCCGCTTTGCGCGCGGCTGTGCGCGCGCCCTGGGGCGAAGACCCGGCTTTGCGCACCGCCATCGCGCGCCTGCGTGCGCAGGGCCACACCGTCGTCTGCGTGCTGCCTGGCCATGAAAGCGAAGTAGACGAATTCCATTGCGACCGTGCGCTGGTGCTGCAAGCCGGCAACTGGATACTTACCAAACTGTAGAGCGATACATGAATACCAAACCGGGCAGAAACGTCGTCGTGGTCGGAACCCAATGGGGCGACGAAGGCAAGGGCAAGCTGGTGGACTGGCTGACCGAGAGCGCGCAGGCGGTGGTGCGTTTCCAGGGCGGCCATAACGCCGGCCACACGCTGGTGATCAATGGCGTGAAAACCGCCCTGCACCTGATTCCCAGCGGCATCATGCGCGCCGGGGTGAAGTGCTACATCGGCAATGGTGTGGTTCTGTCGGTTGCCAAGTTGCTCGAAGAAATGGCGGGCCTGGAAAAAGCCGGTGTCGAGCTGCGCTCGCGCCTGCGCATCAGTGAGGCCTGTCCGCTGATCTTGCCCTTTCATGCAGCGCTCGACGTGGCCCGCGAAGCGGCGCGCGAGAAGGGCGGCAGCGAAAAAATCGGCACCACCGGACGCGGTATCGGCCCCGCCTACGAAGACAAAATCGGACGTCGCGCCCTGCGGGTGCAGGACCTGAAACACCCCGAGCGTTTCGCCGCCAAGCTGCGCGACCTGCTGGACTTGCACAACCACGTGCTGACGACCTACCTGGGTTCGGCGGCCTTTGATTTCGGCCCCCATCTGGCGCCCTATATGCAAGACGGCCGGGTCTTGTTCCAGCCGGTGTTTGACGAGGCCATGCGCCATGCCGCCATCCTGCAGCCCATGGTGGCAGACGTGTCGCGCGAGCTCAACGAGGCGCATCTGCGCGGCGACAACATCCTGTTCGAAGGCGCGCAAGGCACTTTGCTCGACGTCGACCACGGCACCTATCCTTTCGTTACCTCGAGTAATTGCGTGGCCGGCAACGCGGCGGCGGGTGCGGGTGTCGGACCGGGTTTGTTGCATTACGTGCTGGGTATCACCAAGGCCTATTGCACCCGCGTGGGCAGCGGCCCCTTTCCGACGGAGCTGGAGTGGGAAAAACCGGGCACACCGGGTTACCACATGAGCACCGTGGGCTTTGAAAAAGGCGTGACCACCGGGCGCTCGCGCCGCTGCGGCTGGTTCGATGCGGCCTTGCTCAAACGTTCGGCGCAGGTCAACGGCCTGTCGGGTATGTGCATCACCAAGCTGGATGTGCTGGACGGCCTGTCCGAGTTGAAGTTGTGCACCGGCTACCGCCTGGGCGGCGCTTTGGTGGATATTCTGCCCATGGGGGCGGACGATATTGCCTTGTGCGAGCCGGTTTATGAAACCCTGCCCGGCTGGAGTGACAGCACCGTGGGCGTTACCGAATACGACCGGCTGCCGCTGGCCGCGCGCCAGTACCTGGAGCGCATTGCGCAGATCACCGGTGTGCCCATCCACATGGTCTCCACCAGCCCGGATCGCGACCATACGATTCTGATGCGCAACCCTTTTTTGGCCGACTGATTTTTTCAAACCACAACGGAGCCCCGCATGTTGACTGAAGACGGAAAACACCTGTACGTCAGCTACGACGAGTACCACAACCTGATCGAAAAACTCGCGATCAAGGTGTTCCAGTCCGGCTGGGAGTTCGACACGATTTTGTGCCTGGCGCGCGGCGGCATGCGACCCGGCGACATCCTCTCGCGGGTGTTTGACAAACCCCTGGCCATCATGTCCACCAGTTCGTACCGCTCGGACGCCGGCACGGTACAAGGCAACCTGGACATCGCCCGCTTTATTACCACGCCCAAGGGCGAAATCGCCGGCAAAGTGCTGCTGGTGGACGACCTGGCCGATTCCGGCCATACGCTCAATGCCGTGATACACCAGCTGCGTACCAACTACAAGCCGATTACCGAGCTGCGCAGCGCCGTCATCTGGACCAAGGCTTTGTCCACTTTCAGCCCCGATTACTCGGTGGAATTTTTGCCCACCAACCCCTGGATCCACCAGCCCTTTGAGAGCTACGACGCCATGCGGCCGCAGCAGCTCATCCAAAAATGGAGCGTTTAGCGCGGGCTTCTCCATGGACACAAAGGCTCCTACCGCGCTGATCCACCACCCCTACCGGCCACCGGAGGGCTTCGACGCGACGCAGCCCGGCATCTTCAAGGCCTCGTCGGTCTTTTTCCCAAACGTAGAGGCCATGCGCAGCCGCGAGTGGAAGGACAAGTCCGCCTACACCTACGGCCTGCACGGCACGCCGAGCTCTTACATCCTCGAAGAACGTCTGTGCACTTTGGAAGGCGGCCTGCAGTGCGTGCTCGCGCCCAGCGGCCTGGCGGCTTTGGCGCTGGTATCGCTTTCGATGCTGTGCGCGGGCGACGAGGTCTTGCTGCCCGAGAATGTTTACGAGCCCAACAAATCGCTGGCAGAAGGCGAGCTCAAGAACTGGGGCATCACCCACCGGTTCTACGATCCCATGAACCTGGCCGATCTGGAGGCCAAACTCAGTGACAAAACCCGGCTGGTCTGGCTGGAGGCCGCCGGTTCGGTGACTCTGGAGTTTCCCGATCTGCCGGCTATGGTGCGGCTGTGCCGGGCGCGCGGCGTGTGCACGGCGCTGGACAATACCTGGGGTGCCGGAATAGCTTTCCAGCCCTTTGATTTGCTGCCCGGCGCGGCCGCGCCGCTGGGCGTGGACATATCCACCCAGGCCCTGACCAAATACCCCAGTGGCGGCGGCGATGTGCTGATGGGCAGCGTGGTCACGCGGGACCCGGCCTTGCACATGCGCATCAAGCTCACCCATATGCGGCTGGGCTTGAATGTGGGAGCCAACGACGTCGAGCTGGTTCTGCGCGCGCTGCCCAGCATCTACCTGCGCTACAAGGCCCATGACGCCGGCACCCGCGCGCTGGCCGCATGGTGCCAGGGCCAGCCCGCGTTTGCCCAGGTCCTGCACCCGGCTTTGCCCGGATCGCCGGGTCACGCGCACTGGCGCAGCCTGTGCAGCACCGAGGCGGCAGCCTGCCTGTTCTCGGTGGTGGTGGACGCGCGCTTCAGCCAGGCCCAGGTCGACGCCTTTGTCGATGCCTTGCGCCTGTTCCGCCTGGCTTACAGCTGGGCGGGGCCTGTCAGCCTGGTTGTGCCCTACAACCTGGCGCGCTCGCGCGGCCGCTGGCCTGCGCAGCTGGCGCAAGGCACCGTGGTGCGCTTTGCCGTGGGTCTGGAAGACCCGCAGGATTTGCGTGCCGATATCGCGCAGGCTTTGGCGCAGCTGCGCGCCTAGGCCCGCGCTGGGCCGCTTGGGACGCGGCGGGTGTTAAAGTCAGCGCCATTCCACTGAAAGCACAACTTGGCAACTCCCAATTACGGTTACGAAAAGCGGCAAAAAGAGCTGGCGAAAAAGCGCAAGAAAGAAGACAAGCTCAAAAGCAAAACCGAGCGCCGCACCGACGGCAGCGAGCCCGCTGACGCAGGTCACGACACTGCCCAAAGCCCGCCTGATGCAGGCCAGGGCGACGTCAGCCCGGCACCGAATTCCTGAGTTCCTGCGCCGCTGCGTCCATGGCGCTGGCGCTGCGATCAGCCGGTTGCAGTGGGATCGCCTGCGGAAATTGACCGAAGTTGCGCTGCATCGATTGCACATAGACCGGGTCATAGTGCGTCAGCAGCAGGTCTTGCACCACCGTCCCTAAATCCCCGCGCAGCACGCTGTCCTTCCAGGCTTGCACCACCGCCTTGCCGCGCTGCGCCGTGAGCACCTCGAGCCGGTTGCAAAAATGCGCCGGGTTGGCAACAAAGTAGGCGTAGTCTTCCAGCAGCAAAGCCACCCGCTCGTGCAGCGGCAGCTCCAGGTTGATACAGGGGCTTTGGCGGATGCGCTGCATCAGCGGCTCCGCAACGGCCACGTTGCCCACCTTTTTGCTTTCACTTTCCACAAACACCACACGCGCGCTGTCATAGCCGCGCAGCGCGTCCCACACCAGGGTGTCAAAGCGCTTCTGGCTGGGTTGCGGCACGCCCGGGATGGCACCCAGTACCGAGCTGCGGTGCTGCGCCAGGGCTTCCAGATCCAGCACCTGTTCCCCCGCGCGCTGTAATGCGTGCAACAGCCGGGTTTTGCCCGACCCGGTGGTGCCGCAGACCACCTGGAAACGCAGGGCGCCGCAGCGGGCTTCGATGTCCTGCAGCATGGCGGCACGAAAGGCTTTGTAGCCGCCCTCCACCAGATGCACCCGAAAGCCGATCTGGTCCAGCACCAGCGCCAGTGAACCGCTGCGCTTGCCCCCGCGCCAGCAGTAGAGCAGGGGGCTCCAGTCGCGCGCTTTGGCGATGACCTCGCGTTCGATGTGGGCCGAGATATTGCGTGCGGCCAATGCCGCACCGCGCTTTTTGGCCTCAAAGGCGTTGACCTGTTTGTAGGTCGTGCCTATGAACTGGCGCTCGGCGTCGTTGAGCGTGGGCCAGTTCAGCGCGCCGGGTAGGTGGTCTTCGGCGTATTCGGATTCGCTGCGGGCGTCAATTACCGAGTCGAAATCCGCCAGCCTCTGTACTGCTTGCGCTGCAGGAATAAGGGTCAGGCTCATGGCAGCAATCGTTTCAGCGCGGGCCAGACGTTGTTCAGCAGCGTCGGGTGGGCCGCAGCCGTGGGGTGTATGCGGTCGCTTTGGAATAAATCAGCGGCGTTGGGCGCGTCGGCTACGTCTTTCAGAAAAAACGGCACCAGCGCGGTTTTCTGTTCTTTGGCCACCGTGGCAAAGCCGGCAGCAAATTGCTGCGCGTAATCCGGTCCGTAATTGGGGGGGACCTGCATGCCCAGCAACAGCACACGGGCCTTGGCGTCCTGCGCCAGCCGCACCATGGCGCGCAGGTTGTCGCGCGTCATCTCCAAAGGCAGGCCGCGCAGGGCGTCGTTGGCACCGAGCTCAATGACCACGATGGCGGGGGTTTGTTGTTTGAGCAGGGCGGGAAGGCGTGCCAGACCGCCCGACGTGGTTTCGCCGCTGACGCTGGCATTGAATACCCGGATGCTGCGCTTCTCCTGCGCCAGGCGCTGCTCCAGCAACGCAACCCAGCCGCTGCCCTTGGCCAGACCGTATTCGGCGCTCAGCGAGTCACCCAGCACCAGCAGCGTGGCGGGCACCGTCTGGGCTCGCGCAAAGCCGGATGCCGCGGCGCATAACAGGGCTAGGATACAGTCGCGTCGATTCACTAAAGGCCCCATGTCAGATTTCATTATTTCGGTAGAGAACGTGTGCAAAACCGTCGAAGACTCGACCGGCCGCTTGCAAATCCTGCGTGGCGTTGATTTTGCGCTAAGTGCCGGCGAGACCGCCGCCATCGTCGGCGCGTCCGGTTCGGGCAAGAGCACGCTGTTGTCGATCCTGGCCGGCCTGGACGTACCCAGCAGCGGAACCGTGCGCATTGCCGGGGCCGATATGTTCAGCCTGGACGAAGACGCGCGTGCGGCAGTGCGGGCGCGTTCGGTCGGGTTTGTATTCCAAAGTCTGCAGTTGCTGGGCAACCTGACGGCAATTGAAAACGTGATGCTGCCTCTTGAATTGGCCGGACGCGCCGACGCCCGGGCCGCAGCTGCGCGCATGTTGGAGCGCGTGGGCTTGGGCAGCCGCTTGAAGTCCTACCCCAAGGTGCTCAGCGGCGGCGAGCAGCAGCGCGTGGCGCTGGCGCGGGCTTTTGTGGTGCAGCCTGTGCTGCTGCTGGCCGATGAGCCTACCGGCAGCCTGGATTACGCCACGGGCGAAACCATCATGGCCCTCATGTTGGCCCTGAACAAAGAGCAGGGCACGACGCTGGTGCTGGTCACCCATGACCGCGGCATTGCGGCGCGCTGTTCGCGGATATTCACCATGGAAGCCGGTTGCCTGCGCGAAGGCGCGCCGGGTGCGCTGGCGGCGGGATAATGGCCTATGTCTAGTGCCAAAACGCTGTTCGGCTTCCATGCCGTCGGGGTGCGTATCAAAACCGCACCTGCTTCCATCCTCGAAATTCACATCGAACCCAGCCGCCGCGACGCGCGCATGCGGCAGTTTCTTGACCGCGCCAAAGAGGCCGGTGTCCGCCTGATCGAATCCGACGGCATGCGCCTGGCCAAGCTCTGCGGCAGCCATGGCCACCAGGGTGTGGTCGCCCGCGTGCAGGCCATCACCCAGGTCCATTCTTTGGACGAATTGCTCGAACAGCTCGAAGCCAGCCAGGCGGAGCTGCCGCTGGCGCAGCGCGTGCAGCCTTTGCTGCTGGTGCTGGATGGCGTGACCGACCCGCACAATCTGGGTGCCTGCCTGCGCGTGGCCGACGGTGCGGGTGCCCATGCCGTGATCGCCCCCAAGGACCACGCAGCCGGCATCAATGCCACGGTGGCCAAAGTGGCCAGCGGCGCGGCCGAAACCGTGCCGTATTTCATGGTCACCAACCTGGCCCGAACCCTGGGCGAGTTGAAAGAACGCAACATCTGGGTCATAGGCACCAGCGACGCCGCGACCCAGACCGTGTATGAGGCCGATTTGCGCGGCCCGGTGGCCTTGGTTCTGGGTGCCGAGGGCGACGGTATGCGCCAGCTCACGGCCAAGACCTGCGACCAATTGGTGCGCATTCCCATGCAGGGTGCTGTCGAGAGTTTGAATGTGTCAGTGGCCAGCGGTGTGTGTCTGTTTGAAGCGCTGCGCCAGCGCACGCGGCCGGTTTAAGTTCAATCACAAGGGTACTTTGCATGAACACACTTGATCAATGCAAACGCGGTGGCGGTATCGCGCTGCTGGTGGCAGGACTGGCGCTGATGTCCGCTTGTACGCAAGAGCAGCAAAACAAAATCGGCAGAGAGATCCAGAACTGGACCGGTACCAACGGCGTGCTCGAAGTCTATGCCGGGGACAAGCTGGTTCGCCGCTTTATCCAGATCGACAAAATGACCACCGCGATGGGAACCGATGACAACAAGCCACGCCCTTACCGCTATGGCTACGGCTATCTGGACGAAAACCTGAATATGCAAGTCGACCCGAACGAGAAAAAGGTCTATTTCGAGATCAGCGACTACGCCACCAACTACGTGTTTTTCGAGAGCCCGCGCTAGGCGCGCCTGCCGTCGCCTTACATCGCGCCCCAGGCGCCCAAGGCCGCACCCGCAGCGATCAGCCACAGCATGTGGATGCGGGTTTTCCAAACCAGCAGGGCGGAGAGCACGCTTAATCCCCACAAGACCGGCTTGTCCCTGGGCATGCCGTGCGCCGCGCCCAGGGTCCAGGCGGTTGCCAGCAGCAGGCCGATTACGATAGGCCCCATGGCCAGCTTGAAGCCACGCACACCCAGGCGCGCGCGGTTGTGGTGCACCCAGCGCGCCGCATACAGCGTCAGCGTGGTCGAGGGCGCCAGAATGCCGATGGTGGACACCGAGGCACAGGCCAGCGGCAGCAGCCAGGCCAGCTCCGGCGGGTTTGCGCCGGCTGCCGCATTGGCACCCACATTCCAGGCCAGCACCGACACGAACAAAAGGTTGGGTCCCGGCGCGGCCTGGGCCAGGGCAATCGAGGCGCTGAACTGCCCGTCGCTCAGCCAGTGCTGCTCCAGCACCAAAAAGCGGTGCATATCCGGCACGGTGGTAATGGCACCCCCCACCGCCAGCAGGGACAGCGTCAGAAAATGCTGGAACAAAGCCAGGCAATCGCCCCAGGCAAAAGCCCCCAGCTCGGCCGCATTCATACCGTGTGCCCCGCCGCGCGCGCCTGCAGCCAAAGAATGCGCCAGGCCAGCAGCGTTCCCGGAACGCCCAGTCCCAGGAGCAGCCAGACCAGGGGCAGGTGCAGCACGGCGGCACCCGCAAGTGTCAGACCGGCCAGCGCCACGCAAGCTACGGGACCAAACGGGTGACCGCGCAGCCCGCTGGTTAGCTTGAGCGCCGAACCGCCAATCAGCCCCGCCGATACCGCGCCCATGCCCCGCAACATGCCCTGCACC
>CANCTD010000056.1 GCA_947380945.1 Comamonadaceae bacterium
ACGAACCAGCGCAAGCTGGCCTCGGTTCCCAGGGTGGCCGAGGTGAAAACCCAGGCCCTGCTGCTGGGTTCTGTTTGCAGCACCTGCTGGCGCATCACCGCGCTGATTTGCAAAGGTGAGGCGCACAGGCGGACTGCGGCACCGGCCTCCACCCAGCGCACCTGTTGCGTAACGCGTTCCCCGGTAAAGCCCGCCAACTGCCCGCGCAGCGATTCGGCCCGGTGCGCCAGCACCTGCAGCGCCGCATCCGCGTCGGCCAGCGCGTTCAGGGTTTGGCAGGCCCGCAACAATGCAGCGTCGACTCCGGCAAGTGCCCCGGCCCAGGCCGCCGCGTCGACCCCCTGGGGTGCCGCATCGCCCCAGGGCAGGCGCGGCGACGGACCCGAAGCGGCCGCAGCGGAATCGACCAGCGCCGACATGGCCTGCGCCGCCTGGGTCAAACCCGCCGCCAGGCCGTGCCAGTCGGCAAAGCCGCGCTGCGCGCCCTGGCTCTGGCGCAAGAGATCCGCTGCCAGGCGCCCCCAGGGACCGGTTCCGGTTTGCACCGACAAAAACTGCAAGCCCACGGCATTGATCTGGTGCGCCTCGTCAAACACCACCACCCCTGCGCTGGGCAGCAACTCGGCCACGCCCGATTCGCGTACCTGCAAGTCGGCAAAAAACAAATGGTGGTTGATCACCACGACATCCGCAGCCAACGCGTCCCGGCGCGCCAGGTTCACATGGCATTGCGCGGCCCGGGGACAGTCCGCGCCCAGGCAGTTCTCGCGCGTGGAGGTGATTGAAGGTAGCAGCGGCGCGCCCTCATCGAGCGCGGGCAGCTCCGCGATATCGCCGCTGCGCGTGTGCTGCGCCCAAATCTGCACCTGCGCCAGCAAGCGCCGCTGGGCGGTATCGGCGACGCTGCGCTCGCGCCCCAGCGCTTCGTCCAGGCGCTGCAGGCACAGGTAGCTGCTACGGCCTTTGAGTAGCGCCAGGCGCAGAGGGACGCCCAGGCTGGCAGCCAGTCGGGGGATGTCACGCAAATACAGCTGGTCTTGCAAGGCCTTGGTCGCGGTCGAGACCAGCACCCGCGCGCCGCTGAGCAAAGCCGGTGCGAGGTAGGCGTAGGTTTTTCCCACACCGGTTCCCGCCTCCACCACCAATGCGCCGCCGCCCTGCACGGTGCGGGCCACCGCCAGCGCCATCTCGGTCTGGCCCTCGCGGGGGACAAAACCGGGTACATCGCGCACCAGTGGGCCGTCAGCCGCAAAGACCTGGCGCACAGCGGCAATCAGGGGCACGCCGGAGGGCCTCAGGGCTTGGCAGCTGCGGGCGGGGCGGGTAGCGCGGGCAGCGGCAAGGGGGCCGAATCCGACGCTTTTTGCTCCAGCAGGCGTTTGTCACGCTCGGCGATGCGCTCTTCCAATTCAAGCTGCTTGCGGGCAAAAGCAGCCGCCTTGTCGGTCGCTGCGGGCTCCGGCGGCGGGCTGGCTGCAGGCTTATCACCGGCCTTGAGTGGAGCCACAATCGTTGTCGCTTTGTGCGCCGCACGCTTGGCTTGAACGGCGCGTGCGCGTTCCTGTTCGCCGCTGGCAGCTGCCGAAGAGGCCGCCGCCGCATGGGCAGCACGCTTTTCCCTTTGGGTACGCAGCTTGGCGCTTTCCTCGTTCGCGCCCGACCCGGAAGACGCCACGTCCGCATGGGCAGCACGCTTTTCTTCCAGCGCACGGGCTTTTTCCTCCAAGCCGGCCGGGCCTGCTGCGGTGGCCGCCACGGCGGCGTGCTGGGTCCGCTTTTGTTCCTGCGCCTGGGCTTTTTGCACCTGGGCCGCAGCGCGCTCCACGGCCTGTTCTTCTTCGAGGGCGCGGTCTTGCAGGCGCTGGGCGCGCTCTCGTGCTTGTTCGGCGCGCTCCTGCACGCGCGCCTGGCGCTCCAGTTCCTGCTGCGCGCGCTCTTCACTGCGCTCTTCGTGGTCACGCTGGCGCTGGGCGCGCTCTAAGAGGCGGGACTGGCGGTCGATTTCCTGCTGCGCGGCGGTGGCGCGTCGCGCCGCGTCCTGGCGCTGCTGTTCCTGTGCATCCAGGCTGCGCTGCTGCGCCGAAATCGCCAGCTCCTGGGCCCGGATCGGGCGCAAGGCCGCGCGCCGCGCGCTGGCCACCTCGGCACGGCAGCTGTTCACCGCAAAGCGGCGGTAGCAGGCCCGGTCCAGTTCCTGGTGCTGGATTTCCACGGCCTGGCGCTGCAGCTCCAGGCCGTCAAGCTGCGCCTGCAAAGCGGGATCCGCCACTTCGACTGCAGCCGCAAGCGCGGGCAGCAACCCGATCCACACCACCAGGACCCAGGCAATCCAAGACCGGTATGGCATCGTCACACCAGCGCCGTGTCCACCAGGCGCGGACCGTCCATCCCGAAGTCAGCGGCCTGCATCTCATGCAAACGGGACACGGTTCGCGGGAACTCGTGGGCCTGCGGGCCGGCCAGGTACAGAGCCTCGGGCTCGGCTGCGGCTGACACCACCAAGCGCACGTGGCGGTCGTACAAGACATCGACCAGCCAGGTGAAGCGCCGCGCGGCGGAGGCCATGTCGCTATCCATGACCGGTACATCGCTCAAAAACACGGCATCGAAGCGCCCGGCAAGGTCCAGAAAATCATTTTGCGAATGCGCGTCTATGCACAAGGTGGCGAAGTCAAACCAGGCGACGCGTCCGGCTATGCGGCGCGCCCGCAGCTCCCGGCCTTCGACCATGATCACCGGCTTCTGGTCCTTGGCCTGCGCCATCGCATTGAACATCGCCAGCAGTTGGGCGTTGGCCTGCGGACCGTTGGGGGTGAGGTACATCTTGGCATCGGCCAAGGCGTGCTGCCGGTAGTCGATCCCGTTGTCCACGCTGACGATGTCGAGCTTTTCGTTCAGCAAATCAATCGCGGGCAGCAAACGGTCGCGGTGCAGGCCGTCCGGGTACAAATCATCCGGCTTGAAGTTGGACGTGGTGACAAAACCCACGCCGTTTTCAAACAAGGCCGACAACAAGCGGTGCAGGATCAGGGCGTCGGTAATGTCGGCCACGTGGAACTCGTCAAAACACAGCAGGCGGTAGCGCCGGGCCATGCGCCGCGCCAACTCGTCCAGCGGGTCGGCCAGGCCTTTGAGTTCATTCAACTGGTGGTGCACCTCGCGCATGAATTCATGGAAATGCAGCCGGGTCTTGCGCACCAGCGGCACCGCGTCGAAGAAGCAGTCCATCAAAAAGCTTTTGCCGCGTCCCACGCCGCCATACAGGTACACGCCGCGCGGGATGGGCGGATGGACCAGCAACTTTTTGATGGCATTGGAGCGCCGGTGTTTGTAATCCGACCACTCATCGGCGCAACGCTCGAGGGCTTCAACCGCCCGCAACTGGGCGGGGTCACTGTGGAAACCGCGGTTTTGCAGCTCCTGTAGGTAAACGGCGTGAACAGACATATCGGGGCCTATTGTGCCCGTGGCGCGGCACCAAGCGGTGCGGGCGCAATAATCCGGCGTCTATCCCTACAGCCACAACCGCACCCGCAATGAACCCAGCACTTGCAACCGGACCCAAGCCGGCACTTGCGACCTATCCCAGCCTGCGCGACCAGCGCGTGTTTATCACCGGCGGTGCCACCGGCATTGGCGCGGCCATGGTCGAAGCCTTTGCCGAACAGGGCGCGCGGGTGGCCTTTGTGGACCTGGCCGAGGCCGAAAGTGCGGCTTTGGCTGCGCGCCTTGCCGCGCGGGGCCACCCGCCGGTGTGGTGGCAGGTCTGCGATGTGCGCGACGTCACCGCCCTGCAGGCAGCGATCAGCCAGGCGCAAGCCGACGTGGGCGACTTCTTCACCCTGGTCAACAACGTGGCCCGCGACGACCGCCATGCGCTGGAGGACGTTACGCCAGCCTATTACGACGAACGCATGGCGGTCAACCAGCGGCCGGCTTTTTTTGCCATCCAGGCGCTGGTGCCGGGCATGCGCCGCCTGGGCGGCGGCTCCATCATCAACCTGGGCTCCACCGGCTGGCAGGGAAAAGGCACAGGCTATATCTGCTATTCCATCGCCAAGTCCTCGGTCAACGGCCTGACCCGCAGCCTCGCAGACACGCTGGGCGCAGACCGCATCCGCATCAACACCGTGTCACCCGGCTGGGTCATGACCGAGCGGCAAATGCGGCTGTGGCTGAACGCCGAAGGTGAAGCCGCCATCGCCCACAACCAGTGCCTGCCCGACAAGTTGCAGCCGGGCGACATCGCCCGCATGGTTTTGTTCCTGGCCTCCAGCGACGGTGCCATGTGCACGGCGCAGGAGTTCAAGGTCGATGCGGGCTGGGATTAATGGGAATCTGACCCCCATTGTTTGCGCCCACGCAAAGACCCGTAAAATTCGCAGACGGCCCTGATCTGAAGGTGTCGCGCAGAAACATCTCCCATTCAATTCCATGACCCACATCGTTACTGAAGCCTGCATTCAATGCAAATACACCGACTGCGTCGACGTCTGCCCGGTAGACTGCTTTCGCGAAGGCCCCAATTTTCTGACCATTGACCCCGACGAGTGCATCGACTGCGCCGTGTGCATTCCCGAGTGCCCGGTCAACGCGATCTACGCCGAAGAAGATGCGCCCGCCGACCAAATGCACATGGTGGCGCTGAATGCGGAACTCGCCCGCCTGCCGACCTGGAAAAGCATCACCAAGCGCAAAGCGCCGCTGCCGAACGCGGATGACTGGAAAGACAAAACCGACAAGCTCTCCGAGCTGATCCGCTGATCCGCTCGCGGCAACGCAGTCAGCAGGCCTGTCTTTGAAACCCACCGCCACCGACGCCCTGATCATCGGCGCCGGGCCGGTGGGTTTGTTCCAGGTCTTCCAACTCGGCCTGCAGGGTGTGCGCTCCCATGTGATCGATGCCCTGCCCTATGTGGGCGGCCAGTGCATCGAACTCTACGCTGACAAACCGATTTACGACATCCCCGCCCTCAGTGTGTGCACCGGCCGGGAACTGGTGCAGCGCCTGCAGGCGCAAATCGCGCCCATGCATGCCAGCTTTCATTTAGGCACCCTGGTCGAAAGCCTGGAACGCCAGACCGACGGACGCTTTGCGCTCCGGGCATCGGATGGCACCCACTACGTCACAAAAACGGTGTTCATCGCCGCCGGGGTCGGGGCCTTTGTTCCACGCGCCTTCCCCCTGGCCGATTGCCAGCCTTACGCCGGAAGCCAAATGCACTACCACCCGTCCGCGCTGCCGCCCGGCGCAGACGGCGCGGTGTTGGTATTCGGCGGCGACGAACACGCCCTGGACTGGGCGCTGGCTCTGTGCGCGCAGGGCCGCTCTGTCACCCTGCTACACCGCCGCGCGCAACTGCAAGCACCCGCCGCGCTGCTGCAAGCCCTGGATACCGCCATCGCCACCGGTCGCTTGCGGTTTGTAGTCGGCCAACCCATCGCCAGTACCGCCGTTCACGGACGCCTTTGCAGCCTGCGCGTCGCCTTGGCGGACGGCGCAACGCAGGATCTGGAAGTGGACCAACTGCTGGTGGCGCTGGGCCTGTCGCCCAAGCTCGGACCCTTGGCGCACTGGGGTTTGGCGCTGGAGCGCAAGCAAATTCCGGTGAACACCGAAAACTTCCAGACCACCGAGCCCGGTATCTTCGCGGTGGGCGACATCAATACCTATCCCGGCAAGAAAAAACTGATCCTCAGCGGCTTTCACGAAGCCACGCTGGCCGCCTTCGGCGCCATGGCGCTGATCGCGCCAGAGCACCCGGCAGCGCTGGAATACACCACCACCAGCAAGCGCCTGCACAGAATTCTGGGCGTGGGCTGAAGCACCCAACGCGCACACCAAAACAGTGCGTCAGCGCGTGGCCGGAACCAGCACGGTGCGCAATACCATGTCCACAATCATGGATTCCGCGTCGGCAAAATCCTGCGCTTCCAGCGCCGGCTTGCCCAGAACCAGGCTGATCTGGCTGGCCCAGTCGGCGTAGACCTGGGTCGAGGCCCACAACAGAATCATCAAATGCTGGCCGTCCACCGGGCGGCACAGGCCCTGCTCGGCCCAGCGGTTGAAAATCGCCACGTCCGCCTGCAAGGACGGGACCACGCGCTCGGCTATCTCCGCCGCAAAAAGGGGCGCACCCGACAGCACTTCATTGGCATAGACCCGGGAGTCATCCGGCCGCTCGCGGGAGAAGCGCAGCTTGCCCGCGATGTACTCGCGCAGCGCGCGCTCCGGATCGTCCTGGCGCTGGCTCAGCGTATCCATGTACAAAAGCCAGACATCGAGCACCCCGTGCAGTACCCGCCGGTACAAGGCTTCTTTGCTGGGAAAGTAATACAAAAGGTTTTGCTTGGACGCCCCGACCGCTTTGGCAATGTGGTCCAAAGAAACCCCGCCGTAGCCGCGCTGGGCAAAGAGTTTTTTGGCCGCGTCCAGGATGTCGTGCTCCAGCTGCTCGCGCGAGGCGCGAACCCGGGGGATTTTGGCGGCGGCTGGGGGTGCAGGTTTTTTCACGGTTGGTACGGATGTTGCACCATCAGCCGCTAGGGTTTTTACCAATTGGTAAAACGCAATTTGCGCCCTGTAATGGTGCGATCTGAGCTGACCGGAAAACCGAATATGACCATCGATGCATCCACACCCGGCATCCATGCGGGCCGCTTGTCCGCCGCGCAGTACCAGCGCAATTTTTGCGACGCGCACCCGCCGCTGTCGGTGTTCCAGGCCAAAAACGAGGCTGACCGCTGTTATTACTGCTTCGACGCGCCGTGCCAGACCGCCTGCCCCACCGGCATCGATGTTCCCAGCTTCATCCAGCGCATCGCCGATGGCAATGTACGCGGCGCGGCGCACACCATTCTGGAATCCAACCCCCTGGGCGGCATGTGCGCCCGGGTTTGCCCGACCGAAGTGCTGTGCGAGCAGGCGTGCGTGCGCAACACCTCCGAGGACAAACCGGTGGAAATCGGCGCGCTGCAGCGTTTTGCCACCGACAGCTACCTGCAAAAGCCCGGCGCGCCGCTGTTCACCCGGGCCGCTGCCACTGGCAAGAAGGTGGCCGTGGTGGGTGCGGGTCCGGCTGGACTCGCCTGCGCCCATGGGCTGGCGCGGCGCGGCCACGACGTGGTGCTGTTTGACGCCCAGCCCAAAGCCGGCGGCCTGAATGAATACGGATTGGCCACCTACAAGACTACGGACGACTTTGCCCAGAAGGAAGTCGCCTGGCTGCTGTCCATCGGCGGCATCAGCGTGCGCCACGGACAAAAACTGGGGCGCGAGCTCACGCTGGAGCAGCTGACCCGGGACTACGACGCGGTTTTTCTGGGCATGGGCCTGGGCGGAGTGAACAGCATCGGCATCCCCGAGCCCACAGCCACGGGGCTGCGCAACGCAGTCGAGTTCATCGCCGAACTGCGCCAGGCGCAGGATTACGCCAGCGTGCCGGTGGGCCGCCATGTCGTGGTCATAGGCGGCGGTATGACGGCGGTCGACGCCGCCGTGCAATCGAAGAAGCTCGGAGCGGCAAGCGTGACCATGGTCTACCGCCGGGGCGCAGCCGATATGGGCGCATCCGGACACGAGCAGGCCTGGGCGCTGGAAAACGGCGTCCATATCCGCCACTGGGCAGCACCGCTGGAGGTGTTGACCGAGGGCGGCGCGGTGCGCGGCGTGCGCTTCGCTTCAACCCATATGGAAGGTGGCAAGCTGGTCAACGGCACCGAGGAATTCACGGTGGAAGCGGACCTGGTGCTCAAAGCCATCGGCCAAAGCCCCAACACCCAGCCGCTGGGCACGCGCATCGAACTGCGCCAAGGCCGGATCGTGGCCGACGCGCAGCAGCGCACCACGCACGCCAAAGTCTGGGCCGGTGGCGACTGCTGCCACGGCGGGCGCGACCTGACCGTCGAAGCCGTCGAACACGGCAAAGTCGCCGCCCAATCGATCCACCAAGCCCTCAGCGCCTGAGCCGCAAGGAATACCCACATGGCCAATCTGCACTCTGTTTTTGCCGGCATCCACAGCCCCAACCCCTTCTGGCTGGCGTCCGCGCCGCCCACCGACAAGGCCTACAACGTCAACCGCGCGTTCGAAGCCGGCTGGGGCGGCGTGGTCTGGAAAACCCTGGGCGAAGCCGGCCCGCCCATCGTCAACGTCAGCGGACCGCGCTACGGCGCGCTGCACACGCCGGACCGCCGCCTGATCGGATTCAATAATATTGAATTGATTACTGACAGGGACTTAGAGCTGAATTTAAAAGAAATAGCTGAAGTAAAAAAACTGTGGCCGGACCGCGCCATGGTGGTCTCGCTGATGGTTCCCTGCGAGGAAAACGCCTGGAAGTCCATCCTGCCCCGCGTCGAGGACACAGGCGCTGACGGGATTGAACTGAACTTCGGTTGCCCCCACGGCATGAGCGAGCGCGGCATGGGTGCGGCGGTCGGGCAGGTGCCCGAATACATCGAAATGGTGACCGCCTGGTGCAAGCAGTACAGCCGCCTGCCGGTCATCGTCAAGCTCACGCCCAACATCACCGACATCCGCAACCCGGCGCGCGCCGCCAAGAAAGGCGGGGCCGACGCGGTGTCCTTGATCAACACCATCAACTCCATCATGGGCGTGGACCCGGACACCCTGACCATGAGCCCTTCCACCGGCGGCATGGGTTCGCACGGCGGCTACTGCGGCCCGGCGGTCAAACCGATTGCCCTGAACATGGTGGCCGAAATCGCCCGGGACAGCCAGACTGCCGGTCTGCCGATCTCGGGCATAGGCGGCGTGGGCACCTGGCGGGACGCGCTGGATTACCTGGCCCTGGGCGCGGGCAATGTGCAGGTCTGCACAGCGGCCATGGTCTACGGCTTCAAAATCGTCCAGGACATGGCCGACGGACTGTCGAATTACATGGACGAAAAAGGCATTGGCGCAGTGGCCGACATCGTGGGCCGCGCCCTGCCCACCGTATCGCAATGGCAATTCCTGAACCTGAACCACATCACCAAGGCGGTGATCGACCAGGACAGCTGCATCCAGTGCGGGCGCTGCCACATCGCCTGCGAAGACACCTCGCACCAGGCCATTACCGCCACCAAGGACGGCAAGCGCCACTTTGAGGTCATGGAAGACGAATGCGTGGGCTGCAACCTGTGCGTGGTCGCCTGTCCGGTGCCACAGTGCATCAGCTTGCGGTCGCTCAAGCCCGGTGAAATCGACCAGCGCACCGGCAAGCCGGCCAGCGCCACACATGGGGACTGGACCACCCACCCCAACAACCCGATGCGCGTGGCTGCCTAAGTCACAATGCCCGCTGCTTCCAGCCGACCGAACTGATTCAAAAGGATTTTTGTATGAGCACCCTGTTCATCCGTGGCGGTACCGTTGTCAACGCGGACCGCGCTTTTCGTGCCGATGTGATCACCCAGGACGGAAAAATCACAGCCGTTGGCGAGAACCTCAGCGCCCCCGCAGGCGCAACCGTGGTGGACGCTGGCGGCCAGTACGTGATGCCCGGCGGCATTGACCCGCACACGCACATGCAGCTGCCCTTCATGGGCACGGTGACCATGGATGACTTTTTCACCGGAACCGCAGCCGGTATGGCCGGTGGCAACACCACCATCATTGACTTCGTCATCCCCAACCCCCAGCAAAGCCTGATGGAGGCGTACCACACCTGGCGCGGCTGGGCCGAAAAATCGGCCTCCGACTACACCTTCCACGTCGCCATCACCTG
>CANCTD010000057.1 GCA_947380945.1 Comamonadaceae bacterium
GTGTTGGTGCTGAATTCGGCAGCGCAGGTGTCCACGCGTTTGTAGACCGGCCGCACGCCCAATGCCCGGCGGCGCTCGCGCACCGCCCGGTCTGTGGTCTTGAATTGGCGCGCCAGCCGCCGGTCCGAAAAACCTTTTTGCTTGAGCGCGCGCAGCGTGGCCGCATCCACGCGGTCCAGGGTGCTGCCGCTGGCCGGCTGGGGCAAGCGCTCGATGTCCAGCTCCAACTGAACGATTTGCGCAATCTGCGCCAAGAACCAGGGATCGATTTTGGTGAGCGCGTGCATCTCGGCCACGCTCATACCCTGGGCGAAACCGTCACCCACGTACCAGATGCGCTCGGGGCCGGGCTCGCCCAGCTCTTTTTCGAGCACTTCGCGGTCTTGCGTCTTTTCGTTCATGCCGTCCACGCCCACTTCGAGGCCGCGCAAGGCTTTCTGGAAGGACTCCTGGAAGGTGCGGCCCATCGCCATCACCTCGCCCACCGACTTCATCTGGGTGGTCAGGCGGCTGTCGGCGGCAGGGAATTTCTCAAACGCAAAACGCGGGATTTTGGTGACCACGTAGTCGATGCTGGGCTCAAAGCTGGCAGGCGTGGCGCCGCCGGTAATGTCGTTGCGCAGCTCGTCCAGCGTAAAGCCGACCGCCAGCTTGGCGGCAATTTTGGCAATCGGGAAACCCGTGGCCTTGGAGGCCAGCGCGCTGGAGCGCGAGACGCGCGGGTTCATCTCGATCACCACCATGCGGCCATCCACTGGGTTGATGGAAAACTGCACATTGGAGCCGCCCGTGTCCACGCCAATTTCGCGCAACACGGCCAGCGAAGCGTTGCGCAGAATCTGGTATTCCTTGTCGGTGAGCGTTTGCGCCGGGGCCACAGTGATGGAGTCGCCGGTGTGCACGCCCATGGGGTCCAGGTTTTCAATCGAGCAGACGATGATGCAGTTGTCGGCCTTGTCGCGCACGACTTCCATTTCGTACTCTTTCCAGCCGAGCAGTGATTCTTCAATCAAGAGCTCGTTGGTGGGCGAGGCTTCCAGGCCGCGCTTGCAAATCGTCTCGAACTCTTCGGCGTTGTAAGCAATGCCGCCGCCGGTGCCACCCAGCGTGAAGCTGGGGCGGATCACGGTGGGAAAACCCAGGGTCTTTTGCACGCCCCAGGCCTCGTCCATGCTGTGGGCGATGCCGGAGCGTGCGGAGCCCAGGCCGATCTTGGTCATCGCGTCCTTGAATTTGAGCCGGTCTTCGGCCTTGTCAATCGCCTCGGGCGTGGCGCCAATGAGTTCGACCTGGTATTTTTCGAGCACGCCGTGGTGCCACAAATCGAGCGCGCAGTTCAACGCTGTCTGACCGCCCATGGTGGGCAATATCGCGTCGGGCTTTTCCTTGGCGATGATTTTTTCCACCGTTTGCCAGGTGATGGGCTCGATGTAGGTGACGTCCGCCGTGTCCGGGTCGGTCATGATGGTGGCGGGGTTGCTGTTGATCAGAATGACCTTGTAACCCTCTTCGCGCAGCGCCTTGCAGGCCTGTACGCCGGAATAGTCAAACTCACAGGCCTGGCCGATGATGATGGGGCCGGCCCCGATGATGAGGATGCTGTGTAAGTCGGTGCGCTTGGGCATAGTGTGGTTCTCGTTCCTCAAATTCAATGCAGGCTGGCACTGGCCAGTTTGGCCGCGAACCACACAAATAGTCCGCCGACACCTGCCGACAAACTCGCCGCCAGGCGCACACGGCGGCGGAAGGTGTTGGCCAAACGCACGCCGGCAAAAATCAATGCGGAAAGGTAGGCTGCGCTGGCGGCCATGATGATCGCGCTCAGGATCAAGAACGGCACGGCAGGAGCCTCGTAGGCGGGGTCAATGAACTGCACGAAAAAGGACAGCAAAAACAAAATCGCCTTGGGGTTGAGCAGGCTGATGACCAAGGCACGGCGAAAGGGCTGCTCCATGCCGCCGCCCAGAACCGGACGGTCTGCGTCACGGCCCGCTTCGCCTTCGGCTTCGGCACTGGTCTGCGCAAGCGCCGCAGCCGTCTGCCAGCGGGCCAGCGCTGCACGCAACAGGTTCAGGCCGACCCAGGCCAGATACACCGCACCGGCGTACTTGACCACCAGAAACAGCGCCGGGTACGCGCGCAACAGGCCTGCTGCGCCGAGGCCGACCAAGGCCAGCAAAATGCTGTCGCCCAGAAAAACCCCCATCGCGCCCTGGTAACCCGCACGCACGCCGCGTGCAGTCGCCACCGACAACACGAACAGCGAATTCGGCCCGGGCAGCAAAATGATGCCGATCGCCCCGATGACATAGGTCCAGATGTCGGTCACGCCGTACCAACTCATGCGCGCGACTCCATCTCCCGCACGAAACGGTCAAACAAATAGCCGATGTCCTGCGGGCCGGGCGAGGCTTCCGGATGGCCCTGGAAGCAAAAAGCCGGTTGGTCCGTGCGCTCCAGGCCTTGCAGCGTGCCGTCAAACAGGCTGACATGGGTGGCGCGCAGATTCGCAGGCAGCGATTTTTCATCGACTGCAAAACCGTGGTTCTGGCTGGTGATGCTGACGCGCCCAGTTCCTAAGTCTTTGACCGGGTGGTTGGCACCGTGGTGGCCGAACTTCATCTTGAAAGTCTTGGCACCCGAGGCCAGCGCCATGATCTGGTGGCCCAGACAAATACCGAAGGTGGGCGTGCCGGACGCAATCAGGGTGCGGGCGGCCTCAATCGCGTAGTCACAGGGCTGCGGGTCGCCAGGGCCGTTGCTCAGGAAAATGCCGTCGGGCTGCAGTGCCAGGGCATCTGCGGCGCTGGTTTGCGCCGGCACCACAGTGATCTTGCAGCCGCGCTGCGTCAGCATGCGCAGGATGTTGGACTTGATCCCGAAATCGTAGGCCACCACATGGAAACGGGCTTGCTGTTGTTCGCCATAGCCCGCTCCCAGAAGCCATTCGGTTTGCGTCCATGGATAGGGCTGGGTGGCACTCACGACACGGGCCAAATCCAGGCCCGCCATGGAGGGGGCCGCGCGGGCGGCATCGACAGCGGCCTGGCGGCTTGCGGCGTCAATCGACTGCCCGGGATGCAAGGCCAGAATGCAGCCATTCTGGGCCCCGTGGGTGCGCAGGTGGCGCGTGAGCTGGCGGGTATCGATGTTGGCAATCGCGACCGTGCCGGCGTCCCGCAAGTAGGCGCTCAAAGTCTGGGTTTGGCGGAAATTGGAGGCCTGCATCGCCAGGTCTTTCACGATCAGGCCCGCCGCAAATACCCGGCGCGATTCCACGTCTTCGGTGTTGACGCCGTAGTTGCCGATGTGCGGGTAGGTCAGCGTGACGATTTGCTGGCAGTAACTCGGGTCGGTGAGGATTTCCTGGTAACCCGTCATCGAGGTGTTGAAAACCACCTCGCCAACGGTTTGGCCGCCTGCGCCTATGGAGTTGCCGGTAAATACGGTGCCGTCTGCAAGGGCCAGTATGGCGGGCGGGGGGCTTCCCTGAAGAGACAAAAGCACGGGTTTCTCCGATAGCGTTACGGTGGGGCCCGGGGCACCCTGCGCATCACATCCGGTCGCTTGACAGAGAGGGAGAGTTGAAGTTGCAGGCGCTTGGGCGGAGCTGCTTTGGAAAAGCCCAACATTATATTCTGCGAGCCCTGCGGCGGTCATTCCCGGCGCGGCCGGGTCGCCCGATCACCCCTCAAGGCTGCGGACGCTGCGCCACGCTTGCGGCGTACAAACAGACCGCGGCGGCGGCGGCGACATTCAGCGATTCTTCGCCACCGGGCTGGGCGATCCGCACCGCCAGCGCGGCGCGGTCCTGCCAGTGCCGCGCAACACCCTGCCCCTCATGGCCAAAAATCCAGGCGCAGGGCTGGGGTAGGCGAGCTTCGTGCAGCAAAACACCTTGGTGGGAGCTGGTCCAGATCAGCGGCACGTCCCAGGTATCCAAATCGGCAGGCTCCAGGCCTTCGACCAGATGCAAACCAAAATGCGCGCCCATACCGGCGCGCAAAACCTTGGGGGAACACAATGCCGCCGTCCCGCGCAGGGCCAGCACCTGGCGGACGCCAAAAGCGGCCGCGCTGCGCAAGATGGAGCCGACGTTGCCCGCGTCCTGCACCCGGTCCAGCAGCACCGCATTGGCACCGGGGAGCGGCTGCATGGCCACAAGAACATCCATCACAAACCCCATGTCCGAGGGCGATTCCAGCGTGCTGATCCCGGCAAACAGGGCATCGGACAGCCGCACAACCTGCGGCGCGGCGGCGCGCAAATCCGGCGCAGCGCGCTCCCATCCCGCATCTGAAAACACGGCGATCAGCGGGCGCACGCCGCGCACCAGGGCTGCCGAGCACAGGTGCTCGCCTTCCAGCCAGATACGGCCCAGTTTGCGGTACGCGACAGAGTCCGTGCCCAGCTTGCGCAGCTCCTTGAGCAAGGGGTTATCGCGGGCGGTGATGCTGCGCGGCGGGTTCATCGCTGGGCCTTTGCGACCGGGGCGAAACTGCGGCGGTGCTCCGGGCAGGGTCCGTGCGCCACCAGGGCAGCCAGGTGTTCGGCCGTGCCGTAGCCTTTGTGCCGGGCAAAACCGTAGCCGGGGTAGAGAGCGTCGAATTCGGTGCACCACTGGTCGCGGTGGACCTTGGCAACAATCGATGCCGCCGAAATAGCCGCCACGGTGGCGTCGCCTTTGACAATCGCCTGCGCCTGCATGGGCAGCAGCGGCAGGCGGTTGCCGTCCACCAGCACGAGTTTGGGCGGCAAGCGCAGGCCGGCTACCGCGCGTTGCATGGCCAGGAGCGTGGCCTGCAGGATGTTGATCTGGTCAATTTCCTGGGCGCTGGCTTGCGCAACCGAACAGCACAAGGCCTTGGCCAGGATTTCGTGGAACAAGCGCTCACGCTTGCGCGGACTCAGCGTCTTGGAATCGGCCAGGCCCGCAATCGGTTTGCGCGGATCCAGAATGACGGCAGCCGCCACGACCGGCCCCACCAGCGGCCCGCGACCCGCCTCGTCCACACCGGCGACCAGACCCGGCGTGTCCAGCACCGCCACGGCGGGGGGCGCCGCAGCGCTTTTACGCTTGGATGACGCGGGCGATGGCATCGCTGGCGAGCGCGGGGGTGTCGCGCCTGAGTTGGTGGTGCATGGCGGTAAAGCAGTCCTGCAATTCCTGCAGGCGCGCAGGCGCGTGCTGCGCGGCGTCCAACCAGTCTAAAGTGGCGTCGGCCAGGGCGGCGGGCGTGGCCGCGTCCTGCAACAACTCGGGAACCACAAAACGGCGGTTCAGGATGTTGGGCAGGCCCACCCAGGGTTGCAGCAACTTGCGCCCGATCAGCGCGGCCGACAGCCAGGACATGCGGTAGGCAATCACCATGGGCCGCTTGAACAAAGCCGCCTCCAGGGTCGCTGTGCCGCTGGCCAGGAGCACGGTGTCGCAAGCCGCCAGCGCTGCGTGCGATTGGCCGTCCAGGACACGCAGATTGCGCTGTAAACCGCTGCTGCGCGCTGCCGCTTCAATCGCCGCACGCAAACCCGGCGCTGCGGGCACCAGGAACTGCAGCTGCGGGCGCGCGGCCTGCATGCGCAGGGCCGCATCAAAAAACAAGGGCGCGAGGTAGCTGATTTCCGAGCGGCGGCTGCCCGGCAATATCGCCACCACCGCGGCCTCTTGATCCAGTCCCAAACTCCGGCGCGCACCCAGCCGGTCCGGATCCATGGGAATGGTCTGCGCCAGCGGATGGCCGACAAACGTGCTTTCAATCCCGTGGGCGGCCAGCAGTTCGGGCTCAAACGGAAAAATGCACAGCACATGGTCGGCCGCACGGCGCAGCAGCTCCAGGCGCTGCGGGCGCCAGGCCCAGACCGAGGGGCACACAAAGTGCACGGTTTTGGTTCCGCTGGCGCGCAGGTCCGCCTCCAGGGCGAGGTTGAAATCGGGCGCGTCCACGCCGATAAACACATCCGGCGGATTGCGAAGCAGCCGCTCGCGCAACTGGCGGCGTATGCCCACAATTTCGCGGTAGCGGCGGATCAGCTCCCAGCTGAAGCCGTGCACCGACAGCTTGTCCTGCGGCCACCAGGCTTGCATCCCCCGGCGCAGCATCTGCGGGCCGGCGATGCCAAAGGACGCGAAAGATCCGAAGCGCGCCTGCATGCCATCCAGCAGGCTTGCCGCCAGCAAGTCCCCCGACGCTTCGCCCGCCACCATGGCTAGGCGCAAAGACGCCGATGGCGTTGAAGGCGTTGACGGACCGAGGGCAGGTGCGGACATGGCCGCCACGTTCAGCGAACGATGCCGCGCTGCGGCGACACGCGGGACAGAAAGTCCTGCATCATGGCCACATCGGGGGCAGATTCGGGGCTGCTGGACAGCAGCCCGCCGATCCGCTCGCTGGCCTGCGCCAGCGTCAAATCATCGCGGTACAGGGCCCGGTGCATCGCTTTCACGGTGGCCACGCGTTCAGCAGAGAAGCCGCGTCGGCGCAGGCCCTCGTAATTCATGGAGCGCGCGGCTGCCGGTTGGCCTTGGCACATCACAAAAGGCGGCAAGTCGGCAAACAAGAGCGCGCACATGGCGGTCATGCTATGCGCACCCAGCCGCACAAACTGGTGCACCACGGTAAAGCCGCCCAATATCACCCAATCACCCACATGCACATGGCCTGCCAGCTGCGAGTTGTTCGCGAAAATCGTGTGGTTGCCGACCTGGCAGTCGTGCGCCAGGTGCACGTAGGCCATGATCCAGTTGTCATCGCCCAAGCGCGTCACGCCTACGTCGCCGGGCGAGCCGATATTGAAGGTGCAAAACTCGCGCACCGTGTTGCGGTCGCCAATCACCAACTCACAGGGTTCACCCGCGTATTTTTTATCCTGCGGAATCGCGCCCAGGGAGTTGAACTGGAATATGCGGTTATCCCGGCCAATCGTGGTGTGTCCTTCAATCACGCAATGCGCGCCCACCGTCGTACCCGCCGCTATGCGCACATGCGGGCCAATCACGGTGTAGGGGCCCACCGCCACGGAGCTGTCCAGCTCGGCCAGCGGATCAACCAGGGCGGTGGGATGTATCAGGCTCACGGTCACGCTCAGGCCGAGGCTACAACCGGGCGCACCGCACAGGTCAGCTCAGCCTGCACGGCCAGGACGCCGTCGACCGAGGCGCTGCCGTTGAATTTGAAGATGCCGGCCTTCATGCGGACCATCTCCACATCCAGAATCAGCTGGTCGCCCGGCTCTACCGGCCGCTTGAAACGGGCGTTGTCGATACCGGCAAAGTAATACACCAGGTCTTCGGTGGGCTCAGAGCCCAGCGCGTCAAAGGCCAGCAAGGCGGCCGCCTGCGCCAGGGCTTCAAGCATCAACACGCCCGGCATCACCGGCCTGTAGGGGAAATGACCCTGGAAAAACGGCTCGTTGATGGTGACGTTTTTCAGCGCTTTAATGGTTTTGCCTTTGTCCAAGGCGATCACCCGGTCGACCAACAGGATGGGGTAGCGGTGCGGCAGTTTTTTCAGAATCTGGTGGATGTCCATCATGGCTGGCGTTCTCTTTCCAATAGTCGGATCCGTTCGCGCAAGCGATGGAGTTGTCGCAAGGTGGCGGCGTTGCGCTCCCAGTCGCCGTGTTCGTCCAGAGGGAACACGCCGGTGTAAACGCCGGGTTTGGTGATGGACTTGCTCACGCAACTGCAGCCTGACAGGTGCACGCCGTCGGCAATCGTGAGGTGGCCGCTGACCAAAGAGCCGCCGCCCACGGTGCAATTGGCGCCTATGGTCGCGCTACCGGCCACTGCCACGCTGCCCGCAATGGCGGTGTTGCGGCCGATGCGCACGTTGTGGCCGATCTGGATCAGGTTGTCGAGTTTGACGCCATCTTCAATCACGGTGTCGCTGAGTGCGCCGCGGTCGATGCAGGTATTGGCACCAATCTCGACATCGTTGCCGATCCAGACCGCACCGAGCTGCTCAATCTTTTCCCAGCGTTCGCCATCTTTGGCGAAACCGAAACCGTCGGCACCAATGACCACGCCGGGGTGCACGATGCAGCGATCACCCAGCACACAGCCGTAGCCCAGGCTTACGCGCGACGTCAGTTCGGTATGGGCCCCGACGCGGGCACCGCGCTCCACCACACACAAGGGGCCGATGCGTGCGCTGGGATGGACCTGTGCCTGTGCATCCACTACCGCGCTGGGATGGATGAAACCACCCGGGCTCAGCGACGCGTCACCGCTCCAGGCAGCATGCTGTTTGCGCCAAAGCTGGGTCAAACGGGCGTAGTACAGATAGGGATCCGCCACCACGATGGTGGCACCGCGCGCCAGTGCGGCCTCGCGCATGGCGGGCCCCACGATCACACAGGCCGCCTGGCAACCGGGCAAAGCCGCTGCGTAGCGGGGATTGCTCAAAAAACAAATTTGCCGGGGCTGCGCGCGGTCCAAAGGGGCAATGCCCTCTATCAGCGTATCCGGGTTGCCGATCAGCTCGCCGCCAATAGCCTGGACGATGTCGCCCACACGGAGCGCGAACACGGCGGGTTGACCCACACTCACGCCTCTTACTTCGCGGCGTTCAGAAGCTTCAGGACTTTGTCGGTCAAGTCGTGCTTGCCGTTTTGGTAGGCCAGCTCTTGAATGACCATGTCGTACTTCTCGGCATCGGCGACCTGCTTGACCGCTTTGGCCGCCTTGTCCAACACTTGCAGCAACTCTTCATTGCGGCGGCCGTTGATGTCTTCCTGCAGTTCGCGCTGCTTACGCTGGAATTCGCGGTTCATATCGGCGAACTCTTTTTGGCGGCTGGTGCGTTGGCTCTCGCTCAAGGTGGGCGCGTCTTTTTCAAACCGTTCGCTAAAGGTCTTGATGCTGTCCCGCAAGGCCACCAAGTCCTTGTCCCGCTTGGAAAACTCCTGCTCGAGTCGCCCTTGCGCAGCCTTGGCCGGCGCCGATTCGGTCGTAATACGCTGGTAATTGATATAGCCAACACGGGTTTCCTGCGCGGCAACAGCCCAAGCCGCCAGGGACAGCAGCAAACCGAGAATACTTTTTTGAAGGAATGAGGACATCAAAATGAGGTTCCGATCTGAAACTGGAGGGACTGTATTTTATCGTTGTACAGCGAGGTCAT
>CANCTD010000058.1 GCA_947380945.1 Comamonadaceae bacterium
GCAGGCGGGCAACTCAGCCGCGAAGACCTGGGCGCGGTGCTGCCTGCCGATGATTTGTGCCTGCGCGCAGCGCGCGCGCTGCAAGCCGCCACCGGCTGCACCCGGGGCGCGCACATCACCGTGTCCAAGGTTTTGCCCGCCGAGGCGGGGCTGGGCGGCGGCTCGTCCGACTGTGCGAGCACCCTGCTGGCGCTCAACCGCCTGTGGCAACTCGGGCTGACGCGGGCGCAGCTGGCCGCTATCGGGCTGCAACTCGGTGCCGATGTGCCGTTTTTCCTGTTCGGCCGCAACGCCTGGGTGGAAGGCGTGGGCGAACAACTGCAGGCTGTAGACCTGCCGCCCACGCCGCTTGTGCTTGCCAAACCGGCCGCCGGGGTTTCCACTGCGGCGCTGTTTACCGACCCGCGTCTGTGCCGCAACACCGGGCTTGCTATACTCGCGGGCTTTCTGGAAGCTGGATTCAGTTTCGGGCATAACGACTTGCAGCCGGTGGCGCAAATTCTGTGCCCGCAGATCGAGGAAGCGGTCCGGTGGCTGGATTCGCAGGGGCTGCAAGCCCGGATGACAGGTTCGGGCAGTGCGGTTTTTGCACCGCTGACCCGGCCGCTGGGAACGGATCCGGTGCCAAACGGTTTGTTGTTGCATACCTGTAGCACCTTGCCAGAGCACCCGCTTCGGGCCTGGGCAGAAGGGTAAAAGAGTTTTTCGGCTGGTACTGGTTCTCCGGTAACAGCCCGTGTAGGGGAATCGCCAAGTTGGTTAAGGCACTGGATTTTGATTCCAGCATGCGAAGGTTCGAATCCTTCTTCCCCTGCCAAAGTGTGAACCGGTCCGTCAATTCAACCAGCTCCCAGGAGCGACTATGCAGGCACCCAGTCTCCCATCCGACTTCATGATATTCACCGGAAATGCCAATCCGGACATGGCGGCGGACATCGCGAAGAACCTGGGCATCAACCTGGGGTCCGCCACGGTAGGACGCTTCTCGGACGGCGAAGTCACGGTAGAGATCAACCAAAACGTGCGCGCCCGCGACGTCTTTGTGGTCCAAAGCACTTGCGCACCCACCAACGAAAATCTGATGGAGCTGCTGATCATGGTGGACGCGCTCAAGCGCGCCTCTGCCGAGCGGATCACCGCCGTCATCCCCTATTTCGGCTATGCCCGCCAGGACCGCCGGCCGCGCTCCACCCGCGTGCCCATTACCGCCAAGATGGTCGCCAATATGCTGCAAATCGCGGGCGTGTCGCGGCTCTTGACCATGGACTTGCACGCCGATCAGATCCAGGGCTTTTTTGACATCCCCGTCGACAACATCTATGCATCACCGGTTCTGCTGGGTGATTTGCAGTTGAAAAACTATGAGGACCTGATCGTGGTGTCGCCCGATGTGGGCGGCGTGGTCCGGGCGCGCGCGATAGCCAAGCAGCTCGATTGCGACCTGGCCATCATCGACAAGCGCCGCCCGCGCGCCAATGTCAGCGAAGTGATGCACGTGATCGGCGAAATTGAAGGCCGCAACTGCGTCATCATGGACGACATGATCGACACCGCCGGCACGCTGCTCAAGGCCGCCGAGGTGCTGAAGCAACGCGGCGCAAAAAAGGTTTATGCCTATTGCACCCACCCGATTTTTTCCGGGCCCGCTATCGCCCGCATCGGTCAAGGCGACGCGCTGGATGAAGTGGTCGTTACCGACACCATTCCGCTGAGCCGTGACGCCGCCATGTGCCCCAAGATTCGCCAACTCACCGTGGCCCCGCTGATCGCCGAGACGATTCAGCGGATCTCCAAAGGTGAGTCGGTTATGAGTTTGTTCTCGGACCAAGACAATTTGTTTTGACGGGACAAAAGCCGGCCCGGCGCACCAGCGCCAGGTCTTTTTCAATCGGAGCCGCACTGGTCGCGGTGGGCTCTTACAGGAGTAGTTATGAAATTTGTCGCTTTTGAGCGCAGCAAGCAGGGTACGGGTGCGAGCCGCCGTCTCCGCATCACAGGGCGCACGCCCGGCATCGTCTACGGCGGAACCGGCGAACCCATGCCGATCGAGCTCGACCACAACGCCTTGTGGCACGCCATCAAGAAAGAAGCCTTCCACGCTTCGATTCTGGACATGGAGCTGAACGGCAACACCAGCAAAGTGCTGCTGCGGGATTTGCAAATGCATCCCTTCAAGCAACTGATTCTGCACGCTGACTTCCAGCGCGTCGAAGCCAACACCATGCTGCACATGAAGGTGCCACTGCACTTCAGCGGCCAGGACGTGTCGCCCGCTGTCAAGCTCGACGCCTGCCTGATCAACCACGTGGCCAACGAGCTGGAAATCGCCTGCCTGCCCGCCAACCTGCCCGAATTCATCGCGGTGGATTTGAGCGGACTGAAAAAAGGCACTTCGCTGCACGTCAATGACATTCCCCTGCCCAACGGTGTCAAAGCCGTCACGCGCGGCAAGGAGAACCCGGTCGTCGTGTCGGTGACCGCGCCCGTGGAAGAGGTCGTGGAAGCTGTCGCAGCACCAGCCAAAGACGCCAAAGGCAAAGCCGCCAAAGGCAAGAAGTAAGGCGCAGGCCCTGCTTCCCACCAAAGCCCGCCTCGGCGGGCTTTTTTGTGCCCGGCACGCGCGGGCTCTGAACGCAATGCCGCTCCTAGAATCAAGGCATGATCAAACTCTTCGTCGGCCTGGGCAACCCTGGCGCGCAGTACCGGGACACGCGGCATAACGCCGGCTTCTGGTTTATTGACGCGCTGGCCGCTTCGCTCAAAGTGACGCTGGCGATGGACCGCAGCTTCCACGGGTACACCGGACGCTGTAATGTGGACGGGCAGACGGTCTGGCTGCTGCAGCCCCAGACTTTTATGAATTTGTCGGGCAAGTCGGTGGCGGCGCTGGCACGCTTTTACAAAATTGCACCCGAAGAAATCCTGGTCGTCCACGACGAACTTGACATAGCCCCCGGTGAGGCCAAACTCAAATTCGACGGCAGCCACGCCGGCCACAACGGCTTGCGCGACATCCACGCCCAACTTGGCAGCGCGGCGTACTGGCGTTTGCGCATCGGCATCGGACACCCGGGCAGCAAGGCGGAAGTGGTCGATTGGGTCTTGCAAATCCCGTCACTGGACCACAAAATCGGCATCGGCCAAGCCATAGACCGCAGCCTGCGCGCCGTGCCGGATTTTCTGGGCGGCGACATGACACGTGCCATGCTGACCGTTCACACAAGCAAAGCACCGCGCCCCAAACCGGAAAGGCAGGTGCAGGAAAGGGAGTGAGACCATATGGGCAATAGACCCAGCGCAGCGCCGCTGCAATCCAAGTACCTGCCATGGCTGCTGCTATTGGCAGCGCTTCCCGTACAAGCCGCTGTCTACCGCTGCGGCAACAGCTACCGCGACACGCCCTGCCCCGGCGCACGCAGCATCGCCGCTGACGATCTGCGCTCAGCCCAGGAGCAAGACGAAGCCCGGCGTATCGCTGAACAGGACGCGGCAATGGCCGCAACGCTGGAAGAAGCGCGTTTGGCGCAGGAGGCGAAATTGGCCAAGAAGCTGCAAACCGTGAAAGCAGCCCAGACGGCACAAGAGGCCCAAGCCCGCAAAGCCAGCGAAAAACAGGCAGCAGCAGCCGCCAAGACCGAAGCGCAGAAGAAGAAAAATCGCTACAAGAGCAACATACCTACCAGCAAGCCGGTCAAACCAACACTGCCGCTGCCGCCGGGGTGAGGACTTTGGACAGGCGATTTTGCATAGCAGTTGCAATACACTTCGCCCATGAAAACTGCCACATTGCCCCCCATCCGTGTCACCCCCGATTTGCGGCTTGAGCTTGAAGGCGTGCTGGAACAGGGGGAATCCTTGTCGCAGTTTGTCGAACACGCCGTTCGGGCCACGGTCACCAAGCGTAAAACGCAGGCCGAATTCATCCGGCGCGGGATCGCGGCTATCGAAGCTACTCGACGCGATGGCGGCGGCATCCCCGCTGAACAGGTGATTGCGACGCTGGAAGCCAAGCTGGCGGCCGCTAGACACACCAAGTCGCAAGGCGGCGGATGAAATACCGGGTTGTGTTCAGCCAGGCAGCAGCCGAAGATTTGGAGCAACTGTTTGACTTCGCGCTGCAACGTGAGCTGGACAGCGAAACAGGCGACCTCCATGTTCCGGAAAAAGCGGTACAAGCAATCAAGAACGGGATGGCATTTTTGACAACTTCGCCATTCGCGTGTCGCAAGGCAGGGAGTAGCGCCTTTATCCGCGAACTGGTCATCCCATTCGGCAACACGGGCTATGTCGCGCTGTTCGAAATTGTGGACGGCAACACCGTCATCATCGGTGCCATCCGCCACCAACGGGAAGACGATTACCACTGAACACCATGCGGGAAGCCCACCGACCGGCAAACAGGGGGCCCACCGCCGTATCAGGCGCGTCTACCAAGCCCCGCTGCCGGGCTCGCCCTTGAACGGCCCCGCTAAGTCCGGCGTGATCCACCCGCCATAAAAGCCGCCGGCTTGGGCAACAACCGGCGCACCGCCCACGCTGCAATCCAGATCGTGCGCGTAAAAGGCGATGCAATCGGCCAGCGGTTCTGCGCCTGCCAAGGGCTGCGGATAAGTCCACGCGACCTGCGCCAGGCAACGCGGGCCATCAACCACATCCCAATAGTGCGCCGGGCCTTTCCACTCGCAGAAAGAGCCGCCGCCTGCCGGGCGCAAGAGCGTGCGCGCAACATCGGCCAGCGGCAGGTAGAAAGTCGGCGGGTGCGCGGTCTCGCGTACTGCCCATGCGCCGCGCGTTCGCGCCACTTCGACCGCGCCCCAGCGCACCACAATCTCGCGCGCCTCCCGCACCAGCTCTGGCGGGCGCGGGAAATCCCACACGGACGTTTGCCCCGGCGCAGGCGTCTGGGCAAACGGTGGACGGTCTGCACCGCGCCAGCGCCATTGGGCGCGGGCTTGGGCTAGTAGGTCGGGGGTAGGGTTGGTCATTGGTCCATCTTCGGGGGCGATCATTTCACTTATTGGTAACGCATATGTTACTATGTGGCATGGCAATCAGGGTCGAAGAATACATTCGCGAAGACGCGTCGAATCCGTACAAGAAGTGGTTTGACAGTTTGTCAGCGCAAGCGGCAGCGAAGGTCACGGTCGCAAAGTTGCGCATGGAGTTGGGCAATACATCGCGCATCAAGTGGTTCGACGGAATTGGTGAATACGTGATTGACTGGGGTCCTGGCTATCGGATTTACCTGGCACGCGATGGCGACACCTTGATCGTGCTGTTTGGCGGCGGCACCAAGCGCGGTCAACAGCAAGATATCAACCGGGCAAAAGAGTTGTTTTCCGAATTCAAAGCGCGAAAGAAGGCGCAGGCGGCCAGGTCAAACGCAAGCAAAAACACGAGGTAAGGAATATGGCTCTGACACGAAACTTCAAGGAAACCGTTGTGCAACGCGTTCAAGGTGATGTGGCCTTTGCGCATGCGCTCTTGGATGAAGCTGCAACCTTGTTTCTGAATGGCGAGCCCGAAACGGCCCGGCTGATTTTGCGCGATTTGGTGAATGCCACCATGGGTTTTGAGCAACTCGCGACGCTGACCGCCAAGCCGAGTAAAAGCCTGCACCGCATGTTGTCGCCTACGGGGAATCCGAGCATGGATAACCTGGCGGCGATTTTTCGGGCTATTCAGGATCGAATGCAAGTCAATTTTGAGGCGCGTGCGGTTGAGGTCTGAGTAAAGTTGCTTCGGGCCAAGTACGATAGTTGGGGCGGGACTATCTGGGAAATAGAAACTTCGGCCCAATGCAGCACCGAACCAAAGCTGGATTAACGTGCTATTTTTCTGGCCAATGAGAGTTAGGGGCCACCAAGCGAAGCGCAAAAACTTGACAAGGCGTTGGCGAGTACCTGACTGGTGGATCGTAGATCGCGCGTGGCAGGCGCAGTCGACAGACGGGGGGGCCGCGTCGATTAACCTGTTAGGTACCAATGTGTTCACTTCAGCTGCGCTTCGCATCGTCCTTAGCCAAGCTATGCGATTCACGTACACCTAGGGGCGTGTAGGTTGTCTTCGGGACGCCACCTGCAGCTTTGTGCGCTCGCAAGGCTCGCTTGATGCGGCCCGGGGGCATCGGAATGCTTGGCGGTGATTCGCGTTGCTCTAACGTATGACCCCAGTATTCCCTATACATGTCACGGTGAAGCTGATGAATCTGCGAACGCGATATTCGATCAAGGAAACCAGTTCTAGCCAAGAGATCACGCAGACCCACTCTGCTCGGGTGAGAGAGACCGACCAGGAAAAAGTAGCGCGCTTCTAGAAATGTGATTTGCGCAAAAACCAGCTTTTTATAGATGTTTATCAGCAAGTGATCTGGCGCCCCGCGCACCATGTGTTCTAGCAGGACTTCGAACGTATCAACTAGGCGCGCTTGGGGATGAATCTCAGTACCGACAATTTTGAAGTTTCGGAAGTGTAAATAGTCAATGCGCTGCCTGTCTTTGTCTGTGAGTGAGCCGCTGTCCCATTTGCCCTGCAGGTCGCGTGGCAATCCGTTTACTCCCTCGTCGACTACAACTGCGTCCACTCGGTCCAGCGACTTTCTCAATACGTCGCGCCCCGTCACCTCGCCCACACGTACTTCGAGCAGTGTTTGACGATAGATATCCAAGAGCCTGAATAGAACTTCCTCATATCGACCCTTCTCGTCACTCCTTCGGTTCTGCGTCGCATCGTCTTCTTGCGCACGAATTTGTCGTTGTTGCAGCAACAGCGTGATGACTAAACCTCCAAAACCGAGCGCTGTGAAAAGCGACGTTAGCTTTCCGAAGCTATCGCCGTACACCCCGAATTTTTCAACAGTTTGTTCGGTCGGCACAGGAATCCCACTTGCCACCGCGAACCAGCAAACCGCCACTGCGAGTAATGCCGCCGCCGGCCACCAAAGGCCCTCCATGAGCCTCGAGAAAATCCTGCTGAGCTGAAGGCCAAGCCAAGAAACGCAAGCCGCGATAGCAGTGGTGTTGGATTTCACGTGTTTCTTAGATGTCTGCGGTTATCGCAGCGAATAGATCGGCTTTTACGGCCTAACGTTTGAGTTAAGCGGCGCCATCAGGCGTCCGCTTAAACGATGGGTTGGCCCGCTTGGCGAGCGCGCTCTGACACGACGTACCTCGCAACGAAGTGGGCCAAGGATTGAATGCAGTTCCGATAGTGAAACAGCACCGAACTGAAAGCACTGAAGACGAAGTACGAGTAGAGGCCGGAACTGACTAGGGCTTCGAACTGCTCTCGCTTTCCCTGGTTTGCATGAGCTAGTCCCCCATAAAAGATGATGTCAAAGAGCTCGCGGTTCGTGGTCGGTTTTTCGGGCGATAGCGATACTGTTGCCTTGGAGTCGAGCGCCACGCGCAGCTTTGCAACCGCAGCCGCTACACCCTCGCGCTCAGCTTCGTAGGCGTCAGGCCAAAAAGAGGCAATCTCGGCGACCTTGCGGATGGAGAAACCGTCTTGATCTTGAATGAGAAGGCGAAGGTTCAGGCAGAAGGCGTCCAGCTCATCTGGATTTAGCTTGTCGTGGGCCAGCCAGTCGCCTTGAATGATTCGCTCCATGTCGGACTGCCCACGGCGGGTGTTCAGCCACTTCCAGAAGTTGCTGTTCTCAAGCTTGCGCGCACGAAGAACAAAGTATTCGAGCGGCGTAGCCATGATGTTCCTTCTCGCGTACTGACTTTCTTCATGAGCGGCGGCTAGGTGCAAGCTAGGCTTGCCGGGAGACGTCCGCTCAATGGAGGGGTTAGCCGCCATGTTGAACCAGTGGGACAAATGCTCCCGCATGGCGATCGACGTTGTACGAAAGGCCGCCGCCATATGGGTAGTCCTCAATTTGTGACTTCAGTTCCTGTGAGTCGGACTCGTATAGCGTAAAGCGGTACTTCTTGCTGAATGAGGTAGCGCCTGGCTCTGCGTCGACCTTCAACTCGACAACGTACTCACCGGGTAACCAGACAAACAGCCGCTCAAAAAGATCTAGAAATGGCTTGACAAGATGCGGCTCCGCCTCGACCGCCTGCTTATCGCCTTCGGCTCTGGCTGCCAGCTTTCGACGAATGTCCGATCCAAGAGCAGACTCGCTTTCACGGTACTGCTTTTCGGTAGCGCGATCGAAAAGTTGTAAAAAGTTCGCTCCGTGTGCCCAGGTCTCACCCGGCTTAAGTGAGAAGGGAACGAATAACACTGAGGATTGTGAAGACGGCGTTTCAAAGTAGTTTTGAGCAGGCAAAGTACCCAACGATGTGCCCTCGCGTGACACAACAAGTGACGTAGCTCGTATGCGCAGCTCACGACCGCCGGTATTTCTGATGCTGACATACATACCAACATTCGGGTTGCCGACTTTGTGAGTAACTTGAAGGCGGCTGTGCACTTCGACGTCGAGCCGGCGTGGCCGGAACCAAAGGTGTACCGGCGGAAGCTGGGACAGCGCCAGCGCAAGTAGCGCAAGAACCGCAGACCAAAACTGCCAGTCGAAATAAACGGGTGCTGGGGTCGTGGGCACGCATTCTCCTTTGGCGGCTAAGTTTTTAAATAAGTCGCCCCGGTACGGGGTCGGCTGCATTGACTTAGTGGCGGCCTCTCCGCATCCATACGTTCTGAATACATCAGATAACGTGGCTCGCTGTTCATCAATAAATCTCTTGTTTTCATAGGCTTAGAGCAGCACTCTGTTTTTATATGCAAGCATGTTGAATCTGACAAAGCAGCAGCCCCCGGTTTGCGCGGAGTTCGTTTGCTTGACCCACTTCGCGACCGCATTTGTTATCTAAATCGCCGCTTTGGTTCCATGCCGCCGCCCAACCGTCCCCCTACTTATCCCCCCGCACCCAAGTCTGCGTTTTCCCCAACAAAGGCGAGCCCACATACCCGCGCACCTCCATCTTCTTGCCCCCATCAATCGGCGTGAAGCGCGCGCTGAATTCTTTGCCGTCGTGGGGGTCGAGGATCTTTCCGCCCTCCCACACGTCTTTGCCGTCCAGCTTTTTGCCGCCGCGGATGATCTCCAGCCCTTCCTTGGGTTT
>CANCTD010000059.1 GCA_947380945.1 Comamonadaceae bacterium
GGGATATGGCGGACTTCAAAAATCCCGCCCTGTTTGACTTCGACCAGGAACACGGTTTTGTCTTTGATCATGGTCTGCACCCGGGCGGTCACACAGACTTCGAAAATACCGTCGGCAACCGGATTGGCCTCGATATTGAGCTGGATGTCGACCGAGGGCTGCTCCTGCTCCAGCAGGATGGCCGGTGAATTGGGCTGCTCCATCGACGCCTCTTTGAGGTACAGGCGCTGGATCTGGAACACGGGGGTCGGGCTGCTGGGCGTGGTGTCGGCCATTTTTTTGGTCTTTCAACAAAGTAGAAGCGGTGCGGGTCCCATCAATAGACCCCTGCGCAAAAGCGGGTGCGGCACCCGGCGCGCGATTATGTCAGGCAGGTTGGGGGCATCAGCTGCCCTGCAGCAGGGGAAGAAGCCCGCCGCGTGCGTCCAGGGCCGTCAAATCATCGCAGCCGCCAACATGGGTGCTGCCGATGAAAATCTGCGGCACCGTGCGCCGGCCGGTGACTTCCATCATGTGCTGGCGCTGCGCGGGCTCCAGGTCGACCCGGATTTCGGTGATCTGGTCCACGCCCTTGGACTTCAGCACCCGCTTAGCCTGCACGCAGTACGGGCAGACGGCGGTGGTGTACATGGTGACTTCTTGCATATGCCAATTCCCGTGTTCAAGCCGATGCGGCGTTCAAAGGCAAAGCGGCCTCGCGCCAGGCCTCTATGCCGCCTGCCAAAGAATGCGCCTGCGCATAACCCAGTTTGTTGGCAACAGCCGCCGCACCCAGGGAACGGGCACCCGAGCGGCAGACGAGAATCAGCGGCAGGTTCTTGTTCTTCACAGCGCCGGCCAGTTGTTTCTCCAAATCGGCCAATGGAATGTTCTTGGATCCGGCAATATGGCTTGCGGCGAACTCCGGCGCGTCACGCACATCCACCACGGTCGCCTTTTCCCGGTTCATCAACTGAACCGCCTGCGCGGCGCTGATGCCGCGGACCGCCATGCCCTGCATCACCGGCATCAACAGCAAGCCCCCCGAAACGAGCGCAAGCGATACCAGCATCCAGTTGTCCACAATAAATTTCACAAAGTTCCTTGTTGAGTGAGCAGGTGTAACGCCACATTTTAGAATGCGGGCCGCGCGCGGATCGTGCGCGCCGCCTATTTCCTCTTCCCGCACCCACCAACATGTACAAAATTGTTTTCATCCGCCACGGCGAATCGGTTTGGAATCTGGAGAACCGCTTCACCGGCTGGACCGATGTCGACCTCACACCAACCGGCGTGGAACAGGCGCGCGCCGCCGGTGCCGTCCTGAAGCAGCACGGATTCGATTTCGACATCGCCTACACCAGCATGCTGCAACGGGCCACCCGGACCTTGTGGCACTGCCTGGACGAAATGCAGCGCACCTGGCTGCCCGTGGTGCACGCCTGGCGTCTGAACGAGCGGCATTACGGTGCTTTACAAGGCCTCAACAAAAAAGACATGGCCCAGCAGTACGGCGAGGCACAGGTGCTGGCCTGGCGGCGCAGCTACGACACGCCGCCACCCGCGCTGGAATCCACCGACCCGCGCTGCGAGCGCGGCGACCTGCGCTACGCCAAGCTCAAGCCCGAACAAATTCCGCTCACCGAATGCCTGAAAGACACAGTGGACCGGGTTCTCCCCCTGTGGAACGAATCGATGGCACCGGCGATTCTGGCCGGTAAGCGCATCGTGATCGCCGCGCACGGCAACTCGATACGCGCCATGGTCAAGTACCTGGACGGCATCTCGGACGCCGACATCGTGGGCGTCAATATTCCCAACGGGCAGCCGCTGGTCTACGAACTCGATGCCACGCTCAAGGCGCAGCGCCACTATTATTTGGAGCCCACGCACTGAAAATTGCGCCCCTACAGAGGCGAGCCGGCAAGCTGCCGGTGTATATTGGCCGCAACAAAGGACAGGTATGGGTCAAAAACTGAAGATTACGGGATGGATCGCCCTGGGCGTGCTGGCGGGCTCAATGGCCACGTTTTCGTTGCAAACTGTGGCCCGCAGCAGCGTGGCACCGCTGCCATTAGAAGAATTGCAGCAACTCTCCGCCGTGTTCGGCCTGATCAAGAGCGAATACGTGGAGCCGGTTGATGACAAAAAGCTCATTACCGACGCCATCGCCGGTATGGTCTCCAGCCTGGATCCGCATTCCCAGTATTTCGACAAAAAGGCCTACAAGGAATTCAAGGAAGGTACGGCGGGCAAGTTTGTCGGCGTCGGCATTGAAATCACGCAGGAAGACGGTTTCGTCAAAATCATCTCGCCCATTGAAGGGTCTCCGGCCTTTCGGGCTGGTCTGAAAACCAATGACCTGATCACCAAGGTCGATGACACGCCGGTCAAAGGTCTGTCGCTCAACGAAGCCGTCAAACGCATGCGCGGCGAACCCAGCACCAAAGTGGTTCTGACGGTGTTCCGCAAAGAGGAAAACCGGACTTTTGTGGTCACCATCGTGCGCGAAGAAATCAAACAGCAGTCGGTGCGCGGAAAAATCGTGGAGCCGGGTTACGCCTGGATCCGCCTGAGCCAATTCCAGGAACGCACGCTGGAAGATTTTGTGAAAAAAGCCGGCGAGTTGTACAAGCAAGACCCGAATATCAAAGGCCTGGTGCTGGACTTGCGCAACGACCCGGGCGGACTGCTGGGATCGGCCGTGGGTATTTCGAGCGCCTTTTTGCCCGACGGTGCCACCGTGGTGAGCACCAACGGACAAACCGCCGAGAGCCAGCAAACCCTGCGTGCCAACCCGCTCGACTACGACCGCCGTGGCGTTGATCCACTCAAGGCCTTGCCGCCTGCTATGCGCAAAGTGCCCCTGGTGGTGCTGGTCAACGAAGGGTCCGCGTCTGCCAGCGAAATCGTCGCCGGCGCGCTGCAGGATTACAAGCGCGCGGTGATCATGGGCGGGCAGACCTTTGGCAAGGGGACGGTGCAGACCTTCCGTCCGCTGGGCTCCGAAGCCGGCGTCAAGATCACAACGGCGCGCTATTACACACCCAGCGGTCGCTCCATCCAGGCCAAGGGCATTGTGCCCGATGTGATGGTGGACGAAACCGAAGAAGGCAGCCCGTTTGCCGCGCTGGCCCCGCGCGAAGCCGATGCCGAAAAACACCTCAGCAGCGGACAGGGTGCCGAAGTGAAAGACCCGGAGCGCGAGAAAGCGCGGGAAGAGGCGATGAAACGGCTCGAACAAGAGGCTCTCAAGCCACTGGCCGAGCGGCGCGCGCCCGAGTTCGGATCGGACAAAGATTTCCGTTTGATCCAAGCCATCAACCAGCTCAAGGGCAAACCGGTATTGGTCAGCAAAACCCTGACCGAGCGCAAGGCCGAAGTCAAAGAAGACTGATACCGCCATGCGCGATGCCGAGCTGTCGCGCTATTCGCGCCATATCCTGCTCGACGACATCGGCATCGAAGGCCAGGAGCGCATCAACGCGGCGCGGGTGCTGGTCATAGGCGCAGGCGGACTGGCGTCGCCCGCCGTCCTGTACCTGGTAGCGGCAGGCGTGGGCACGCTTACATTGGTCGATGACGACGTGGTTGACCTGACCAATCTGCAACGGCAAATCATGCATGACAGCGGCTCTATCGGCAGCGCCAAAGTGCTGTCAGCGCAGGCCAGCGCGGCCCGCATCAATCCCCTCACCCGTCTGGTCGCGCTCCAACAACGCGCTGACGCCGCCCTGCTCGACACCCTGCTTCCCCAATCCGACGTGGTGCTGGACTGCAGCGACAACTTCGCCACCCGCCAGGCAATCAACGCCGCCTGCGTGCGCCACCGCGTTGCGCTGGTGTCGGGCGCGGCAGTGCAGTTTGACGGGCAAATCAGCGTGTTCGATCCGCGCCGTGCGGACTGCCCGTGTTACGCCTGCGCCTTCCCGCCGCACAGCGCGCCCGACCCGGTGGCTTGCGCCACCATGGGCGTTTTTGCGCCGGTAGTCGGTGTGATCGGTTGCATGCAGGCCGCGCAGGCCCTCATGCTGGTAGGCGGCTTTGGCACGCCGCTGGCGGGCGCGTTGTTGATGCTCGATGGGCGGAGCATGGAATGGACCCGCATCCGCATGCCGCGCGACCCGGCGTGCAGCGTGTGTGCCGCGCCTTAGCGGCGCGCGGCCTCAGGCGCTGAGAATCCAACCTTCCAGCGGATCCAGGTCCGGCGGCAGGCCGCACAGCGCGTCACCCGCCGCATAGCGCTGCTGGCCCCAGGCGGCCTGCACCATGCACAAGACAGCGTCCAGCGCATCCCCGCTGGCATCCTGCGCCAGGGCGTCGCGCTGGGCGTGGCTGAGGCGCAGGCGCAACTGCAGGCGGGTTTGCCCCAGCTCCAAAGCGTGGAGCAAATCCTTGCGGGCAATCAAGCGCTCGGGCGTTTGTTTGGCAGGGGTATCGCTTTTGTAGCTGCGCGCACCCAGAATTTCCCGTGCCAAAAGGCCGGGGTAGGCTTCCAAAGCCACACGCTGCGCATCCAGGCGCGCAGGCTGCAAGCCCGGAAAGTGGGCCTGGACGCTGCGCAGCAGCGGAACGCCTGCATGCAACATATAAGCAACCGGGGGATTCACCCATTTCATGGAAGGGCTGGAGCCTGCCGGCCCATCGGTGGCGCGGTGGGCGAATTTGGAGCCAGGCGGCCGCGCATCACAAAAAGCGGCAAAGGCGTCGCGAATCGCGCTGCGCTGCAAGCTGGCGTAAAAGTCCATGCAGGCAGCCCATTCCAGCGGCCAGCCCAGCTTGTTCAACAGGGCGCGCGGCAGGCCGAAGGGCAAATCGAAACCGCCGAACCAGTGGGTTTGACTCAGATCATCGGACCACTTCGCCAGGGAATCAAAGCGGTCCAGCCGCTCCAGCCGCAACACGGCGCCCTGCAAACTGCCCCGGGCGTTGACAATGGTTTTGCGCTTGCTGGGGCTGCTGGAGAAATCGCAGCCCAGCAGCGGCAGGGCCTGCACCGTCAACGCTGCTGCGTCAGGCACATGCGCTCAGGCCCGCCCGATGATGGAGGCGGTCGCCATCAGCTCTTCGAGCAAGGCCAGCGACACCCGGCCGGAAACCGCATAGGGGTCCAACTCAGGACGCTCGGCGTACTTGAGCAAGATGCTGTGGTTGATTTTGGACATATTGACCTGGCCCATGGTCCAGCTGCCAAAGCGCCGTTCTTCGATTTCTTCGTAGTGCAGCAGGATCACGTCCTTGTGGCGCGCGTCGCGCTGGATGTGGCCGTACAGCTCATTGACCGCATTGCGCCCGCCCTCAATCGCCTGCAAAAAAATGCCGCCGCCGTAGCACAGGATGCCGGTGATGCCGGAGCCCGGATTTTCCTCGCGCGACTTGGACAATATTTCTTCAATCGCCTGGGCATCAGGATTGACGGCGCGACTGGCGTAGAGCAAACGGACCAACATGGGTTTTCAGCCTTTCTGGGGAATAAGCGACAAGAACTCGCGGCGCAAATTAGGGTCTTTGAGGAACACGCCGCGCATGACCGAATTGATCATCTTGCTGTCCATGTCTTTGACGCCGCGCCAGGACATGCAGTAGTGCGTCGCCTCCATCACGATGGCCAGGCCATCGGGCTGGGTTTTTTCCTGGATCAGGTCCGCGAGCTGCACGACGGCCTCTTCCTGGATTTGCGGGCGACCCATTACCCATTCGGCCAGACGGGCGTACTTGGACAGGCCGATCACATTGGTGTGTTCATTGGGCAGCACGCCAATCCAAATTTTTCCGATGACGGGACAGAAGTGGTGGCTGCAGGCGCTGCGTACGGTGATGGGGCCCACGATCATCAGCTCGTTGAGATGCTCGGCGTTGGGGAACTCGGTGATGGTGGGCGCGGAGACATAACGGCCCCGGAACACCTCGTTGACATACATCTTGGCCACGCGGCGCGCGGTGTTGTCGGTGTTGTGGTCGCGCTCGGTGTCGATCACCAGGCTGCGCAACACGCCGACCATTTTTTCCTCGACCTCGTCGAGCAGTTTTTCCAGCTCACCGGGTTCGATAAAGGCGGCGATATTGTCATTGGCGTGGTAGCGCTTGCGCGCGGCCGTCAGCCGTTCACGGATTTTTTCGGATACCGGGGTTCCGACGTCGATGTTCGATGGATTCATGAATTGTGAGCTTGTTTCGAGCAATTCGGATCATGTTACCAGCCCGTCATGTGCGCCAGCACCCATTGCAGGCAAGCCCTTTAGCCGACGCGGGCACAATCGGGATTGCGCGCAGGGCGTTCATGAAAGTTTTTACATGGTTCACACAATTGCCGTCATAGGCGGAGGCATCACCGGGGTCACAACGGCCTACGCGCTTTTGCAGCGCGGCTACCACGTCACCCTGTTTGAGCGGCACCGCTACGCCGCCATGGAGACATCGTTTGCCAACGCGGGACAGATCTCCGCATGCAATTCCGAGGTGTGGAACCGCACGGCCACCGTGCTCAATGGCATCAAGTGGATGCTGCGCAAGGACGCGCCGCTCCTGATTCACCCCCAGCCGACCTGGCACAAGCTGAGCTGGCTGGCCGAATTTGTGGCCAGCATCCCCCACTACGAGACCAACACCATCGCTACGGCGCGCCTGGCGCTGAAGGCGCGCGACCATCTGTTCGCCTGGGCGCAGGCGGAAGGGATTGAATTTGACCTGCGCACGCGCGGGATTTTGCACATCTACCGCGACGCAGCCGGTTTTGCCCACGGCAAAGATGTGTCCCGCCTGCTGCTGCGCGGCGGCGTAGAGCGGCAAACCGTTGGCCCGGCGGAAATGCGCGCCATCGAGCCCGCCATCAGCGGTGACTTCGTCGGGGGGTTTTACACACCTGACGACAGCACCGGCGATATCCACTTGTACACCATGGGTTTGGCAGCGGCGGCACAGCGCAAGGGTGCGCAGCTGTTTTTCGACCACGCGGTGCAATCGCTTGTTCCCACTGCCAAGGGCGTCCGGGTGCACACCATCGCCGACGGCGCGGCGCATGAGGCCGAGTTTGATGCGATAGTGGTCTGCGCCGGCGTGGCCAGCCGGGCGCTGGCGGCCAGTCTGGGCGACCGCGTGAACGTCTACCCCGTTAAAGGCTATTCGATCACCGTCGATTTGCCCGACCCGGTCAGCCGCGAGGCAGCGCCGGTTGTCAGCCTGCTCGATGACCGTGCCCGTGTGGCCTGTTCACGGCTGGGCGAGGGGCGGCTGCGGGTTGCGGGCACGGCGGAGTTCAACGGCGAGGACCGCGATATCCGTGCCGGCCGCATACAGCCGCTGGTGGGCTGGGTGCGCGAGAACTTCCCGGCTGTGAACACCCGCAACGCCATTCCCTGGGCCGGGCTGCGCCCCATGATGCCCAACCTGATGCCGCGCGTGGGGCCGGGTCGCCGCCCCGGCGTGTTCTACAACACCGGGCATGGGCATTTGGGTTGGACGCTGGCGGCGGCCACCGCCGAGTTGGTCGCCGATTCGGTACAAGCAGCGCATCCCCAGGCAGCGGCCTGAGGCCCCGGGCCGCAGCGGCCTTACTGCCGCGCCGTACGTGCGTTGGGCGGCAGGGTTTGCGGATGGCTGGTGCGAAATGGGTTGATGTCCAGCCCGCCGCGCCGGGTGTAGCGGGCGTACACCGTGAGCCGGGTCGGGGCGCAGCGCTGCCAGATGTCCATGAAGATGCGTTCCACGCACTGCTCGTGGAACTCGTTGTGGTTGCGAAAACTCACCAGGTACTGCAGCAAACCCTCCTGGTCTATGGCGTCGCCGCTGTAGTGGATTTGCACGCTGCCCCAGTCGGGCTGCCCGGTTACCAGGCAGTTGCTCTTGAGCAAATTACTCACCAGCGTTTCGGTCACCGGGGCTTCGCCCTTGGTGGTGCGCAGCAAGTCGGGCGCGGGGGTGTAACGCTCACAGTCAATGTCCAAGCGGTCCAGGCTCAGGCCGTCGAGCTCGCGCACAGGCTCCTGATCAAACAAGTCTGGCCCCAACAGGCGCACGCCCAGGCTCGCGGGGCTGGATGCACCACGCCAGGCTGCCTCGGACAGGTCCGCCCGCAAACGTGCAAGTACCTGGGCGGCATCGGTAAAACGAGTGTTGTTGAAACTATTCAGATAGAGCTTGAAGGACTTGCTCTCAATGATGTTGGGCGTCTCGCAGGGCACGGTGATGTGCGCCAGCGCGAGCTGCGGCTTGCCGCGCGGGTTCAGCCAACTCACTTCAAACGCGGTCCATACATCGGCGCCGAAAAACGGCACCCGCTCACCCAAACCCAGCTCCTGCCGCTTGGCCGCCCGGGGCAAGGGAAAGAGCAGCGCGGGCTCGTACTGGTCGATGTAACTGGCGGTCTTGCCCAGGGGTGATTGGGCGGGCGTGGGCGACCCGGCAGTGGTGTCGGTCATGCGCTATGCGTCTGTTAGTTTGCGGCGGAACACCATGCGGGCGGGTGTGGAACTCGGCGCGTGGAAGCGGTAGCCGTCGGTGTTAAAGGCTTGCAGTTGCGCAGGGTCTGTGGCGCCTTGCGTGATCGCAAAACGGGCCATGGCCCCCCGGGCGCGCTTGGCGTTGAAGCTGATGATTTTGTACACCCCGCCCTTGTAGTCCTCAAACACACACTCGACGATGCGGGCCTGCAAGCGCTTTGGTCGTACGGCCTTGAAGTATTCCTGCGAGGCCAGGTTGACTACGACCGGGTCGCTGTGTCCGGCCAACCGTGTGTTCAGGTATTCGGTGATGGCGTCGCCCCAAAACGCATACAAGTCCGAGCCCTTGTCCGTGGGCAGGCGGGTGCCCATCTCCAGCCGGTACGGCTGCATCAAATCCAGCGGGCGCAGCACGCCGTACAAGCCGCTGAGCACGCACACATGCGCCTGCGCCCAATCCAGCGCGGCATCGTCCAGCGCGCGCGCGTTCAGCCCGTCGTAGACATCACCATCGAAGGCCAGAATGGCCTGGCGCGCATTCTGCGGCGTCGCCTTGGCGCGCCAAGCTTGGTAGCGCGCCACGTTCAGACCGGCCAGCGCATCGCTCAGATCCATGAGCGCAGAAATCTGGGGCGGCGTGTAGGTGCGCAAG
>CANCTD010000060.1 GCA_947380945.1 Comamonadaceae bacterium
ACCGCTGAAAAAGCCATGACCGATGCGCCCACCGCGCGCGGTTACCTGCCGATTGACGGCATCGTGGCCTATGACGCGGCCGTCAAAAACCTGGTGTTCGGCAGCGACCCGGCGCTGCTGGAGCGCGTTGCCACGGTCCAGTCCATAGGTGGAACCGGCGGCCTCAAAGTTGCCGCCGACTTTTTGCACCGGCTCGACCCCGCCTCCAAGCTGCTGATCTCGGACCCGAGCTGGGAGAACCACCGCGCGGTGTTCAGCACCGCCGGCTTTGAAGTTGGCACCTACGCCTATTACGACGCTGCGGCACGCGGCATCAACACGGCGGGCATGCTCGCCGACCTGGAGGCTGCCGCCCCCGGAACCGTGGTGGTGCTGCACGCCTGCTGCCACAACCCGACCGGCTACGACCTGACGCCGGCGCAATGGGACGCGGTGATTGCGGTGATCCGCCAGCGTGGTTTGACCGCGCTCCTGGACATGGCCTACCAGGGCTTTGGCCACGGCATTGCCGAGGACGGCGCGGTGGTGGGCAAGTTCGCTGCTGCGGGCTTGAACTTCTTTGTGGCGAGCTCGTTTTCCAAGAACTTCAGCCTGTACGGCGAGCGTGTGGGCGCACTGTCCGTGGTGTGCAACGACAAAGCCGAAATGCAAAAGGTGTTGAGCCAGCTCAAGATCGTGGTGCGCACCAATTACTCCAACCCGCCCACCCACGGCGGTGCAGTGGTCGCGGCGGTTTTAGGGAACCCCGAATTGCGCGCCCAGTGGGAGCAGGAGCTGGGTGCCATGCGCAACCGCATCAAATCCATGCGCCAGGGCTTGCGCGACGGCTTGCGGGCAGCCGGTGTCACGGAAAACATGGATTTCATCACCACCCAGATCGGCATGTTCAGCTACTCGGGCCTGAGCAAGGAGCAAATGCTGCGCCTGCGCGCAGAGTTCGGTATATACGGATTGGACACAGGACGCATGTGCGTTGCGGCGCTCAACAGCAAGAATATGGACTATGTGTGCAAGTCCATTGCCGCCGTCATGCGAGACTGACACCGGACTTGCAAACCGGCCGCAACAACCGGGGTAAAGCTGTTATATTGCACTGCAACATTTTCTAATGCAGGGATTCCATGCTCTACCAGATTTACGAGACCCAGCGCGCTTTTATTGAGCCCTTCGCCGGCTTCGCCCAGGCCGCCTCCAAGGCTTATTCCAGCCCCGGCTCAGCCTGGAGCTCCAGCCCGGTCAGCCAGCGCATGGCAGCCGGTCTGGACCTGGTGTACCGCCTGAGCAAAGACTACGAAAAGCCCGAATTCGGCATCACCTCGGTCACCGTGGGCGCGACCGATGTGGCGATCCAGCAGCGCATTGAAATCAGCCGCCCTTTTTGCGACCTGATCCGCTTCAAGCGCTTTTCCGACGAACCGGCCACGCTGGAGACGATGAAAGCACAACCCGCTGTGCTGATCGTGGCGCCGCTCTCGGGCCACTATGCAACCCTGCTGCGCGACACCGTGCGCACCATGCTGCAAGGCCACAAGGTGTACATCACCGACTGGAAAAACGCCCGCTTGGTACCGCTCGCCGACGGCAGCTTTTCGCTGGACGATTACGTCAACTACGTGCAGGACTTCATACGCCATCTGCAGGGCAAGTACGGCAACTGCCACGTGATGAGCGTGTGCCAGCCCACGGTGCCGGTGCTTGCCGCCGTGTCGCTCATGGCCAGCCGGGGCGAAACCACGCCCTGGACCATGACCATGATGGGCGGCCCGATCGATGCGCGCAAATCGCCCACGGCCGTTAACAACCTGGCGATGAACAAGAGTTACGAATGGTTTGAAAACAATGTGATTTACCGGGTGCCGGACAGCTTTCCCGGTGCGGGTCGGCGCGTGTACCCCGGCTTTTTGCAGCACAGCGGCTTTGTAGCCATGAACCCGGACCGCCACGCGACCAGCCACTTTGATTACTTCAAGGACCTGATGAAGGGCGACGACGCCAGCACCGAAGCGCACCGCAAGTTTTACGACGAGTACAACGCCGTACTCGACATGGACGCGCCCTATTACCTGGACACCATTCGGGTGGTGTTCCAGGACTTCAACCTGGTCAACGGCACATGGGACGTGAAGTCTGCGACCGGCGTGGCAGAGCGGGTGCGCCCGCAAGACATCCGCAACACCGCGCTGCTGTCGGTGGAAGGCGAGCTCGACGACATCTCCGGCTCCGGCCAGACCGAAGCCGTGCACGCGTTGTGCACCGGGGTGGACCCGCGCTATTCGCGCCACTTTGAGGCCAAAGGTGCGGGCCATTACGGCATCTTTTCCGGCCGGCGCTGGCGCGATATGGTGTATCCGCAAGTCCACAGCTTTATCGCCCAGCACACGCCGGCGGCCCAAGCTGTTGCGTCGGCGAAACCGCTTGTGGTCGCAGCGCCCGCCGCCACGGCGGCCCCGATTACGGCTGCGGCTGCAAAGAAGCGTTTAGCACGCGCTCCTGTGAAAGCTACAAGGCCAGAAGCTACGCCTGCCAAAGCGCCCGTCGCGGTGAAGACCACGCGGACCGCCAACGCCGTAGCCGCCCGTAAAACCGGCCGTGTTGCCGCCGCCCCTGCGACCGCCGCCCCTGCGACCGCCGTAGCTGCGCCCGCGGCAGCCGCAGCCCAAAAAGCAGCAGCCCCCCGCACTCCCCCCGCAGCCAAGAAAAAAGCTACGGCCAAACGCGCTGCTGCGCGCTGAAACCGACGCGCATGGGCCAGCCTCCCATGCCGGAGCAGGCGGCTCCTGATCACGCGGATGATCTGGCGCAGCGCCTGCTCAATGCCTTGCCGCAAACCCAGTGCACGCGCTGCGGCTACCCGGACTGCGCGGCCTACGCACACGCCATCGCTGCCGGGGAAACCGCAATCAACCAATGCCCGCCCGGCGGCGCTGAAGGCGTGGTTCGCCTTGCGGCGATCAGCGGCCAGGCCGTAATAGCGCTGAACCCGGAGCACGGCCTGGAGGCTCCGCGCAGCGTGGCCTTTGTGGACGAAGCCTGGTGCATAGGTTGCACCTTGTGCATAGACGCCTGCCCGACCGACGCGATCTTCGGCACACACAAGCAGATGCACACGGTGATCGAAGCCTATTGCACGGGTTGCGAGCTGTGCCTGCCGGTCTGCCCGGTGGACTGCATCCATCTGGAAAATGCCAGCGGCAGCGCCACCGGTTGGGCTGCGTGGTCGCCCGCGCAGGCCGATCTGGCCCGCACGCGTTACACGGCAGCCCAGACCCGGCGCGCTGACACAACGTCGGCACACCAGGTCCGCAAGGCCGTTGAGGCGCAGGACAAACTGGCCAACCTGGCCGCGCATTCCCGCATCACCGATCCCGATGAACTGGCGCGCAAAAAAGCCTTTATCGAAGCCGCCATGGCGCGCGCGCGCCAACGCACATCAGGCTAGCGCCATACGCGCAAAAGCGCCCACCACCTCGGGCGGCGCTTGCACCAGCTCAATCAACACGCCCTCGCCTGCGACCGGGAACTCCGCGTTGCTTTTGGGGTGCAAAAAGCAGATATCAAATCCCGCCGCGCCCTTGCGGATACCGCCGGGCGCAAAGCGCACGCCCTGGGCGCTGAGCCATTGAACAGCAGCGGGTAAATCATCGATCCACAGCCCCACATGGTTCAGCGGCGTCGTGTGGACGGCGGGCTTTTTCTCGGGGTCTATGGGCTGCATCAAATCGACCTCCACCTTGAAGGGGCCGCTGCCGATGGCGCAAATGTCTTCGTCCACGTTCTCCCGCTCGCTCACGAAGTTGCCGGTCACTTCCAGGCCCAACATATCCACCCACAGGGTTTTGAGCCGCTGCTTATCGGGCGCGCCTATGGCGATTTGCTGGATGCCCAGCACCTTGAAGGGACGCGCGCTCATACAAACTCCACAATCGCCTGGTCCACGCTCAGGCTCTCGCCTTGGGCCGCCAGCACTTTGCTGACTATGCCATCCGCCGCAGCGAACAAAACGTTCTCCATCTTCCTGGCCTCGATCACGGCCACGCGCTCACCGGCCTGGACTTTTTGCCCTGGCACCACCGCCACTTCGGCCAGCAGACCGGGCATGGGCGAGAGCACAAAGCGGCTGAGGTCCGGCGGCGCTTTGAAAGGCATGAGCCGGTGCAACTCGGCCATGCGCGGCGAGACCACCAGCACGTCGATGCGCTGACCGTTGTGCTGCACCCGCAAGGCCAGCGGATTCTTGGGCGTACCCCGTTCGACCTGCGCGGTAAATAGCGCACCGTTCACGGTGCCGCTGATCGCAATGTCGTTCAGGCGCGACTGGCTGCGGATGTCATAGCTTTTCGCGCCCACGCGCACGCGGGCCGAGCCGGTCTCGCCGACGAACTCATCGACATGCACCGGGGTGTAGCTGTTGTTGCCACTTTCCGACAAGGTGACGACCACGTAGTCTTTGCCTGCGTCCACGCTGTAGCCGGGCAACTGCCCGCTCAGGCTGGTGGCGCGTTCGCGCGATTTGCGCCGCACGAAGGCCGCCAGCGCCAGGGGAAAAGCCGCATCGTCGTGCGGCACATCCTCCGAGCGGAAACCCTGGGCATAGTTCTCGGCGATAAAGCCGGTGTTGAAGTCGCCGGCCACAAACCTGGGGTGGGCGAGCAGCGCCGACTGGAACGGGATGTTGCTGGACACGCCCCGGATCACAAAGCCGTTGAGCGCCTCGCGCATCTTGGCAATCGCGTCCAGGCGGTCGCTGCCGTGCACGATCAGCTTGGCAATCATGGAGTCGTAGTACATGGGGATTTCGCCGCCATCCTGCACGCCGGTGTCCACGCGCACGCCCAGCAAATCCGCCGTATTGCCCTGGAACATGGTTTGCGCCGGCGGCGCAAAGCGCACCAGACGGCCGGTGGATGGCAGGAAGTTGCGGAAGGGGTCTTCCGCGTTGATGCGGCACTCGATGGCCCAGCCCTTGCGCTGCACCTGCGCCTGCGTAAGCGGCAGTTTTTCGCCTGCGGCCACGCGGATCATCAGCTCCACAAGGTCCAGGCCGGTGATGGCTTCTGTTACCGGGTGTTCCACCTGCAAGCGGGTGTTCATCTCGAGGAAGTAAAAGCTCTGGTCCTTGCCGACCACAAATTCCACCGTGCCCGCGCTTTGGTAGTCCACCGCCTTGGCTAAGGCAACCGCCTGCTCGCCCATGGCTTTGCGGGTTGCGTCGCTGATAAAGGGCGACGGTGCTTCTTCAATCACCTTCTGGTGGCGGCGCTGGATCGAGCACTCGCGTTCGTTCAGGTACAGCACATTGCCGTGGGCATCGCCAATCAGCTGGATTTCGATGTGGCGGGGTTCTTCGACAAATTTCTCGATGAACACGCGGTCGTCGCCGAAACTGTTGCGCGCTTCGTTGCGGCAGCTGGTGAAGCCTTCAAAAGCTTCCTTGTCGTTGAATGCCACACGCAGGCCTTTGCCGCCGCCGCCGGCAGAGGCCTTGATCATCACGGGGTAGCCTATGCCTTTGGCAATTTCCACGGCTTTTTCGGGGGCATCAATCGCATCGTTGACGCCGGGAATGCAGTTCACGCCGGCTTTACCGGCTAATTTTTTCGACTCAATTTTGTCGCCCATGGCGGCAATCGAATGGTATTTGGGGCCGATGAACACAATGCCCTCGGCTTCGCAGCGTTTGGAAAACTCCGCGTTCTCGCTCAAAAACCCATAGCCGGGATGTATGGCCTGCGCGCCAGTGGATTTGGCAGCGGCAATGATGACCTCGCCCAGCAAATAACTCTCGCGGCTGGGCGGCGTGCCGATGCGAACCGCCTCATCGGCCAGAGCGACATGGCGCGCATCCTTGTCGGCGTCGGAATAAACAGCCACGGTGGCAATCCCCATTTTGCGGGCTGTTGCAATCACGCGGCAGGCGATTTCGCCACGGTTGGCGATCAGGATTTTGGTAAACATATTCTTGTGCTCCTTGGTTCTTACAGCGGAATGTTCCCGTGCTTGCGCCAGGGGTTCTCAATCTTCTTGTCCTTGAGCATCACCAAGCTGCGGCAGATGCGCTTGCGGGTCTCGCTGGGGAGAATCACGTCGTCGATAAAACCGCGCGCTCCGGCCACAAAGGGGTTGGCAAAGCGGGCCTTGTATTCGGCCTCTTTGGCAGCCAATTTTTCTGGGTCGCCCTTGTCTTCGCGGAAGATGATTTCCACCGCGCCTTTGGCGCCCATCACTGCGATCTCGGCGTTGGGCCAGGCAAAGTTCACATCGCCGCGCAAGTGCTTAGAAGCCATCACGTCATACGCGCCGCCATAGGCCTTGCGGGTAATCACGGTGATTTTGGGCACGGTGCATTCAGCGTAGGCATACAACAACTTGGCGCCGTGCTTGATGATGCCGCCGTATTCTTGGCTGGTGCCGGGCATGAAGCCGGGCACATCCACGAAGGTGATCACCGGAATATTGAAGGCGTCGCAAAAACGCACAAAGCGCGCGGCCTTGACCGAGCTCTTGATGTCCAGGCAACCTGCCAGGACGAGGGGCTGGTTGGCCACGATGCCCACGGTCTGGCCGTCCATGCGGGCAAATCCGATCAGGATGTTTTTGGCGTACTCGGGCTGAATCTCGAAGAAGTCGCCGTCATCCACGGTTTTGACGATCAGCTCCTTCATGTCGTAAGCCTTGTTGGCGTTGTCGGGCACCAGCGTGTCCAGGCTCTTGTCCAGGCGGTCGGCTGGATCGCCGCTCTTGCGCACAGGCGCTTTTTCGCGGTTGCTCAAAGGCAGGTAGTTGTACAGGCGGCGCAGCATCAGAAGCGCCTCCACATCATTGTCAAAAGCCATGTCGGCCACGCCACTTTTGGTGGTGTGGGTGATGGCGCCGCCGAGTTCTTCGGCCGTCACTTCTTCATGCGTCACGGTTTTGACCACTTCGGGGCCGGTCACGAACATATAGCTCGAATCCTTGACCATGAAGATGAAGTCGGTCATGGCCGGGCTGTACACCGCGCCGCCGGCTGAGGGGCCCATGATCATGCTGATCTGCGGAATCACACCGCTGGCCATGGCGTTGCGCTGGAACACTTCGGCGTAACCGCCCAAGGAGGCCACGCCTTCCTGGATGCGCGCGCCGCCCGAGTCGTTCAGGCCAATAACGGGTGCGCCGACCTTCATGGCCTGGTCCATCACCTTGCAAATCTTCTCGGCGTGCGATTCGCTTAAAGCACCGCCAAACACGGTGAAGTCCTGGCTGTACACAAACACCAGGCGCCCGTTGATCATGCCGTAGCCAGTGACCACGCCGTCGCCCGGGATTTTTTGCTCGGCCATGCCAAAGTCCACGCAGCGGTGTTCGACAAACATGTCCCACTCTTCAAAGGTGCCTTCGTCGAGCAATATCTCCAGCCGCTCGCGCGCGGTGAGTTTGCCTTTGCTGTGCTGGGCGGCAATGCGCTTGGCGCCGCCGCCCTGGCGCGCGAGTTCGCGCTTGGCTTCTAGTTGTTCAAGGATGTCGTGCATGGTGGGTCCTTCTGGGTAGTCGCTTGTATTTTTTCCGGGTTAATCGGTCATGCCAGGCGCTGCAATGTCCAGCGCGGCGAGCAAAGTGCGTGCGGCGGTGCTGGCGGCCAATTGGCCGGACTGCACGGCGGCGGTAAGTTGTGGCAGCTGCGTGCGCACGGCCGGGTTGTTTTTGAATGCCTGCTTCAGGCCCGCGTCAATGCGCTCCCACATCCAGGCCAGCGCCTGGCCTTGGCGGCGTGTGGCCATCTGGCCGTTGGCGGTTTGCAGGTCTTTGAATTGGGTGACTGCCGCCCAGAACGCGTCCAGCCCCTGCCCTTGCAAGGCGCTCAGGCGCATCACCTGTGGACGCCAATGTGCATCGCTGTCCGGGTCGTGCGGATTTCCACTGATGCCCAGCAGGCGCAGGCTAGATGTAATTTGCGCCTGCGCGCGCAGGGCGGCGTCGGCGTCAATGTCGGCCTTGTTGATGACGACCAGGTCCGCCAGTTCCATCACGCCCTTTTTGATGGCCTGCAAATCGTCACCCGCGTTGGGCAGCTGCATCAGCACAAACATGTCGGTCATGTGGGAGACGGCAATTTCGCTCTGTCCCACGCCCACGGTTTCCACAATCACGATGTCGTAGCCTGCGGCCTCGCAGACCAGCATGGCCTCGCGTGTTTTTTCGGCCACGCCGCCTAAGTTGCCGCTGCTGGGGCTGGGGCGGATGTAGGCGCGCTCGTCCATGGACAGCTTTTCCATGCGCGTTTTGTCGCCCAATATCGAGCCGCCTGAGACGGTGCTGCTCGGGTCCACGGCCAACACCGCCACCCGGTGGCCACGCGCAATCAGGTACAGGCCCAGCGCTTCAATAAAAGTGCTTTTGCCCACACCCGGCACGCCGCTGATGCCTAGGCGCAAGGACTTTCCGGTGTGCGGCAGCAAGGCGGTGAGCAGCGCGTCGGCCTGCGCGCGGTGGTCGGCTCGGGTGGATTCGAGCAGGGTAATGGCTTTGGCAATGGCGCGGCGCTGCTGCAAACCGGCACTCCCGCGGATTGCGGGTAGCCAGTCAGGCGCTGCCACGTCCCCTTGAGCCGTATGAGCCTCTGCCGCCATGCTTCGCTTCGTTAACGCGGGCGCTGTCGCCAATTACTTGAGCGCTTTGTTGATCTGCGCCAGCACATCTTTGGCACTGACCGGAATCGGCGTGCCCGGACCGTAAATGCCCTTGACGCCTGCGGCATACAAAAAGTCGTAGTCCTGGCGCGGAATCACGCCGCCCACGAAGACGATGATGTCGTCAGCGCCCTGCTTTTTGAGCTCGGCAAGGATGGCGGGCACCAGGGTTTTGTGGCCAGCGGCCAGCGTGGACACGCCCACGGCGTGCACGTCGTTCTCGATGGCCTGGCGGGCGCATTCTTCGGGCGTCTGGAACAGCGGGCCCATGTCCACGTCAAAACCCAGGTCGGCAAAAGCGGTGGCCACCACCTTGGCACCCCGGTCGTGGCCGTCCTGGCCGAGCTTGGAAATCATCACGCGGGGGCGTCG
>CANCTD010000061.1 GCA_947380945.1 Comamonadaceae bacterium
AGCGATTGAATCCAATCGTGCCCATGCGCGACGCGGCGCGGGCCGAAAACAAGCTGCCAACAGCCCAGCACAGGGCCGCGGCCAGGGCCAGCAGTTCGGGGCGGAACAAGCTAGCTGCCCGCGACTTTCATCCGGTTAACGAGGATGGAACCCACGGATTTCGCGCCGTACTCGTAGACATCCGCGCCCACCGCGCTGATATCTTTGAAAATGGTTTTCATGTTGCCGGCGATGGTGATTTCCTGCACCGGGAATGCGATGCGTCCGCCTTCGACCCAGAAGCCGCTGGCACCACGCGAGTAGTCGCCGGTGACGTAATTGACGCCCTGCCCCATCAACTCGGTCACAAACAAGCCGGAACCGAGTTTTTGCAGCATCGCCTCCAGATCGTCGCCCGCGCGGGTCTGGCGTGAGCGCAAGACCAGGTTGTGCGAACCGCCGGCGTTGCCGGTCGTCGCCATGCCGAGTTTGCGCGCGGTGTAGCTGCTCAGAAAGTAGCCTTGCACGCGCCCGGCCTCAATCACCTGGCGTGGCTGCACCCGCACACCTTCGTCGTCAAAGGGCGAACTGCCCTTGCCGCCGATAACAAACGGATCTTCCATCAAGTCGATGTGCGCGGGTAAAACGCGCTTTCCCAAGGAATCGAGCAGGAAGGAACTCTTGCGGTACAGCGCACCGCCGCTGAGCGCCTGCACCAAAGTGCCCAGTAAGCCTGCCGCCAGCGGGGACTCAAACAGCACCGGGCATTGCGTGGTGGGGATCTTGCGGGCGTTGAGGCGCGAGAGCGCACGCTCGGCGGCATAACGGCCCACGGCCTGCGGCGAGGCCAAATCTTCGGCCCGGCGCATGGAGCTGTACCAGCCGTCGCGCTGCATCTTGCTGCCCTTGCCGGCGATGGGCGAGACCGAAATGGAATGGCGCGAGCTGGCAAAACCGCCGCGAAATCCGCGCGAATGCGCGCTGAAAAAATGCGATTGCTGCGCCGATACCGCGCCGCCTTCGCTATTGGTGATGCGCTTGTCGACTGATAGCGCTGCTGCTTCGCATTCCAGCGCAATCTGCGTGGCGGTTTCGCTATCCAAATCCCAAGGGTAAAAAAGGTCGAGGTCCCGGCTGCGATCCGGTTCGGGGCACATGTCGGCCGCGTCGGGCAAGCTGGCGAAGGGGTCTTCGGCCGTGAAGCGTGCAATGTCGTAAGCGGCGCGCACGGTTTGCTTGATGGCCGCGTCCGAAAAATCCGAGGTGCTGGCGTTGCCCCGGCGCTGGCCGCAGTAGACGGTGACGCTCAAGCCCTTGTCGCGGTTGCGCTCGACGTTTTCCAGCGCGCCATTGCGCACCGATACGCTCAGACCGCAGGCCTCGGACACTTCGGCCGCCGCATCGCTGGCACCCAGTTTATGGGCAGCCTTGAGCGCGGCGTCCACGCGCGATTCAAAAAAGGCCCGGCTGTAGGCAAAGCCTTGCAGCGGTTTGGCGCTGCTGCGCGGGCGTTTCGGGATCGATGGTGGGGAGCTTGCGGCGTCCCGGAGGACGGCGGGAGCCGCTGCGGCGGCGCGTGGGGTGTTCTTCATAGCGAGGGCTATGATACTTGGCTATGTCCAGAAAACTGAAAAAAGGCTACTACGTGAAAGGCCACTTCGTGGCCGAGGGCAGCGCCCTGGACCTGGAGTACAAGCGCGAGCTCAAAGGCACGGACGAACCCACGCGCACCGACCTCAAGCGCGAGAGCCTGGAAATCCAGAAGCTCGGCGAAGACTTGCTGAGCTTGCGCGGCGAACTGTTTGAGCGCCTGGGCCTGCCCAACAAACTCAGCGACGCCGTTGCCGAGGCCAAACGCATCACCAACTTCGAGGGCAAGCGCCGGCAAATGCAGTTCATCGGCAAGCTCATGCGCTTGCTGCCCGAAGAACAGCACGCCGCCATCCGCCAGGCGCTGGTGGAGCAGCACACGCCGTCCGCCCTGCAAACCCAGACCTTGCACGCCGCTGAAGACTGGCGGGCGCGTTTGGTGGCAGACGACGACGCGCTGGGCCAGTGGATCAACCTGAGCCCGCGCACCGACAGCCAGCAACTGCGCGCGCTGGTGCGCCAGGCGCGCAAAGACGCGCTGCCTGAAAAGCGCGGCGCAGCACCCCTCCACGGCCGCGCCTACCGCGAGATCTTCCAGTTGGTGCATGCGGAACTGTCCGGCGAAAACCACGCCGATGCGGCCATGCCGGCCGATGCCGCGCCGCCCACCCACCCCGGCTTTGACGCCTGAACCCGCCATGCACGACACCGTCAAAATCGGCATTGTGTCCATCAGCGACCGCGCTAGCAGCGGCGTCTACGAAGACAAAGGCCTGCCCGCCCTGAAAGACTGGCTGAGCCGCGCGCTGCGCAACCCCATCCACTGGGAAGCGCGGCTGATTCCCGACGAGCAGGCGCAAATCAGCCAGACCCTGATTGAACTGGTCGACGCCGGTTGCTGCCTGGTGCTGACCACAGGCGGCACCGGCCCTGCCTTGCGCGATGTGACGCCCGAGGCCACCCTGGCGGTGGCGCACAAAGAGATGCCCGGTTTTGGCGAACAAATGCGCCAGATCAGCCTGCAATTTGTGCCAACAGCCATCCTCTCGCGCCAGGTCGCAGTGGTGCGTGACAAGGCCTTGATTCTGAATTTACCCGGCCAACCCAAAGCCATTGCCCAGACATTGGAAGGCCTGAAGAACGCCGATGGCAGCGTGAAAGTGCCCGGAATATTTGCCGCCGTGCCGTACTGCATTGATCTGATCGGTGGGCCTTATATGGAAACCGATGCGGCGGTATGCAAGGCATTCCGGCCAGCCAGCGCCGTCCGGGCAAGCGCTTGAATCAAGCGCCCTGCCGCAGCGCTATTTACCGACGATTTGCGTGAGCCGCTCGGCCTCGAAGCACGCGCTGCGCGCCGCGTCGGCGGGCAAATGCAGCTGCTGCTGTTTGCACAACTGGTCCAGCGCCTGCCAGATCAGGGCAATTTGCTTGTCCTGGATGGACGCGCTGTCGATCAAGCCGCGCAGGGCCTGGCTGACCGGGTCGTCGTCCTGGGTGATGCCGTAGGCGCTGAACGCGGGCTGGGGGATGGCCACGTCGGCGCTCTCGCCGGCTTTGCTCTGGATGATGCGCGCCGGAATGCCGACCGCAGTGGCTCCGGCAGGCACGGGTTTGATGACGACCGCGTTGCTGCCGATCTTGGCGCCGTCACCCACTTCAAAGCCGCCCAGCACCTTGGCCCCGGCGCTCACCACGACGTTTTTGCCCAATGTCGGATGGCGTTTGGCACCTTTGTAGAGCGAGGTTCCGCCCAGTGTGACGCCCTGGTAAATCGTGCAACCGTCGCCAATCTGCGCGGTCTCGCCGACCACGGTGCCCATCGCATGGTCAAAAAACACGCGCTCGCCAATCATCGCACCGGGGTGGATTTCAATACCGGTCAAAAAGCGGGCGATATGCGAGGTGAAGCGCCCCAGCCACTTGAAGCCATGGGTCCAAAACCAATGCGCGGGGCGGTGCAAGACGACGGCGTGCAGGCCGGGGTAGCAAGTGATGACCTCCCAGGTGCTGCGGGCGGCCGGATCACGGTCCAGAATGCACTGGATGTCAGAGCGGATACGGGAAAACATGCAGCCGAGTCTATCCCGTGGTGCCGTCCGGCGAACCCGCAAGGGCTGTTGCCGCCCGCAGGCGCGCGCTGTGCTGCAGCACTGCCTTGGCGATGCCCCGGACGATGTGGACTTCCTCTTGCGTGACGGCGGCGCGGTTGAACAGCGCGTTCAGGCGCGGCATCAGCTTTTTGGGTGCCGCCGGGTCCAGGTATTCCAGCGCCACCAGGCTTTGCTCCAGATGCGCCAGCATGCCCGCCACTTGCGCGGCATCGGCGGGATGGATGGGATGGGCGGCGTTGGCAGCCGCTCCGGCCACGGCATTCGGCACATCAAAACCACCCAAAGCCAGCCGCCACTCGTAGGCAATCACCTGCAAGGCCGCACCGATATTGAGCGAGCCGAATTGCGGGTTGCTGGGAATACTCAGCGCCACATGGCAGCGGTACACGTCCTCATTGCGCATGCCGAAGCGCTCGGAGCCAAACAAAAACGCGGTATCCGGCAGCAGCGCGAGCGTTCGGCCCGGGGCCTCGGCCAGCATCTGCGCAAAATGTTCGCGCGGACTGCGGGTGGGGGGGCCGAAATCACGCGGCGTCATGGCCGTGGCGCAGAGATGGGTCACGCCGTCCAGCGCCTCGTCCAGGGTGTCCACGATGCGGCATTTCTCCAGCACATCGAGTGCGCCGCTGGCGCGCTGAATGGTCTCCTCGCGGCGCAGCACATTGGGCCAGCGCGGGGCCACCAGCACCAGGTCGTCAAAGCCCATGGTCTTCATGGCGCGGGCGGCCGCGCCCACATTTCCGGCGTGGCTGGTGTTGATCAGGATGAAGCGGGTCTGCACGGTGCGGGGCGCGGTGGGGGCGGGGAATAGAATCGCCGCCATTGTCGCCGCCCCGTGCGGCTTTTTACCGCCCCGGCATAGCCCGGGTGCGCCACCGTGTTCTTTCATCACCTTTATGTCACCCAATCTGCACCCCATGGTCAACGTGGCCGTCAAAGCGGCCCGCCTGGCCGGCAACATCATCAACCGCGCGGCGCTGGACGTGGAGGCGGTGCGGGTTTCGCAAAAGCAGGTGAATGACTTTGTCACCGAGGTCGACCAGGCGGCAGAGCAGGTGATTATTGAAACCCTGCTGGCCGCCTACCCCGGCCACGGCATCATGGCCGAGGAATCCGGCGGCGAACACGGCGCACGCGATTCCGAATACGTCTGGATCATCGACCCGCTGGACGGAACCACCAACTTCATCCACGGCTTTCCCAGCTACTGCGTGAGCATCGGGCTGGCGGTGCGCGGCAAGATGGAGCAGGCGGTGGTCTATGACCCCACGCGCAACGACTTGTTCACCGCCACCAAAGGGCGCGGCGCGTTCCTGAACGACCGCCGTATCCGGGTCTCCAAACGCACCGAGCTCACCGGCACCCTGCTGGCAACCGGTTTCCCGTTCCGCAAGGGCGACAACTTTCCACGCTACCTGGCGATGCTGGCGGACATCATGCCGCGCACTGCGGGTTTGCGCCGCCCAGGTGCCGCCGCCTTGGACCTGGCCTATGTGGCCGCCGGACGCACCGACGGGTTTTTTGAATCCGGACTCAAACCCTGGGACATTGCCGCCGGGTCGCTCTTGGTGACCGAGGCCGGCGGGCTGATCGGCAATTTCACCGGCGAGGCGGATTACCTGGACCACGGGGAATGCGTTGCCGCGCCACCGCGCATTTACGGCCAGCTGGTCTCCATCCTGGCGCGCTACAGCCAGTTTGCACCGGCCAATGACAAAGCCCTGGCCAGCGCCCGCGTGCGCGAAGTACAGGAACAGATCAAGGCGCAAAGCGGCGGCGCAGGCGACGAATCAGCGGCCGACCTGGCCTGACCCATGTGCGCGGCAAGGGCCGCACGCGGGTGGGTTACAGTTTGGCGTCTGCATTTTTGAAAACAAGTTCGCGTAACCAACAGGAGCACTCTATGCAACGCATTTCCCGCATGTCCCATTCCCTGATCGCCGCTGCCGCGCTGGCGACCGTTTCGCTCGGCGTACAGAGCAGCGCCCAGGCCGCAGAACCCGCGTCCTGCCAAGCCGTGCGCTTTGCCGATGTGGGCTGGACCGACATCACCGCCACGACTGCAGTGGTTTCCGAGATTCTCAAAGGCATTGGCTACAAGCCCAGCGCGCAGGTGCTGTCGGTCCCCGTGACCTACCGCAGCATGAAAGACAAAAAGATTGATGTGTTCCTGGGCAACTGGATGCCCTCCATGGAAGGCGATATCAAGCCCTACGCCGCCGACGGCTCGGTGGAAACCATTGGTGCCAACCTCGAAGGCGCGAAATACACCCTGGCAGTGCCCGACTACGTGGCCGAAGCCGGCGTCAAAACCTTTGCCGACATCGCCAAGAACGCCGACAAATTCCACAAAAAAATCTACGGTATCGAGCCCGGCAACGACGGCAACCGCCTGATTCTGGACATGATCAAAAAGAAGGCCTTTGACCTGGGCGGCTTCAAGCTGGTCGAGTCCAGCGAAGCCGGCATGGTCTCGCAGGTCATGCGCGCAGTACCCAAGCAGGAATGGGTGGTTTTCCTCGGCTGGGCACCCCACCCCATGAACACCAAAATCAAAATGGTGTACCTGAGCGGCGGTGACGACTTCTTCGGCCCCAACTACGGCGGCGCAACGGTTTACACCAACACCCGCAAAGGCTATTCCACCGAATGCCCCAATGTGGGCGCGCTGCTGAAGAACACCAAGTTCAGCCTGGAAGCGGAAAACGAAATCATGTCCTCCATCCTGGACAAGAAAATGAAGCCCGCCGCCGCCGCACAAAGCTGGCTCAAGGCCAACGCATCCACCTGGGGCAACTGGCTGGCCGGCGTCAAAACCTTTGACGGCAAGGATGTGACCCCGGCGATGATCGTCAAGTAAAACCATGCTGGGAGGCTTGGACGCCGCCTTGGAGTGGCTTACGGGGAACAAAATTCCCCTGGGCGAAACCATCTCCGGCCTGGTGGACCAAATCACCCAGGGTGCGCCCTGGCTGTTTGACCTGATCTCCGGCGTGCTGGGCACGCTGGTGCTGGGATTCACCGGTGCGCTGCAGTGGGTGCATCCCTTGCTGATGGTCGGGCTGGTCTGTGCGCTGGCTTGGTACCTGCAACGCTCGGCACGGCTCACGCTGTTTGTGGGCGCGGCCCTGCTGCTCATCATCAATATGGGGTACTGGGGCGACACCATGGAGACACTCTCCATGGTGGTTTTCGCCACGCTGACCTGCGTTGTCATCGGTGTGCCCATCGGCATTGCGGCCGCGCACCGACCCTGGCTGGAAGCCGCCCTGCGCCCGCTGCTGGATTTGATGCAAACCATCCCGACCTTCGTCTACCTGATTCCTACCCTGATCCTGTTCGGTCTGGGCGTGGTGCCGGGACTGATTTCCACCGTGATATTCGCCCTGCCCGCGCCCATACGCCTGACCACGCTGGGCATCGCGTCGGTGCCGCGTCCACTGATTGAAGCGGGCGAAGCCTTCGGCGCAACCCGCTCGCAATTGCTGTGGAAGGTCGAGATCCCGCACGCCCTGCCCAGCATCATGGCCGGTATCACGCAATGCATCATGCTCAGCCTGTCCATGGTCGTGATCGCCGCACTGGTGGGCGCGGACGGCCTGGGCAAGCCGGTGGTGCGCGCCCTCAATTCGGTGAATATTGCCGACGGCTTTGAGGCCGGTCTGGCCATTGTGATCGTGGCCATCGTGCTCGACCGGCTCTGCAAGTCCAAACCGCATGCCTGATCAGCGCTCCCATTCAGCGCCCATGGCCGAGTTCCGGCATGTGGATGTGGTCTTTGGCAAAAATCCCGCTGCCGCCTTGGCACTGCTGGACGCCGGCAAGACCCGCCAGGAAATTTTGGATGCCTGCGGCGCGGTGCTGGGCGCGGCGGACTGCAACCTGTCGGTCGCCGAAGGAGAAATCTCGGTGTTAATGGGCTTGTCCGGCTCGGGTAAATCCACGCTCTTGCGCTGCCTGAACGGGCTGAACCAGGCCAACCGGGGTTCGGTGTTGGTGCGCGAACGCGACGGCCAAACCGTGGACCTGACCCGCTGCGACGCCAGCAGCTTGCGCCGCTTGCGAACCAGCCGCGTCGCCATGGTGTTCCAACAATTTGCGCTGCTGCCCTGGCGCACGGTGAGCGAAAACGTAGGCCTGGGGCTGGAGCTCAGCGGCATGCCCAAAGCGCAGCGCGAACGCATCGTGGCCGAGAAACTGGAGCTCGTGGGTCTGCAGGCCTGGGGCCACAAATACGCGCACCAGCTGTCCGGTGGCATGCAGCAGCGCGTAGGGCTGGCCCGGGCTTTTGCCACCGACGCCGACATTTTGCTCATGGACGAGCCCTTCTCGGCGCTGGACCCGCTGATCCGAGAACACCTGCAACACGAGCTGCTGCAACTGCAAAAGCAACTGAAAAAAACCATCGTCTTCGTCAGCCACGATTTGGACGAGGCGATCAAACTGGGCAACCACATCACCATCATGGAAGGCGGGCGCATTGTGCAATCGGGCGAGCCCGAGCAAGTGGTGCTCAATCCGGCCAACTCTTATGTGCGCGACTTTGTGGCGCATATGAACCCCATCAAAGTGCTGCGCGGGCGGTCTCTGATGACCCCGCTGGAAGCGCTGGGCACGCAGGCCGGGCGCATTCAGCTGGACTGGACCGGCCACCATCTGCTGAGCCTGGACGCATCTGGCGCACCCGCCCAGATTGACATCGAAGGCAGCCCCGGCCAGCTGCTGCCCTACACCGATACGCTGGACGTGGTGGCAGCCGGACTCGATGGCCGCAGCGTGGTCATCGTCAGCCCCGACACCTTGCTGGAAAAAATCATCCACATCCGTCACGCCACCGGCCGGCCCCTGCTGCTGTGCGAAGACGGACGCTTTATCGGCGTGGTGGGCGACCAGGAGATCTACGGCGGCATGCTGCGCTCCACGCTGGCCCCCTAGGGGTTTATGCGTACTTGACACCTCTGCCAGCGTCCCGCACGCTGGATGCTCCTGCGGCCCTGGTCGGCTGCTGGGATTTCAGCCGGCCCGCGTCGAGGCTGGCACACCACAGAGGAGTTCTTCGCATGACCCAGACCACCCCTTCCCAGCGCGCCAGCGCCTGGCTGTCCAGCTTTGGCGAAGCACTTGGCCGGCACGACGCCGACGCCACCGCCGCATTGTTTGACGAGGAATGCTATTGGCGTGACCTCGTCTCATTCACCTGGAACGTGTGCACGCAAGAGGGGCGCGGGGCCATTGCCGCCATGGTCAAGGCCCGCGCGGCCGATGTGGCAGCAAGCCACTTTGCGCTCGAAGGCGAAGCCAGCGAAGCCGGTGGCGTGGTCGACGCCTGGTT
>CANCTD010000062.1 GCA_947380945.1 Comamonadaceae bacterium
CTGGGGCGCACCGCCTACCGCTCGGTGCTGCTGTCGGTGGACGGCGGGCTGGTCGCGTCCAGCGACGGCATCCAGGTGATGACGCAGCACAGCCTGGCTGGCGCACCCGCCCTGGATGTGGTGTTTGTGATCGGGCCCAATCCCATACCCAAGCGGGGACTGCGTCCGCTGACGCTGTGGCTGAAAAAAATCGCAGCCAACGGCATTCCCCTGGGCGGTATTGATACCGGTGCCTATCTGATGGCGCAGGCCGGGCTGCTGGACGGCTACCGCAGCACCATCCACTGGGAGGACCACGAGGCGCTGGCCGAGCAGTTCCCGAAAATTGTGGTGACCCAGCATTTTTTTGAGGTGGACCGCGACCGCTACACCTGCAGCGGCGGCGTGGCACCGCTGGATTTGATGACCTATTTGCTGACCCAATCGCCCGGCAGCCGCCAGCTCGCCAACGAGGTTGCCAACCTGCTGGTGGTGGAGCGGCGCAGCCTGACCGATGTGCAAACCGTGTCCATCATCCACCAGAGCCGCGTGACCCACCCGAAGGCGGTGGAGGCGCTGCGGCTGATGGAAGCCAATGTCGCGGAACCGCTGACCGTGGCCGAGGTCGCGCAGTTCACCGGTGTTGCGCTGCGCAGCCTGCAACGTTTGTTCAAAACCAAGTTTGGCAAAACGCCCGAGCGGGTGTACCTGGACATACGCCTGGCGCAAGCGCGCCTGCTGGTGCAACGCAGCGACAAAAGCATCCGCGACATTGCAGCGGCCACGGGCTTTGCAACGCCCTCGCACCTGACCGCGCGCTACACGCCCCGTTACGGTGCATCGCCCCAGAAGGAGCGCGAAAAGCGCGACGCAGGACTGGCATTTAAGGAAAGAATATTGTCGTAATCAAGAAGCACTGCACGCGGGCTTGCCGCAATACTGGGGCACTTTCGAACCACCACTCTGGAGAGCTCCACCATGTCCATGCCCGACCTTATCTATATCGACAACGGCGAGCGCGTCCGCCACAGCTTCTCAGACGCCGAATACGCCAATCGCATCGGCAAGCTGCGCGCCATGATGGCTGCCAAGGGCGTGGATACGGTGCTGTTCACCAGCTACCACAACATCAATTACTACAGCGACTTTTTGTACTGCTCCTTCGGCCGCTTCTACGGCCTGGTCGTGACGCAGGACAAGACCGTGATCATTGCCGCCAACATCGACGGCGGGCAACCCTGGCGCAAGGGCGTGTGCGACCGCGCCGTGATTTACACCGACTGGCAGCAGGGCAACTACTTCCGTGCGCTGGCGCAAGAGATTCCCAACAAGGGCCGCGTCGGGCTGGAGTTTGACCATCTGCCGCTGGAGCGCATGGACAAGATCAAGGCCACCCTGCCCGGCGTGGAATTCGTCAACATCGCCGCCGACTGCATGCGCATGCGCATGGTCAAGTCGGCTGAGGAAATTGAGTTCATCAAAAACGGCGCGCAGGTCTGCGACGTGGGCGGCGCCGCATTGGTGGCCGCTGTGCACGCGGGCGTGCCCGAGCATGAAGTGGCGCTGGCATCGACCCAGGCCATGGTGCGCGAGATTGCCAAGCGCTACCCGCACACCGAGCTGATGGACACCTGGACCTGGTTCCAGTCTGGCATCAACACCGACGGCGCGCACAACCCGGTCACCACCCGCAAAGTGCAGCACGGCGACATCCTGAGCCTGAACTGCTTCTCCATGATTTCGGGCTACTACACGGCGCTGGAGCGCACGCTGTTCTTCGGCGATGTCGACGCGGCATCGCTGCGCCTGTGGGAAATCAATGTGCGCGTGCACGAAGAAGGGCAAAAGCTGGTCAAGCCCGGCGTGCGCTGCTGCGATGTGGCCCACGCGCTGAACAAGATTTATGAAGAATACGACGTGCTCAAGTACCGCACTTTCGGTTATGGGCACTCTTTTGGTGTGCTCTCGCACTATTACGGGCGCGAAGCGGGCCTGGAGTTCCGCGAAGACATCGATACCGTGCTGGAACCAGGCATGGTGGTGTCGATCGAACCGATGATCATGCTGCCCGAAGGCATGCCCGGTGCCGGCGGCTACAGAGAGCACGACATTCTGGTGGTCACCGATACGGGGCACCAGAACATCACGGGTTTCCCCTATGGTCCCAAGCACAACGTGATTCCCGCCTAGGCATAAACTTTGCTAATCTTGCAAGCTTGACCTGAAACAGGAAATCCTCACACATGCATAAGCCTTTTGTCCGGTTCGACCACGTTGAAAAAAGCTACGACGGCAAAGCGCTGGTGGTGCAGGATCTGACACTGGATATTGCACAGGGCGAGTTCCTGACCTTGCTGGGGCCTTCGGGCTCCGGCAAGACCACCACGCTGATGATGCTGGCCGGGTTTGAGACCGCCACTGCCGGTGAGATTTATCTGGATGGCAAGCCGATCAACCGCATCGCGCCCGAGCACCGCAACATCGGCATGGTGTTCCAGAGCTATGCACTGTTTCCGCACATGACGGTGGCCGAGAACGTGGGCTTTCCTTTGAGCGTGCGCGGCATCACAGGCGAAGCCGCACGCAGCCGCGTGATGGCAGCGCTGGAAAAAGTGGGTTTGAAAGGCCTGGAGTCACGCCGCCCGGCGCAAATGTCCGGCGGACAGCAGCAACGGGTTGCGGTGGCACGCGCCTTGGTGTTTGAGCCGCAGCTCGTACTCATGGACGAGCCGCTCTCCGCCTTGGACAAACAGCTGCGCGAACAACTGCAATATGAGATCAAACGCCTGCACCACGATTTGGGCATCACCATCGTCTATGTGACGCACGACCAGACCGAGGCGCTGGCCATGTCGGACCGGGTTGCGGTGTTCCACCAGGGTCGCATCCAGCAGATTGACACGCCCACCCAGTTGTACGAGCGCCCGGCCAATGCTTTTGTGGCCCAGTTCATCGGCGAGAACAACACCTTGCACGGCAAGGTGAGTGCCGTGCACGGCAACACCTGCGAGGTCACGCTGGCCGACGGCACGCGCCTGTCCGCGCAGGCGGTCGCCGTCCAGGCCATAGGGCAGGCCACCCGCCTGTCCATCCGGCCCGAACGCATTCACCTGAACCCGGCGACGGGGTCGGTGGACACATTGGTTAGCGGCACGGTGGTCGATCTGACCTATCTGGGCCGCTATGCCCGCCTGCGCATGCATGCGTGCGGGCTTGAAGATTTCATCGTGACGCTTCCCAACGATGGACGCGACCTCAGCCTGCAAGCCGGCAGCACCGCCACCCTGGGGTGGAACGCTGCCGATTGCCGGGCTTTGGACGGCGAGTGAGGGCGGCATTTTTTTCAACAGGAAACAGTATGTTCAACAAGATTCACCTTAGTGCACTCACGGTCGTTGGCGCCGCCGTTATTGCCATCCTGCCCACAACCGGCGCTGCCCAACAAGCTTTGACCGTTGCGTCCTGGGGTGGTGCGTACACCAACAGCCAGGTCGAGGCCTATCACAAACCTTTCACTGCCAAGACCGGCATCAAAATCACCTCTGCCGACTGGGGTGGAACCCTGGGCGAAATCAGCGCGCAGGTGAAGTCCGGCAACGTCAAATGGGACGTGGTCGACCTGGAAGCCGCTGAAGCCCTCAAAGGCTGCGAAGAAGGCCTGCTTGAGCGCATCGACCCCGCCAAGCTGCCCGCTGGTGCGGACGGCACGCCTGCTGCGAAAGACTTTTCGCCCGGCATGATCCTGCCCTGCGCCATCGGCGTGATCGTGTACTCCAACGTGGTTGCCTATGACAAAGCCAAATACGGCGCAAACGGCCCCAAGACCCTGGAAGACTTCTTCAACGTCACCAAATTCCCTGGCAAGCGCGGTCTGAAAAAAGACCCCAGCGTGACCCTGGAGTGGGCGCTGATGGCTGACGGTGTCGCCGTCAACGACGTGTACAAAGTGCTGGGCACACCCGCCGGTGTGGACCGCGCCTTCAAGAAACTCGACACCATCAAGAGCAGCATCGTCTGGTGGACCGCCGGTGCGCAGCCGCCCCAGCTGCTGGCTTCGGGTGAAGTCGTGATGACCCATTCCTGGCACGGCCGTATCGTTGACGCCAACGTGAAAGAGAAAAAAGACTTCGCGCTGGTGTGGGATGGCCAAATCCAGATCCCCGATCTGTACGCCATCATCAAGGGCACCAAGAACCTCGACGCCGCGCAGGAGTTTGTGCGCTTTGCCAGCAGCAGCCAGCCCCTGGCTGACCAGGCCAAGTACATCCCTTACGCACCGACGCGTAACTCGTCCCTGGCGCTGATTCCGGCATCGAACCCGCTCAAGGTCTACCTGCCCAATGCCGGCCACCCCGGCCGTTCCATGCCCACGAACTCGCAGTTCTGGATGGAAAACCAAGACGACCTGAACAAGAAGTTCGCCGCCTGGTTGGCCAAGTAAGAAGATGGTGGCCGACAGCACAACCGCCCTGGGGCAGCGCCTGCGCAAAGCAGAGCGGCGCGGCCATTTCTGGGCCTATGTGCTGATCGCGCCGCTGTTTCTGTTTGTAGCGCTGAGCTTTATCGTGCCCCTGGGCACGGTATTGCTCAACAGCGTGTATGACCCGATCATTCCGGACAACCTGCCGCGCACTGTGCGCGCGCTGGACGCCTGGAATGGTCCCCGTGACCAAGTTCCCCCCGAACCCGTGTTTGCCGCACTGGCCCAAGACCTCAAAGCCGCCGTGCAAGAACAAAAAGCCGGTGCGATTGCCAACCGGCTGAACATTGAAGAATCCGGTCTGCGCACGATTTTTATGCGCGCCGCGCGCCGCGTTGCCGCCCAGGAAGAAGGCCCCTGGACCCCGTTTTTTGAAGCCGCCGACCCGGCATGGGTACAGCCGCTGATCTGGGGCAATATCCGCAACCTCGCTGCGCCCACCCATTCCCTGTTTTTTCTCTCGGCGCTGGATGCACGTCGATTGGCCGACGACAGCGTCGCGTCGCAACCCGAAGACCAGCGCATCCACATCACGATTTACCTGCGCACCCTGGGCGTTGCACTGACCGTGACACTGGCGTGCTTGGCACTGGGCTTTCCGCTGGCCTATTTGTTGGCGCACCTGCGTGACAAAACCGCGAACCTGCTGCTGATTCTGGTGCTGCTGCCGTTCTGGACATCGCTGCTGGTGCGCACCACCGCCTGGATGGTGGTGCTGCAAAAAGAAGGCGTGATCAACTCGCTGCTCCAGACCCTGGGGCTGATCGCCGAGCCGCTGCCGCTGGTGTTCAACCGCTTTGGCGTTGTCACCGCGATGACGCACATCCTACTGCCCTTCATGATCCTGCCCATGTACTCGGTGATGCGGCAAATCCCTGCCTCGTATGTGCGGGCGGCGCGCTCGCTGGGGGCCAGCCCCAGCACCGCGTTTCTGCGCGTGTACCTGCCGCAGTGTGTGCCCGGTATCGGTGCAGGCGCGCTGCTGGTTTTTATCTTGGCGCTGGGCTACTACATCACGCCGGCTCTGCTCGGCGGATCGACCGACCAGATGATCAGCTACTTTGTGGCCGACAACATGGGCCGCTCGCTGAACTGGGGCCTGGCCTCGGCGCTGGCGGCAATTCTGCTGGCTGCGGTCCTGGCGCTGTACGCCATCTATGACCGCATTGCCGGTCCCGGAAACCTCAAACTCGGATGAGCAACGCCCTGCCCCTTTACGCCACCCCGGTGCAACGCATCGGGTACTGGGCTTTGTGGATTTTCTGCACGGCTGTACTGGTGTTCCTGATAGCGCCGGTACTGGTTGTCGCGCCGCTGGCCTTCAACAACGAGCCCTATTTCCATTTCCCGGTGAAGGAATACAGCCTGCGCTGGTTCCATGAACTCTTCACCAACCCCGCCTGGCTCAACGCGATCTACAACAGCGTAGTCACGGCCGTACTGGCCACGCTGCTGGCGACCACCCTGGGCACGCTAGCCGCCGTAGGCTTGAACCACCATAACCTGCCCGGCAAGCGCCTGATCATGGCGGTGCTGGTGTCGCCCATGATCGTGCCCGTGGTCGTGCTGGCAGTGGGCTCGTACTTCTTTTTCTCTAAGCTCGGCATCGCCAACAGCCTGCTCGGCATCGTGCTGGTCCACGCGGTTCTGGGAATGCCTTTTGTGGTGATCACCGTTACCGCTACCTTGGGCGGCTTTGATATGAACCTGATGCGCGCCGCGCGCGGTCTGGGTGCCTCGCAAATCACCGCCTTCCGGCGCGTCATGCTGCCCATCGTCTGGCCCGGTGTGCTGTCAGGCGCGCTGTTTGCGTTTGCCACCTCGTTTGACGAAGTCGTCGTGGTCCTCTTCCTGGGCGGACCCGAGCAAACCACCTTGCCCCGCCAGATGTGGACCGGCCTGCGTGAGCAACTCTCCCCCACCATCTTGTCCGCCGCATTCATGCTGATTCTGTTTGCCATCAGCATGTTGCTGTTGCTGGAACTGCTGCGCCGGCGCAGCGTCGCCTTGCGCGGCGTCGTCGAATAGCCGCTGCAGCGCTTTGATAAACTCACAAGCCGCGCACCGCGGGGTGTAGCTTAGTCTGGTAAAGCGCTACGTTCGGGACGTAGAGACCGGAGGTTCGAATCCTCTCACCCCGACCAAGACATGCCCGTGATGACCCCATTGACTGCCTTGTAATCAATGGCGAGGACAGCAATGGGCCAGGAGCGGAAGTCCATTTAATCGTTGATAAAGTCTGCTTTGGGCTGGATGCCGACGTAGAGAATGCATAACGGCTCAAAGGAAAGCTGACGTTGTTCAAAGGCTGAGTGTTCCATTCACGCAAGTCACACAGCTACCGCCGACCGTTATGCCGTTGCGGTCTATCCGAACCGACACGGTTCCGTCTCGACGGAGGCATTGCCCTTGTCCAGCCTTATAGCTCTCGCCAATAGTGGTAAGTAGACCACGCGCACGAAGAAACACGGCAATACTTCCATTCCCGCTGCCACATACGGGGTCCTCGTTGACCCCGCATGACGGGGCGAACGAGCGAACTTCAATAGCCTTATCGCCTTCCTCATACTTGGCGAATACTGACAATCCAGTGGCACCTAGGCGACGCTCAAATTGTGCTGAACGGACATAGTCCGGTGTGAGAGCAAGCAGTGTCTCAACGCTGGGAAGTTGTGCCACAACCCAGACTGCACCGACATTGACTACCGCAGGATGCGCGCTCTTCACGACCGCCTGACCCAAGATTGCATCCAGCTCCACCACATCGGAAGCCTCTAGAGAAACAAGTTTGGCAGGTGGCAGACCGAAGCAGACTTGATGAGCTGAACCGGTTGTCTGCACCTCAAGCGTAATCAACCCGACACCACATTCCTGAATCAACAAATCATTTCTTGGTTGGACAATGCCTGCTTCAAGGGCTGCGAAAGCGCTTCCAAGCGTAGGGTGACCGGCAAACGGAAGTTCGCTCTGAGGTGTAAATATTCGAAGGCGGTAATCGGCGTCCGAGTTCGTGGGCGGCAGCAGAAACGTAGTCTCGGACAGATTCGTCCAACGAGCAATATTTTGCATGGTTTGACTGTCCAGATCATCTGCATCCAGAACGACCGCGACAGGGTTTCCCTTCAGCGGACTGGATGTAAATACATCAACTACTTTATAAGCTCTGGTGTTCAATACATACTCCTCAATTCATTCCACACAAACACAACCTTTTTTGGTGGCATCATAAATGCAGAATGCTCGTAAGCAGGCACTGGGGAGTGTCCGCATGGGCACGCTGCCGAAATTGACGAGCGGCTCTTGTAGGGTTGTGCACTGGGCTGCCGCATACCTGCCGTTCACCAATACCTGCAAACGCGGCATAGGAGTCATTTGCTCTGATGAGCTCAGGGACTGTAATGGGTCGATTGCCACCCCAAGCGTCGATTATTTTTACGCTCAACCTTGCTCACAAAAAGTCCAAAAAATAGCTTGCGTGGTCGTTTTTGTGTAGAACATTTTTAGGCTAGTTTTCACCCTCAAAAACCGTCGAGCAGGTTTAAATTAGTCTGGTAAAGCGCTACGTTCGGGACGTAGAGACCGGAGGTTCGAATCCTCTCACCCCGACCAAGACATGCCCATTACTAGCCAATTGAACTCTTTGGGTCAGTGGGTTTTGTGCTTCCGGGGCTCTGCCGCCTTGTAATCAATGGCGAGGACAGCAATGGGCCAGTAGCCGACATTTTGGGTTGTTATCTCACCGGCGACTCCAGGCCCTAAGCCGTATCTCACTACTTTATAGAAATTTAAGGCACGATGAAATAAGCAGCCATGTGACTTCGCCCAAAGTAGTCCCTCATTGTCATTGCACCAGTACAGACACGAGGACTAAGAGACAAATTCTTACTTCGTAAATTGCTCCCATTGCATTCCCCCAAACCTTTAGACAATTTCACAGCGAAGCAATTGCATTTAGTACGTCTAGGGGTTCGGCACGCATTCGGTAGTCAGACTCAATATGCGCAAAATGAATGAGCCCATCGCGACCAATGACATAGGTAGCCGGTAACGGAAGAACCCAGCGTCCGTTTCCGTTCAGCACAGGAAGATCGTTCCCCACTTTGCTGTAAAGATCAATCAATGGCGGTGGCATTTCAAACGCAACGCCAAATCCATTCGCTGCCGTCAAGGCTGAATCGCTCAGTACGGGGTAAGCCAGTTCGTTTTTTTCAGCTGTGGTGAGAGAATTGTCCGGTGTCTGAGGAGAAATAGCGACCAACTTACCGCCCAGTTTGACGAGGGCATCCAACTGCTGCTGAATCGCCCCGGGTTTCGTGGAGGCCAATTGGTTTAAGTTGAGACGTTTGTCTCTTGGCTATAGGCGAGTTGCCGATAGTAGTTCTCCTCAGCTTCGGCCGGTGGAACATATCCAATCGGTTCGAGCAGTCGGATGTGGTTGAACC
>CANCTD010000063.1 GCA_947380945.1 Comamonadaceae bacterium
GGGCCGAATGGGTTGCGGTGTACGCCAATGCCGAGGCCAGCTTTTACATAGACCCGGCCAGCATCCGCAAAGAAGGTGCGCTGCTCAAGGTGGCGGGTTTGCAGGATTTGAAGCAGCGCGATGTGGACCGCGCCATGTCGCGCCGCGCCCAGGCCGAGTACGACTGCCAAAGCGGGCGCTACCGCCTGGTGTCGCTGGTGGTGTACGCCGAACCCATGGCGCGGGGCAAGGTGCTGTGGAGCATGGACGCCAACCCCGACGGCTGGACCACGGTCCCGCCCGGCACCGGCGTGGACGTGATTTTGGAGCTGGCTTGCACGCAGTAGGGCGCGGCGCACGCACTGCGCGCGGGTTTCGGCCCGCCAGCAAACTAGGAACTGACAAAACTCCCCGACTTGCCCCCGTGCTTCTCCAGCAGCTTCACATCGGTGATGGTCATGCCCCGGTCCACGGCTTTGCACATGTCATAGACGGTGAGCAGGGCGACTTGGACGGCGGTTAGGGCTTCCATTTCGACGCCGGTGGGGCCGGTGGTCTCCACGGTGGCGCTGCAGATGACACCGTCAAACCCGGCCGACGCGGCGTCCACCACTTCCAGCGCCAGTGCCACGTGGCTGAGTGCCAGCGGGTGGCACAGGGGAATCAGGTCGCTGGTTTTCTTGGCCGCCATGATGCCGGCCAGCCGTGCCACGCCCAGCACATCGCCCTTCTTGGCGCTGCCGCTGGCAATCAGTGCGCGGGTGGCGTCCAGCATGGTGATGCGGCCGCTGGCAACGGCCCGGCGGCGGGTGGCGGCCTTGTCGCCCACGTCCACCATATGCGCCTGGCCTTGCGCGTCGAAATGGGTCAAAGCCTGCGGATCGGTGGGTTTCATCGTGGAGGTTGCGGGAGGTTTACAGGGGATGCATGTTGCGCTGGCATCATAGGGGAATGCTGCTTTGCCGATTTGCCGTACGCACCCTGAGCCTGGCGCTGGTTTCTGCCTTGCTTGCAGGTCATGCGCCCCTGGGTGCCCAAAGCGCGGCGGCCCTGCCGGGTCTGGGCGACGGTGCGGAGCTGTCCCCGGCTTCCGAGCGGCGTTTGGGCGACAGCATTGCGCGCCAGCTCTACCGCGACCCCGATTACCTGCAAGACCTGGTGCTGATGGATTACGTGCAAACCATCTGGCAGCCGCTGCTGGCGGCCGCGCGCCAGCGTGGCGAGGTCTTGCCCCTGGAAGAAGACCTGAACGCCTGGCAGATCCTGCTGGGGCGCGACCGCTCGGTCAACGCCTTTGCCCTGCCCGGCGGGTATATGGGCTTGCATCTGGGTCTGATTGGCGCGACCCAGACCCGCGCGGAGCTGGCTTCGGTGCTGGCGCATGAACTCAGCCACGTGACCCAGCGCCACATTGCCCGCAACATGGCCCGGCAAAGTGCGATGGCACCCTGGGTGGTGGGCGCGATGGTGCTGGGCATATTGGCCGCCAGCAAGGGCGCGGACAACGCGCAGGGCGCGAGCGCGGCGGTGGTCGGAAGCCAGGCGCTGGCGGTGCAAAGCCAGCTCAACTATTCGCGCGACATGGAGCGCGAGGCTGACCGCATCGGCTTTGCGGTCGTGCAGGAAGCCGGTTTTTCGACCCAGGGCTTTGTCGATATGTTTGCCATCCTGCAGCAGTCATCGCGCCTGACCGACGGCGGCGGGTTTAGCTATTTGCGCAGCCATCCGCTGACCACCGAGCGCATGGCCGATATGCAGTCGCGCATCGGCGTGGACGCGCCGCCCGAGCAGCGCAGCCGCCAGACACCCGACCCGCTGGCGGATTGGGTGCCGCGCCTCATGTCCGCGCGCGCCCGTGTGCTGGCGCAGCCGGACGCGCAGGTCTTGGCTGTGTGGTTTGCGCAGGCGCGCGACGCGGCTTTGGGCACGCAGCCCGAGTCCCAACAGGCGGCGGTGCTGTATGGCGCAACGCTGGCCGCGATGCAGGTGCGCGACTGGCCGCTGGCCGTGGCCTTGTACCCCCGTTTGGTGGAGCGTTGCCGCGCCAACCCGGCGGCTTTGGAGCAGGCGTATTGGCTGGGTGCGGAGCTGGGCCTGGCCGTGGGCGATCCGGCACGCGCCCTGGCGCTGCTGGCGCAGCCGTCGGCCACCCGGACTGCGCCGGCGCGCACGCAGGTTTTATTGGCGGCGCAGGCCCGCAGCCGCAGCGGCGCACCGGCCCAGGTGGTGGCCGACATGCGCAGCTGGCTGGCCGACCATCCGCGCGATACCGCCGCCTGGCGGGTACTGTCGCAGGCCTACGGGGCGCTGGGCAACCAGGTTGCCGCCGTGCGTGCCGAGGCCGAAGTCAGCGCGCTGGAGCAGGACCCGGCAGCGGCGCTGGACCGCATGCGCGCGGCCCAAGACCTGGTGCGCGCGGGCAAATGGGGGCCCAGGGGGCCGGACTATGTGGAGGCGTCGATTGTGGACAGCCGGGTGCGCGAACTGGCCGCGCTAGCGCGGCAGCAGGCGCTCGAGCGCTGAGTTGATCACCATATTGAAGGCGGTGTACATCAGCGAGCCGACCAGCGCGGCGCTGAAGTCGGGAACCACAAAGTCGTTGAGCATGCGCGCGGCCAGCCAGAACACCATGGCGTTGATGACAAACAGGAACAAACCCAGCGTCAGCACCGTGACCGGAAAGGTCAGCAAAATCAGAATCGGCCGCAGCACCGTATTCAAAAAGGCCAGCAAGACCGCGGCCAGCAAAGCCACATGGAAATTGCCGACTTGCACCCCGCTGTAGACGTGCGCGATCGCCAGCAACGCGCACGCGCCAAGCAGCCATTTCAATAGGAGACGCATGGGCTGCAGGATAGCAGCACATGCGCCACCGGGGCTGTTTCAGACCTGCGCGCCGCCGTCGATTTTTTCGGGTCCTGCGCGGCGCGCAGCCCACCAGCCACCGCCGCACACGCCGGCCACTGCCACGGCATACACGGCCACACGCAGCGCCAGTTGTTCGTCGCCCGCAAAGTAGGTCTCCAGCATGGGCTCACCCAGCACCATTTGTGCGGCGGTCAGCGCCAGCACGGCCGAGCCCAGCATGATGATGACGGGAAAGCGGTCAACCAGGCGCAGCACCACATTGCTGCCAAACACCATGATGGGCACGCTGAGCAGCAGACCGATCAGCACCAGGTCAAACTGTCCGTGCGCTGCACCGGCCACGCCCAGCACGTTGTCCACGCCCATGAGCGCGTCGGCGACGACGATGGTGCGCATCGCACCCCAGAAGGTGGTGACCACCGGGTTGTCGTCGTGGCCGCCGCCCTGGTCCGCCAGCAGCTTGTAGGCAATCCACAAAAGCCCCAGGCCGCCGACCAGCATAAGTCCGGGTATTTGCAAGAGCCAGACCACGCCCACGGTCATGGCAGCGCGCACCACGATGGCACCCACCGTGCCCCAGGCAATGGCTTTGCGTTGCAGAGCCGGGGGCAGGTTGCGCGCAGCCAATGCGATGACGATGGCGTTGTCGCCCGCCAATACCAAATCGATGAGAACGATAGCCAGCAGCGCCGACCACCAGGGAGCAGTAAAAAGTTCCATACACGTCTTTCGTCTAAAGCAAAAAAACGCAGGGCATCAGACGGGTGTTGCGCGCAACGCCTCGACCGTGCCCTGCGGCACTTAGTCGAAGGTCTTACTCAGCCCGCACAGCGTGGTGTGGGCCCGACGAACCGGGAGCGTGGGCTCCGTATTGACGGCAAGTCGATGCAACAAGCGGTGCCGCGAAGGCATGTTGTTGGTGGGAGTTACTCCCCTTCAGCGCGGATTAAACCACGGTCGCCATGTACGCCCCCGCATCGCTAAGATGTGCGCCCCCCGAACCTGCCCCCGCCCATGCCTGCCATCCACATCACCGATATCGAATCCGCCATCAATTACTGGCGGCAGCGCGAGCCCTCGCCCGATGGTGTGCGCCTGCCTGCGCCGACCCGCGCGCTGGCCGAGGTGTATGGCTTGATGGTGTACTACCGCTTCACCGAGGTCGACGAAGTCAGCATGCCCGCGCCGGCCAAAGAGGCCTGGCTGGCGTGGTACCACAGCACGCCGGATACGCCCTGCATTGCGATTTGCTCGACCAGCCAGGGCGACGCGCAATGCAAGGGCTGCGGCCGCAGCTTCGACGAGGTGCAACGCTGGCAGGAATTCAGCCCGGCGCAAAAGCGCAGCACCTGGCGGCGCATCACGCTGGAGGCCAGCGCCTGGCGTTTCAATAAATATGCGGAACGCGCCGCTGAGCGCAAGTCACAGGACTGAGGGGCCACCGCCCCGCTGCGCTATTTCCAGCGCAGCGGCTCAACCACCACGCTGTGCGTGTTGTCGCTCAGGGTCAGCGTGCCCTCTTGTACGGTGGCCTGCAGTTGCATGCTGCGCTGGGCCAGCGGAATCAGCGCCTGTGCGGCCTCGGTGGGGATGCGCCAGACTTCGAGGTTGCGCGCCCGGCTGAGTTTGTTTTCCATGCCCCGCCACCAGACTTCGGCAGCGTGGTTAAAGCAGTACAAAACCACTGCATCGGCCTTGCCGCAGGCTTTGAGCAAGGGCTTGTCTTCGGGCTGGCCGACTTCTAACCACAAGCGGATGCGGCCGGTGAAGTCTTTGAGCCAGACATCGGGTTCGTCCGGGTCGGACAGTCCCGCGCCGAAAGCCAGAATGCCGTCGCCCTGGCAAACCGACACCAGCTGGTGCGCATTGAGCGCCAAAGCGACCAGGCGGATCAGCATGCGTTCATCGGTTTCGCTGGGGTGGCGCGCCAGCGTGAGCGCGTGGTCGGCGTAGTAGCCGTGGTCGATGTCGGCGATCTGCAGGTTGGCTTTGAAGATGGTGGATTTGATGGCCATGTTGGCCGATCAGACGCGGCGCGCCAGCGTTTCGGCCATGCCGGTGTAGCCGCCTGGCGTGAGGGCGAGCAAGCGCTCTTTCTCGGCCTGGGGGATAGCCAGCTCCTGGATAAAACCCTGGATCAGCGCTTGCGTCATCACCTGGCCGCGCGTGAAGGCCTTGAGTTGTTCGTAGGGTTCGCGCAAGCCGTAGCGGCGCATCACGGTTTGTATCGGTTCGGCCAGCACTTCCCAGGCAGTGTCCAGGTCGGCGGCAATGACCGGGCGGTTGATCTCCAGCTTCTCCAGCCCGGCATGCAGTGACTGGTACGCCAGCACGCCGTAGCCCAGCGCCACGCCCATATTGCGCAGCACGGTGGAGTCGCTCAGGTCGCGCTGCCAGCGGCTGATGGGCAGCTTTTCGCTCAGGTGGCGCAGCATGGCGTTGGACAGGCCCAGATTGCCTTCGGCGTTTTCGAAGTCAATCGGGTTGACCTTGTGCGGCATGGTGCTGGAGCCGACTTCGCCGGGCCGCAGCTTTTGCTTGAAATAGCCCAGCGACACATAGCCCCAGATGTCGCGCGAGAGGTCGATCAGGATGGTGTTGGCGCGGGCTACCGCATCAAACAACTCGGCCATGTAGTCGTGCGGCTCGATCTGGATGCTGTAGGGCTGGAACTTCAGGCCCAGGCCCAGCGGTTCGGGCGACTCGATCACGTGCTGGGCGAAGGCTTCCCAGTCAAAGTCGGGCCAGGCGCTCAGATGGGCGTTGTAATTGCCCACGGCACCATTCATCTTGGCCATGATGGGTACGCTGGCAATGCGCTCGCAGGCCTGGTTCAGGCGCATGACCACATTGGCGATTTCCTTGCCCACGGTGGTCGGGCTCGCAGTTTGGCCGTGGGTGCGGCTGAGCATGGGCACGTCGGCAAACGCATGGGCCATATTGCGCAGGCGCAGCAGCACGCGGTCCAGTTCGGGCAGCAGCACCATGTCGCGCCCGGTGCGCAGTTGCAGGGCGTGGCTGGTGTTGTTGATGTCCTCGCTGGTGCAGGCGAAATGCACGAACTCGGCGCTGCGCATCAACTCGGGGCGGGCTTCGAATTTGGATTTGAGCCAGTACTCCACCGCCTTGACGTCGTGGTTGGTGGTTTTCTCGATGTCCTTGATGGCCTGCCCGTCGGCGCGCGAGAAATTGCGCACCAGGCCGAGCAAATAGGTGCGCGCACCGGCTGACAAAGGCTTGAATTCCTCGAAACCGGCGTCACTCAGCGCAATAAACCAGGCGATTTCGACCTGAACCCGCCGGTGCATATAGCCCAGCTCGCTCATCATGGGGCGCAGCGCGTTCAGTTTGGCGGCGTAGCGGCCGTCCAATGGGGACAGGGCGTCCAGAGCAGAAAATGTCATCGGGCAATTGTAGGCGCGGGTGCCTGCCAGCAGGTCTGCGGCGCTTTGCGTGGACAATGGCGGCAAGGCACAGGGTTCTTGTACCTAAAATGCCCCTTGGTATCTGTTTGAGAAATCCCATGAAATTAATCGGTTCGTTGACCAGCCCCTATGTGCGCAAAGTGCGCATCGTGATGGCTGAGAAAAAGTTGGATTACGAGTTTGTTAGCGAAGACGTATGGAGTGCAGGCACCACCATCACGGAATCGAATCCCCTGGGAAAAGTTCCCTGCCTGATCATGGAAGGCGCGGAGTCGCTCTATGACTCGCGCGTGATCGTGGAATACCTGGATGCGCTCTCGCCGGTTGGCAAGCTCATTCCCGGTGTGGGGCGCGAGCGCGCGGGCGTGAAAACCTGGGAGGCGCTGGCCGATGGCGTACTCGACGCCGCCATCCTGGCGCGGCTGGAGGCCACCTGGGCGGGACGCAGCGATGCGCAGCGCAGCAGCGCCTGGATTGAGCGGCAGCTCAGCAAAGTGCATGCGGCCTTGGCCGCCATGGCCAAGGATCTGGGCGAGCAGCCGTATTGCGCCGGCGTGCACCTGTCGCTTGCCGACATCAGCGTGGGCGTCGCTTTGGGTTACCTGGATTTCCGTTTTCCCGAGATCGACTGGCGCGCCGCACACCCGAACCTGCAGCGGCTGTTTGACAAGCTGGTGCAGCGCCCCAGTTTCGCCGACACCCTGCCACCCTGAGCGGGCGGCGGGGCTGGTTCAGGAATTCGCGCGGCGCTTGAGCCAGCGCATCAAACTGCCCAGTACGGGCAGTTTTTCATACAGCTCTTCGGCGGCGTCCCAGTAATCGCGGTGCAGCACGACGCGGCCCGCGACGTCAAACACCAGATGGGTCGCACCGGCAATTTTTTGTTCCACGCCGGGCCGCTGGCTGCCCAGGTAAAAATAAAAATCCCAGGTCAAAAAACAATCCTGCCCTTGCGTGACCTGCTGCGTCACCACAAAGCGCGGCTGGCGCAGCGCCACAAACATGTGGTCGAAAACGCGGCGTACCGCAGGCAGGCCGCGCACATCGTTAAACGGGTCCTTAAAGCGCGCATCGCTGGCGTAGACGCTGGCGAGCTGGTCCAGGGTCTGGGGTGTGATGCTTTCAAAAAACGCGATCACGCGTGCCACGTGTTCGGGTGCGGGGTGCGTAGCCTGCTTCATTGCGTGAACTTTCGTACCAGCGCGAAATACCAGCGGTATGGCAGCAGGCGCAGCAGCTGCATCCAGCGCGTGAAGCGCTTGGGAAAGTGGATCTCAAATTCACCCTCCGCCCAACCTGCCAGCATATGGCGGGCCGCCACAGCTGCGCTGATGATCGCGGGCATCGCAAATTCGTTAACGGCCGTGGCCGGGGTTTCCACAAAGCCGGGGCTGATCACGGATACACCCAGACCCCTGTCGTGCAAGTCCAGGTACAAACCTTCGGCCAGATGGGTGAGCGCGGCCTTGGTCGGGCCGTAGACCAGGCCATTGGTCAGGCCCCGGTAGCCTGCCACGCTGCTGACCAGGCTGATGTGGCCGTGTCCCTGCGCCAGCAAGGCCGGCAGCACCGCAGCCAGTACCCGCAGCGCGCCGTTGTAATTCACATCCATATGGCGCAGCGCGTCGGCTGCGTCCAGGGCAAAAGCGCGGGTGGGTGTGTAGATGCCGCTGCAATACACCACGCCGTCCAGCGTGCCCAGCGCCAGCACCTGCTGCGCGGCCTGGATTACCGCCGCGTTATCGGTCACATCCACCGGGATCGCCACGCTGCCTGGGTGCGCCTGCACAAAGCCGGCCAGCGCATCGGCGCGCCGGGCCGACACCACGACGCGTGCGCCTGCCGCATGCAAGGCTGCGGCTGCGGCCTCGCCTATGCCGCTGCTGGCCCCGATCACCCATACGGTCTTGCCCCGCCAATCGCGCAGTGGCGGGTTCAGCGGCTTGAAAAACAGTCCCATGTGGCGCAACCTCAACGCTTGCTAAACGACAGCGTGACTTCGCCCAGGTAGATGCCGAACTTGCGCATTTGCGCTTTGTTGAGCATGACCTTGTCGTTCATCAGGTACATCCAGTCGTCAAACTGCACCTCGTAGACCGAGCCGTCCACCGGCAACGCGAGGGTGTAGCGCCAGTTCAGCGCATTGCCTGCGGCCTGGCCCTGCGCGTTGCCAAGCACGTCATCGGCGCGGCCCTCGTAGCGCCCATTGGGCAGGGCGGTGAGGCGCCAGATGCGCCGCTGCTTGGTGCCGTCCGAATAGGTGAAATCCTCGTCGAGCACGCCCTGGTCGCCCTCCCAGCTGCATTGCATCAGCACCGTGAAGCGTTTGACCACTTTGCCCGAGCGGTCGGTGAAGATGCCGTAGGCGTCCAGCGTGCCGTTGAAATACTGGCGCAGGTCCAGCGTGGGTTGCTGCGTCGCGTAGTCCTCGATCTGGTGGGACGCGCAGCCGCCCAAAGCCAGGGCACCGGCTGCGACAGAGCCTAAAAGCAAGCGTCGTTTCATAAGATCTTTCGGGAGTGGAAAAAATACAAAAGTGCGGCGGCGCTCAGCTTGAGCGCGCAGGGCAACAAACAATAAGCCCAGCTTAAGGC
>CANCTD010000064.1 GCA_947380945.1 Comamonadaceae bacterium
GCGGTGGTGACGAAAAGCTGGCGCACAGACATGGGGAAGAAGCCCTGAGAAGGCCCGGACGGCGGGCGAGGGGGGCGATTTTAGTCGGCCACTTCCGCAATCATCTCAATCTCCACGCAGGCCCCCATCGGGATCTGCGCCACACCAAAAGCGCTGCGGGCATGCGCTCCGCGCTCGCCAAAGACCTGGCCGATCAGCGCGCTCGCGCCATTGGTCACGATGTGCTGCTCGGTGAAGTCGCCCGTGGAGTTGACCAGCGACATCAGTTTCACGATGCGGGTAACGCGGTTCAGATCGCCCACGGCGGCGTGCAAGGTGCCCATCAAGTCGATGGCAATCGCCCGCGCGGCGGCCGCGCCTTCTTCGGTTTGCATGTTCTTGCCCAACTGTCCGACCCAGGGCTTGCCGTCTTTTTTGGCGATGTGGCCGCTGATGAAAACCAGCTTGCCGGTTTGCACAAATGGCACATAGGCCGCCGCCGGGGTGGCAACCGGGGGCAGGGTGATGTTCAGGCTGGCGAGGGTGTCGTAAATAGTCATGGCGTTGGCGCAGTGGCTTGCAAAGGGTTGAAAAAAAGGGTCGCAGGCCCGATTGTCGGCCCATGCGGGCTTTTATCATGCCGCCATGGGAGGCTTGCGCACAAGGATGCAGCTGCTGCTGCGCCACACGGCTGTGGTGTGCGGCGGTTGGATCGCGGGCCTGGCTTTGCAGTTGCAGCAGCCGGCGCTGGACGCTGCGGGTGTGTATGCGCTGCCGGTCGTCCTGGCCCTGCTGGGCCTGTGGTGCGCGCCGCGTCTGCGTGGCCTGGCGCAGCGCGTTTTGCTGTTTGCCGCAGCCGCCGTGCTGGCCTGGTCGTCTACCGGTTTGCGCGCCCTGGAGTTTTCCCGCAGCGCTTTGCCCCCGGTGCTGGAGGGGCGCGACATCCAGGTGGTGGGCGTGGTCAGCGATTTACCCCGGCGCACACCCGCCGGACTGCGCTTTCGCCTGGCGGTTGAGAGCGCAGGGCCAGACGGGCAGGCGCTTGCCTTGCCACCGCTTCTGGATGTCGCCTGGTACACCGGCCTGTTGCCCACGCCCCAGGACCTGTGGGAGCTGCAGGCCCAGCCGCAGGATTTGCGCGCGGGCCAGCGCTGGGCCTTCACCCTGCGCCTTAAAGCGCCGCATGGCAGCCGCAACCCCCACGGCTTTGATTACGAATTGTGGCTGTGGGACCAGGGCGTGCAAGCCACCGGCTATGTGCGCAGCACATCCGCTGATGCGCCGCCGCGCCTGCTCGGCGAGGCCGCAGCCTATCCCCTGGCGCGTCTGCGCCAGCAGGTGCGTGAGCGCATCGAAGCGCGCGTGCCGGGTCCGGCGGTCGCTGGCTTGCTGGCGGCTTTGGTGGTCGGTGACCAATCGGCGATTGAGCGGGGTGACTGGGAGGCCTTCCGTACCACAGGATTGGCGCACCTGGTGAGCATCTCCGGCCTGCATATCACCATGTTTGCCTGGGCCGCCATCGCCTTGGCGGGCTGGCTGTGGCGGCGCTCGCCGCGGCTGTGCCTGTGCTTGCCTGCGCCGCGCGCGGCCTGGCTGGCCGGGGTGGCCTTGGCAGTGGCCTATGCCGCGTTTGCGGGTTGGGGCATTCCGGCGCAGCGCACCTGCGCCATGCTGCTGCTGTTTGGCGGGCTGCGCTGGCTGGGGGTGCGCTGGCCCTGGCCGCTGGTCTGCCTGCTCAGCGCGGCATGGGTGCTGGCGCTGGACCCCTGGGCTTTGCTGCAGGCGGGCTTCTGGCTCAGCTTCTGGGCGGTTGCGCTGCTGTTCGCCAGTGAAGACGCGCTGCCCGCCCGCCGCCTCGGGGCTGTGCCCCGTTGGCAGCGCGTAGTCGCGCCGCTGCAGGCGCTGGCGAAGGCGCAGTGGGTGGTCACCCTGGGTTTGGCGCCGCTCACCTTGCTCTTGTTTGGGCAGGTTTCTCTGGTCGGCTTGCTGGCCAATGCGCTGGCGGTTCCTTGGGTCACGCTGGTGCTCACCCCGCTGGCCTTCGCCGGTCTGTTGGTACCGGCGCTGTGGGACGCTGCGGCGCGGGCCGCGCAGGTGTTTTTGGACGGGGCGCACATTCTGGCGAACTGGCCCGCCGCCAGCTTGGCGCTACCGCTTGCGCCCTGGTGGGTGGCAGTCCCGGCTTTGGCCGGGGCGCTCGCCATGGTCTTGCCCTGGAGCTGGCCTTTGCGGCTGGCGGGTGCGCCCTTATTGGGCTGCATATTGATTTGGCAGCCACCGCGCCCACCGTCTGGGGAGTTTGCGCTGCTGGCCGCCGACATCGGCCAGGGCAACGCGGTGCTGGTGCAGACCGCGCAGCACACCCTGCTGTACGACAGCGGCCCGCGCTATGGCCTGGACAGCGACGCGGGCAACCGCGTGTTGCTGCCTTTGCTGCAGGCCTTGGGCCTGCGCTTGGACCTCTTGGTGCTCAGCCACCGCGACAGCGACCATACGGGCGGCGCAGCTGCGGTATTGCGGGCGCAACCCCGGTTGCCGCTGATCACATCGGTGGACGCCGCTGAACCGCTGGCCCAGTTGGGGCGTCTGCAGCGCTGTGAGGCGGGCCAAAGCTGGGAATGGGACGGGGTGCGGTTTCAGGTGCTGCATCCCCAGGCTGCCGATTACGCCCCCGCCGCCGGGGTGCGGGTGAAGCCCAACGCGCTGTCCTGCGTGCTGCGTATTTCCAACGGGCACAGCAGCGTTTTGTTGACCGGCGACATCGAGCAAGCGCAGGAAGCGGCTTTGCTGCGCCAGCCCCAGCTGCTGCGCGCCGATGTGCTGCTGGTGCCGCACCACGGCAGCAAGACCTCCAGCAGCGCGGCCTTTCTTGCGGCGGTCGCACCGCGCTGGGCTCTGGTGCAAAGCGGCTACCGCAACCGTTACGGCCATCCAGCGGCACCGGTGCTGGCCCGCTACCGGGAGCAGGGTATTGCGGTGGTGGACAGCCCGCATTGCGGCGCGATGAACTGGCGCAGCACGCAAGCTGCGTCATTGGAATGCGAGCGCTCCCGCGACACCCGCTACTGGCAGCACCGCCCGCCCTGAGCTACGGCTGGTGCGTCAGGGTTGTGCGGGCAGCTGCGCGACGGCTTCAATAGCCTGGGCCAGCTCGATCACAGCCAGCGCGTACTGGCTGCTCCAGTTGTAACGGGTGATGGTGAAAAAGTTATCGGTTCCCAGCACGTAGTGGGGCGCGGCGGCATCGCCCATGGGGAGTGCAACCAGGGCCAGCAAACCCGGGTGGCTGCGCGCCGCAGGATCCAGCACAAGCCCTTTTGCCTCGAGTTGCTGCGGGCTGAAGCTGGGCACGATGTCGGGCTCCAGCAAGGCCTGCAAGTCGGCGGGAAGCGAGCCGGGTGCCACCGGGTAGTGGGTCGCCATGCCCCGCTTCCACTGGAAGACCGACAGGTAATGCGCAACCGAGCCGATCGCGTCGTCCGGGGAGTTGAACAAATCGATGCGGCCCGAGCCGTCAAAGTCCACCGCGTACTGCAGCCAGCTCGAAGGCATGAACTGCCCCATGCCCATCGCACCGGCGTAGCTGCCGCGCAGGCTCAGCGGGTCGTAACCACCGCTGTGGCAAAAAGCGAAATACGCTTCGAGTTCGGTCAAAAAATAGGCTTGGCGTTGCGTCTTTTTCGGGTGGCTGTCGGGAAAGTCCAGGGCCAGCGTGGCCAGTGCGTCCAGCACCCGGAAGTTGCCCATATTGCGTCCGTAAATCGTCTCTATGCCCAGGATGCCCGCGACGATGGCCGGGGGCACGCCGTACTGCGCCTCGGCCCGCGCCAGGGTGGCGGCGTGCTCACGCAAAAAGCCAGCGCCAAGCGCAATGCGCTGCGGCGTCATGACCCGCTCGCGGTAGGCGGCCCAGTTGCGGCTGCCGGGTTGCGCCGGTGGTGTCACGGCGCGCACCACGGCAGGCAGCATCTGCGCCTGCGCCATCACGCTGCGCACCCATTGGCGGTCGAGTTGCTGCGCTTTGGCAATGGCGTCGGCTGCCTGCATCGCGGCGCTGCTGTTGTCATAAGGCTGGGGCTTGGATGTTGCGTTCGCGGCAGTGTGGCGCTTTTGGGACTTTGCCTTGGCGGTCTTTTTGCCGGGTGTTTTGACGGAGGCGGGCTTGCGCTTGGGCTTGGTGGGTGTGCTGGACGCGGCAGCGCTGGCGCTGCGCTTGGGCAACTGGGTGGCCGCGGTGGCGGCGGGGAGGAGCAGGCTGCAGGCGATGCCAAGGGCAAGCAAAAGAAGGGCGGCGGCCCGCATGGCGGGCACCGGGTGGGAGCGTCGGAGCATGGGGCCAGTGTATGCAATAGGATAGGCGCGCTATGAAGACTTGGTTTGACACGCCCTCGCCCCTGCCGCTGGACAACCTGGGCAGCTGGATGGGTGCATTTTTGCAACTCTCAGTGGCATGGGAGGCGCTGGCGCTGCTGGCGTGCTGGTTTGCCAGTGGCCGTCTGGTGTACGCGCTGCGCCGGCGGTTTACTGGCAAAGACTTTGACGCCAGCCGCTCGGTCCTGTTTGGGTCCCGCGACATTGATGGTGTGCTGTTTCCGGTGATGGTTTTGTGCCTGGCCGAATTGGCGCGGGTGCTGCTGGCCCGGGCGATTCCCCTTGCCTTATTCCAACTGGTGTTGCCGATTTTCATGGCGCTGGCGCTGATCCGCCTGACCGTCAAGGTTTTGCAAATCGCTTTCAACGGCGCGGGCTGGGCCCGGGCGCTGGAGCACACCGTGTCCTGGCTGGTCTGGCTGGCGTTTGCGCTCTGGATCAGCGGCCTGCTGCCGGCTTTGATGAATGAGCTCGAAGGCGTGGGTTGGAAGGTGGGGCATTCCACGCTGACGCTGCGCGCCGTGATTGAGGGCGTCGTGACAGCGGTAGCGGTCATGGTGCTGACCCTGTGGTTGTCCTCGGGCATCGAGGCGCGCCTCTTGCGATCGGCCACAGGCGGCGAGCTGTCCTTGCGCAAAGCTGCGAGCAACGCCACCCGCGCACTGCTGGTGTTTGTGGGCTTGATGCTGGCCCTGTCGGCCATTGGTATCGACCTGACCGCGCTCTCGGTTGTGGGCGGCGCGATTGGCGTGGGTATCGGTCTGGGTCTGCAAAAGCTGGCTGCCAGCTACATCAGCGGTTTTGTGATCCTGACCGAGCGCAGCATCCGCATCGGTGACTATGTGCGCGTCGATGGCTTTGAGGGGCAGGTGCGCCATATCAACGCCCGTTTCACGGTGATCCGGTCCCAGGGCGGGCAGGAGTCGCTCGTGCCCAATGAGCTGCTGCTGAGCCAGCGCGTGGAAAACTGGTCGCTGGACGACCGGCGCATCCTGCAAACCTGCACCGTGGTGGTGGACCAAGCGGCGGATGTGCAACAGACCATCGGTCTGCTGACCCAGGTCCTGGGCGCGCAGCCCCGTGTGCTGAAGGACCCGGCCCCTGCGGTGCAGCTGGCGCAGGTGGACCAGGGCGGCCTGGGGTTCACTTTGAATTATTGGATCGACGACCTGGACCAGGGCCAGGGCAATCTCAAATCCGACATCCTGGTCGCTGTGCTTGCCGGCCTGCGCAGCCAGGGGGTGGCGCTGGCGCAAACGCCCGCTGTCGCGGTGTTGACGCGTTAGGCCGGCCCCGGCACTTGCCGGCTTCGCCGCCGTGCAAGCAATGGTCGCCCGCATAGAATGCCCGACCTCTGCAGAAGCTGAAAATTGCCGCGTTGGAATTGCAGATCGCACACAGTTTATGGAGTTGCTATGAAGATTTTGGTACCAGTCAAGCGCGTGGTGGACTACAACGTCAAAGTCCGCGTCAAGAGTGACGGCAGCGGCGTCGATATCGCCAACGTCAAGATGAGCATGAACCCGTTTGACGAAATCGCCATCGAAGAGGCGATGCGCCTCAAGGAAAAAGGCGTGGCCAGCGAAGTGATCGCCGTCTCCTGCGGCCCGGCGGCCTGCAGCGAAACCTTGCGCACCGCCATGGCGATTGGCGCGGATCGCGCCATCCTGGTGCAAAGCGATGATGAATTGCAGCCCCTGGCGGTTGCCAAAATCATCAAAGCCCTGATGGACAAAGAGCAGGTTAGCCTGGTGATTCTGGGCAAGCAAGCGATTGACGATGACTGCAACCAGACCGGCCAAATGCTGGCCGCGCTGAGCGACCGCCCCCAGGCCACTTTTGCCAGCAAGCTCGAGATTGCCGACGGCAAGGCCACGGTCACCCGCGAGGTGGACGGCGGCTCCGAGACCCTGCACCTGACATTGCCCGCGATCATCACCACCGACTTGCGCCTGAATGAGCCGCGCTACGTCACGCTGCCCAACATCATGAAGGCCAAGAAAAAGCCGCTCGACACCATGAGCCCGGCCGACCTGGGCGTGGACACCACACCGCGCATCAAAACGATCAAAGTGGTCGAGCCGCCCGCGCGCAGCGCCGGTGTCAAAGTGGCCGATGTGGCTGCCTTGATCGACAAGCTGAAAAACGAAGCCAAAGTCATTTAATCCGACTCCAAGGACACCCCATGAGCTCTCTCGTCATCGCTGAACACGACAACAGCAGCATCAAGCCCTCCACCCTCAACACCATCAGCGCGGCCCTGGCCTGCGGTGGTGATGTCCACGTGCTGGTGGCCGGTCACCAGGCTGGCGCAGCCGCTGCGGCTGCGGCGCAGATCGCGGGTGTGGCCAAAGTTATCCATGCCGACCACGACAGCCTGGGGCACGGCCTGGCCGAAAACGTCGCGGCCCAGGTGCTGGCAATCGCCTCCGCCTACAGCCACATCCTGTTCCCCGCCACGGTGTACGGCAAGAACATCGCCCCGCGCTTGGCCGCCAAGCTCGACGTGGCGCAGGTCTCTGACATCACCAAGGTGCTGGCTGCGGACACCTTCGAGCGCCCGATTTACGCCGGTAACGCGATTGCCACGGTGCAAAGCCTGGACGCGACCAAAGTGTTGACCGTACGCACCACCGCGTTTGACCCGGTCGCATCGACTGGCGGCAGCGCCGCAGTCGACGTGGTGGCCGCCCAGGCTGCCAGCGCCGATGTGCACTTTGTGGGTTCCGAAATCGCCCGCAACGACCGCCCCGAACTCACCGCTGCCAAGATCATCGTTTCCGGCGGCCGGGCCCTAGGCAGCAACGAAAAATTCATGGAAGTCATGACGCCGCTGGCCGACAAGCTCGGTGCCGCCATGGGTGCCAGCCGCGCCGCCGTGGACGCCGGTTATGCGCCCAACGACTGGCAGGTCGGCCAGACCGGCAAGATCGTCGCGCCCCAGCTCTACATCGCCTGCGGCATCAGCGGCGCGATACAGCATCTGGCCGGCATGAAAGACAGCAAGGTGATCGTGGCCATCAACAAGGACGTGGAGGCACCGATTTTCAGCGTGGCCGACTACGGGCTGGAGGCCGATTTGTTCAACGCCGTTCCGGAGATGGTCCGGGCGCTGTAAGCCGCGCCGGGCGGGTGACCAGGCGGCAGGCCGGCGGATAGCCGGGGCTGCCGCGATATTTGGAGAGCAGGACACTTATGAGCTACCACGCGCCCCTGAAGGACATGTTGTTCAACCTCGAACACATTGCCCGCATAGCCCAGATCGCCGCCTTGCCCGGCCTGGAGGACGCCACGCTGGACACGGCGCAGGCGGTGCTCGAAGAATCCGCCAAATTCGCCCGCGACGTGGTGGCACCGCTGAACTGGCCCAGCGATGTCAACCCCAGCACCTGGAGCCAGGGCGTGGTCACCGCTGCACCCGGTTTCAAACAAGCTTTCATCCAGTTTGTAGAAGGCGGCTGGCAGGGTTTGCAGCACGACGCCGAGTGGGGCGGGCAGGGACTGCCCAAGACCATAGGCGCGGTCTGCAACGAGATGCTCAACGCGGCCAGCCTGAGCTTTTCGCTCTGCCCCTTGCTCAGCGACGGCGCAATCGAGGCGCTGCTGACAGCAGGCTCGGACGAACTCAAAGCCACCTACCTTGAGAAGCTGGTAGCCGGTACCTGGACCGGCACCATGAACCTGACCGAGCCGCAGGCCGGCAGCGACCTGTCACTGGTGCGCACCCGCGCCGAGCCGCAGGCCGATGGGACTTACAAAATTTTCGGCACCAAGATCTACATCACCTGGGGCGAGCACGACATGGCCGAGAACATCGTCCATCTGGTGCTGGCGCGGGTGCAGGGCGCGCCTCAAGGCGTCAAGGGCATCAGCCTGTTTGTGGTGCCCAAGGTGCTGGTGCATGCCGATGGCAGCCTGGGCGCGCGCAACGACGTGCAGTGTGTCAGCATCGAACACAAGCTGGGCATCAAAGCCAGCCCCACCGCCGTGCTGCAGTACGGCGATGGCTTGCCGGGCAGCGTGGCCGATGCGGCCGGCCCCGGCGCAGTTGGCTTTTTGGTGGGCGAGGAAAACCGGGGCTTGGAATACATGTTCATCATGATGAATGCCGCGCGCTACGCCGTGGGCATTCAGGGTATCGCAGTCGCAGACCGGGCCTACCAAAAGGCCGTGGCATTCGCCCGCGAACGGGTCCAAAGCCGCCCCGTGGACGGCTCCATGGACAAGAGCGCGCCCATCATCCACCACCCCGATGTGCGCCGCATGCTCATGACCATGCGCGCCTACACCGAAGGCAGCCGCGCGCTGGCCAGTGCGGCGGCAGCGGCCTCAGACATGGCGCACCACCATCCTGACGCGGAAACCCGCAAGCTGCACAACAGCTTTTACGAATTCATGGTGCCGCTGGTCAAAGGCTTCAGCACCGAGATGAGCCTGGAAGTCACCTCGCTGGCTGTGCAAGTCCACGGCGGCATGGGTTTCAT
>CANCTD010000065.1 GCA_947380945.1 Comamonadaceae bacterium
TCGCTCCAGCCTTTTTTGGTCAGGTGGTAAAGCACCGAACATCCGACGACACCGCCGCCAATAATCACCACGCGTGCTGTTGTTTTCATCCTGCGAATCCTCTTGTCAAATAGTCCACGAATAGTCCACTAACGTCCACTCTGAGAGCTTAAAAGTCTGTCGGCGCGCCGCCCTCGGCTTTGCGCTTGGCCACAAAGGCGTCCAGCTCTTCCTCGATCGCCGGGTCCATATAGGGGCGCTCGTACAAGGCCAGCTCTTTTTTCCAGGTGGCATTGGCCTTTTGGTCGGCGGTGGGCTTGCCGGCCTCTTCCCAGCTCTCAAAATTGCGCCAGTCCGAAATGATGGGCGAATAAAACGCGGTTTCGAAGCGCTCCAGCGTGTGCGCCGTGCCAAAGTAATGACCGCCCGGCCCCACGTCCTTGATCGCATCCATGGCCAGCCCGGCGGGGCTTACGTCCAGCGGCGTCAAAAACTCGGCCACCATTTGCAAGAGGTCGCAGTCGAGAATGAATTTCTCAAACGAGGCGGTCAAGCCGCCTTCCATCCAGCCCGCGCTGTGCATGATGAAGTTGCCCCCGGCTTGCGTCAGCGCCCACAGCGAAAACACCGATTCATAGGCCGCCTGCGCGTCCACGGTGTTGGCGGCGTTGACATTGCTGGTGCGGTAGGGGATGCCGTATTTGCGGCAGAGTTGTCCGCCCACCAACACGGCCTTCATGTACTCGGGCGTGCCGAATGCGGGCGCGCCGGTTTTCATGTCCACGTTGCTGGTGAAGCCGCCGTAGACCACGGGTGCGCCTGGGCGCACCAGCTGGGTCAGCGCAATACCCGCCAGGGCTTCGGCGTTTTGCTGCGCGAGCGCACCGGCCAAGGTGACCGGTGCCATGGCGCCAGCCAGCGTGAAAGGCGTGAGCATGATGATCTGGTTGCGCGAGGACATCTCCAGAATGCCTTGCAGCATGGGGGTGTCCAGGCGCAGCGGCGAAGAGCTGTTGATGATGGAAAACAGCGAGGGCTCGCGCTCCATTTGTTCGTGGCTGATGCCGCGCGCAATGCGGGCGATCTCCAGCCCGTCCTGGTTGCGCTCTTTGCCCAGCGAATAGGCATGGAAGGCCTTGTCGGTGAGTTTGGCAATGTCAGACAGGCAATCCAGGTGGCGGATGGAGGCGTGCAAGTCCACGGGTTCCACGGGATAGCCGCCTGTCAGGTGGATGATGTCGTAGCGCTGCGCCAGCTTCACCAGGTTACGGAAGTCCTGCTGGTTGCCCGCACGCCGGCCCTTGTCCATGTCCGAGCAATTGGGCGGACTGGCGACCTGGGCAAACGCCAGGTTCTTGCCGCCTATGTGCACATTGCGTTCCGGGTTGCGCGCATGCAGCGTGAACTCGGAAGGGCAGGTTTTGATTGCCTCCAGAATCAGGTTGCGGTCAAAGCGCACCCGCTCGGAGCCAGGTCGCACATCCGCGCCGGCCTTTTTCAGGATGGCGCGCGCGCCCTCGTGCATGAAATCCATGCCCATTTCTTCGAGGATCTGCAGCGAGGTGTTGTGGATCGCCTCCAGCTCGTCCTCTGACACCATGGGCGTCGGGGGAAGGCGGTGCTTCAAATGGCGGTATTTGGCGGTCGAGGGTGCGGTGCGCACGGTGCCACTGCCACGTCCGGCGCGTCGGCGGGCCGGTGCGGCCGGTGTTTCTTCTGTCATGGGGCGGTCTCCAAAGCTGCGCGAATTCTATGCAGTTCCCTCTGAAAAAGGCCTGGCAGCCCCCGCCAATCCCCGCTTGGCAGCCTGTTTTGGCAATTCTTTAAATTGGATGCCGACAAACCATTTACCAAGCCCGGCGTGCGGGGCTGTGGCGGCCCGAAGCGGCTGGACACAAAAAAAGCCGCAAGACGGTGAAGTCTTGCGGCCTGATCTGGTGCCCGGGGCCGGAATCGAACCGGCACGCCTTGCGGCGGCGGATTTTGAGTCCGCTGCGTCTACCAATTCCACCACCCGGGCTGGAGTGCGCGTGGCCGAAATTATGGCACAGGGGTGGGATGGGGCTGGCTGTGGCTGTCGGATGTGCCTACGCCGGGTTAGAGGTGGGGGCATGCTCCGATAGAGCGTTTGCGCGCCAAGCAGGGGGTTCAGCGCAAACGGAAAAAAGTAATCCTCGAAGATGCGTACGACTTTGCGTACACTATCTACTAACGGAGAAATTGATGAACGCACTATCTGCCAGCGAAGCAAGGGCGAATTTGTATCGCCTCATGGACGAGACCGCAAGCTCGCACAAGCCCGTCCTGATCTCAGGCAAACGAAACAATGCTGTGCTGATTGCCGCAGATGATTGGAGTGCAATTCAAGAGACTTTGCATCTGCTGTCGGTACCCGGCATGCGGGAATCCATCAAAGCCGGAATGGCCGAACCCCTGGAAAAAAGTGCCAAGGCCTTGAAGTGGTGAGCTGGTCAGTCGTCTACGCCAAGCAAGCGTTGAAGGACGCGAAAAAGGTAAAGGCCGGCGGGCTAAAAGAGAAAGCCCAAGCCCTCTTGGAAGTCCTAGAGAGCGATCCTTTCCAAAATCCCCCACCTTTTGAAAAGCTGGTGGGTGACCTCTCGGGCGCGTATTCAAGACGGATCAACATCCAGCATCGTCTGGTGTACGAGGTTTTTCCGGAGCAGCGTACGGTGCGTGTTTTGCGGATGTGGACGCATTACGATTAGCGCAAAGGTGAAAGCCAAGACCGCAAAACTGACCTGTCCACTCAAGTGCCAATCGGCTCTCCCGGAGACCCTCCGTTAGCAGCATCTGAGGTGGCCAGTGCTGCTCACCGCACAGAGTATTTAAAGATGTTGTGAAATTTAATAGGTTCAATCCTATTCAACTTCATCACTATGAACACTAAAATATTTTTAAGTTTTATCCTGATTTGGACTCTGCCACAACATCCAAAGGAGTCGGCATGATTGGTTACACCTGTGTAGGAACTAACGATCTAGAAAAAGCAGTTCATTTTTACGGTGAACTCCTAAGCGTTCTAAGTGCAAAAATTTTTTTCAAAAGCGATCGGGGTGTAGGGTGGGGAGTGTCCGCTGACAAACCTATGTTCAGCGTCATGAAGCCCTTTGATGGTCAAGCAGCAACCATTGGGAACGGTTCAATGGTTGCAATTGCAGCAGCAGATCCAGAGCAAGTTCAATTGCTTCATGCAAAGGCTCTTGCGCTAGGTGCAAAAGACGAAGGTGCACCTGGTGCGAGGGGCGGCCAATTTTATGGCGCTTACTTTAGAGACTTAGACGGCAATAAATTGGCTGTCTTTTGTATGACTGCAAATTAGATAAATTTTGTTCAAAGTATTCAGATGAGCGAACAAACAAAAGCTTCTGGTCCAGCCTCTTACTTCCCATCCATTGAAAAGAAATATGGCCAGCCAATTGACCATTGGATCAAACTTGTTCAAAAACAAAAAGGCATGAAGCACATGGAAATTGTCAATTGGCTCAAGAGTGAACATGGGTTGGGTCATGGGCACGCCAATGCAGTTGTTGCGCATTGTTTTACAAAAAAGTGATTGGAATAGTTGTCTTTCACATTTGCTTCCACACTACTGAAGTCCACTTGTAACCTGTTGATTTGTAATGAGTTTTATTTCTTAAGTCTGCTCCTTAAGGCAAAACAAGAAGTTGATCTCCGATTACGTTCAAAAGGAATTGAAGGGGTCTTCGGGGCTCAAGATAGCTGAGCTTAAAAAGGCTGCTTGATCTCGAAATCTTGTACCGGGATGATGGTAAAAAAGCTGCTTACCGAGTGCCCAATTCTGCGATATTGACCTTTCCACTCAAGTGCCAAGCGGCTCTCCAGGACACCATCCGCTGGCAGCGTCTGAGCTGGCCAGTGCTGCTCACCACACAGCGGCTCTACAGAAAAATGGGGGAGGGTGAATCCAGTGCCAAGCCGATCGAATCGCCTTGGATGTGCCGTCCCAATGGGTGATGGGAGAGCGCGCATCGCTAGGGATCCAGCCGTTTGCGCCCCATCCAGTTTGCGGTGAACTTCACCATCAGCAGCACCAGGTACAGGCCCGTGATGTCGCCGACCAGCATGACCAGAAACCCTTGCGCAAAATCGTTGATTGTTCCGGACCAAAACAATATCAATTGGTGCGAAGCGCTGTTGAGCAGGGCAAAAAATATTCCCATACCCAGGACATTTTTGTAGGTGAGATTGCCCAAATAGTCGTCAATACCGCGGCGGTACTTGAAAAATAACCAGGTCAGCAATGGGGCGAGTCCGCTGGCAGACGCCAGGGCCAAGTCCAAGGGCAGGTTTTCCTGGGATACAAAAAAGTAGGCGTTGACAAATGAGACAAAACCAATCGCGGCGGCACCGCCCCAGCGCCCGATCATCACAAACAGCAATTTGAACCCGCTTGGTATGTGCACCAGATGTGCACCGGGCAATAAATAGAGAAAGCCAGTCAGGGTATTGTTGAAAAAATAAATCGCGGCGTAGGCAAAGCTGATGACAATAAAGGCACGCAAGTTTTCTTTGAACGATTCACTGAATGCCATATACCTTACCCGACTTGTATTTGCACAATTGAATAATGTATCTGAATAAAATATTGTGTCCGCAATACCTAAGGTGTATGCAATGGTTATAAAGGCGATAATCTGCCTTTTATCCTGAATGGTGTCATGCAAAATCTGTATCTGCGGTTTTTGAAGATTGCTGAGGTGATACAAAAAGGCAGCCTCAGCGAGCTCGACGAGAGCGGCGTCCTCTTGCTCAATGCCATCGCCGTAAGCCACGCGGCGGGACATCCTTTGACGGTGAGTCAGGCCATGAACCTTTCGCACATTGCCAGCCAAACCACGCTGCACCGCAAGCTCGATGAGCTGCGCATTGCCGGATTCATAGAGCAAATTTTCACGGGAACCAACCGCCGTACCAAGTACCTGGTACCCACCCCGGTGGCGCACGCTTACTTTGAAAAAATGTCGCAGGCTTTGGCGCTTGCCGCTGCACCCTGCCTCTCGGCCTGAGCTGAATCGGGTCGGGCGGGGCTCAGCGCCCCCGCTTCAGCCGCTTGGCGGTCCGTTTGCCGCTGCGCTGGCCAGCTGTTCAAACGGCAGGCCTTGCTTGACCAGCACGACCGTGCAGGGCGCTTCCATAGCGACTTTGATAGGCACTGGCGCGACCAAGCGTTGCAGCTGCACTCCGTGTGTGGCCGCGCCCATCACGATCATGCTCACATGGTTGCCCTGGGCGTAGCGCAACAGGGCTTGGGCCACATCGCCCGACTCCAGCACGTGAAACGAGGTCTGGTGCTCATCCAGCGGCAGGCCCCGGGTCCATTGCTGCAGCATGGCCAGCAGATGCCTGTGCACGCTGGTTTCGCTGCGGTCCTGGTCGGAGGTGCTGCCAGCGCCGGGTGCGATCACCGTCACACAGGCTAGCCGCGCACCCGGCCGTATGCCCAGGGAACGCGCCACCGCCTGGCGCAGCGAATACAGCGTGGCGTCGCTCACGTCCTGGTTCGGTACCGCGACCATGATGATGGGCACCTGCTCGATTTGCCGGGTCGGCAGCGGACTGGGTTGGTAGTGCAGCCCGGCGGCACGGATCCAGCGCCTGAAATGGGTCATAAAACCGGGGCCCCGCAAGGCGCGTCCGCGTGCTGTGACCTGGATCTGGTCGCAGTGGGTCAGATCAAATGCCAGGTGCGCGGCTGAGGGGTAGCGCTGCTCGGCGGCGCAGGCCAGGCAGCGCATGACCACCTCTTGCAGCCACGGCGGCAGTTCCGGGCGCAACTGCCGCAGCGGCGGCGGATCCATCCACAGGCGCTGGCGCAAACCTGCCTGGGTCGAGGGACTGCCAAAAGGCAGTTCGCCCGTGGCCAACTCGTACAGCATGACCCCGATCGCAAAGATGTCGCTGCGCGGATCGCCGCGCACACCCACCACCTGCTCGGGTGCCATATAGGCCGGCGAGCCGACCGCCTTGCGCAACTCTTCGGCCAGCAAATCCGGGCTGTGGGCGTGCACGCTTAAGCCGAAGTCCAGCAGGACGGCGCTGCCATCGTCGCGGATGATGACGTTGGCCGGTTTGATATCCAGGTGCACCGTGTCCTGCTGGTGCAGGCTGTGCGTGGCGTGGGCAACTGCCGCGCCCAGCCGGGCCAGTTCTGCTGCATCGGGCCGGTGGCCCGGTGTGGACAGTTCGAGCCAGTGGTTCAGGGTACGGCCCGGCACGTATTCCATGACCAGGTAGGGCAGGGTCGCCATGTCCCCGGCGGCCACCAGGCGCGGTACATGGGGGCCGCTGAGCAATTGCATGATCTGGTGCTCGACTTCGAAGCCCACAATGGTTTCCGCGCCGTCGCCCTCGGTCATGCGCGGTACTTTCATGACCATGTCAAAGCTGGAGGCCCGCCCGCCCGCGTATGCCACCTGGTAAATCAGGGCCATGCTGCCGCTGTGCACGCGCGCGCCGATCACAAAACCATCGATCTCGCTACCGGCTTGCGGCATCTTCATCGCCCGCTCTCCAAACGCAGCGCCAGTGCTTCAGGCAGTCCGGCGGCGCGCACGCTTTGCGCGGCAGCCAGATGGTCATAGGGCACGCGGTAAAAAGTCAGCCGCATGGCAGCGCTGTCAAACAAGGCATAGGCCGCCCGGGTGTCACCGTCACGCGGCTGCCCGACCGAGCCCACCGTGGCAATCCAATGCCGGTGCGCCGGTGTGGCGATGCCCACCCCGGGGGTGGGCGCAAAAGCCATCAGCGAGCGGCCCTGACCCCGGTAATACAGGCTTTGGTCATGCACATGGCCACCGAATACATGGCGCACAGCGGCGCTGCCCGCGGGTGGCATGACGGCGGCGTCCAGGCTGTTGGACGCGGCAAAAGGGTTGTTCACATAGCGCCAGCGCGCCGGTGCGTCGGCGCTGGCGTGCACCAGCAGCAGCGTGTCTTCATGGTGGGTCAGCGGCAAACCGGCTAGGAAGCTACGCTGCGAGGGGCTGAGCTGCGCGTGCGTCCATTGCGCAGCTGCCTGCCCGTGTTGGGTCGCGCCGGCGGGCGGGTCCACGGCCAGCGCATCGTGGTTGCCTTGCAGCACCACCGCCCCGGCCTCCGCCAGCGCCATGATGCGCTGCACCACCGCAGCCGGCTCGCCTCCGTAGCCCACCAGATCACCCAGGAACGCCAGCCGCTGCGCGCCGGCCTGGGCGGCGTGGGCGATGCAGGCTTCAAGCGCATGCCGGTTGGCATGGATGTCGGACAGCAGCGCCAGCTTCATGGTGGCCCGCTTCCCGCGCTTACAAGGCGCGCGCCAGGCGCAAGCCGTCGAGTACCGCTGCGTGCGTATTGCGCGCAGAAACCGCGTCGCCTATGCGGAACAGCTGAAAACGCCCGTCCGGGTTGCTGCGTGCGGTTTGCGGTGCCAGCGCGATGAGGGCCGCATAGTCGGTATCGCCCCGGTTGCTGGAATGGGGTTTGAGCGCGAGGTACAAATCCTCAAGGGGCAGGGTGCCGTGGTTGACGATGACCTGGTCCACCAGCCGCTCCTTGCGCACGCCGCCGTAGTCGCTGCCCACAAGCGCTTTGAGGCCCGCGTCCGTTCGCTCTACCGATAGCAAGCGGAAGGTGACCGTGAAGCGTACGTCCAGCTTTTGCAGGCTGCGCATATAGGGCACCAGGTTCATGGCCATCACCTCGGGTGCGAAGCTGCGGTCCGGCGTCATGATCTCCAGCGTAGCGCCGCTTTGGGCAATGATTTCGGCGGCCTGCAGCGCGGCGTGGTCGCCCGCGTCATCAAACAAGAGCACGTTTTTGCCGGGCTTCACATCGCCGGCCAGAATGTCCCAGGTGGACGCAAGCAAGTCGTTGCCGCTTTGCAGTACGTCGGTGTGCGGCAAGCCGCCGGTGGCGATGATGACCACGTCGGGGTTTTCAGCGAGCACCGTGGCCTCATCGGCCAGGGTGTTGAAGCGGAACACCACGCCGCGCTCTTCGCAGCGGGCCATGCGCCAGTCGATGATGCTCATCATCTCGCGTCGGCGCGGGCTGACCGCCGTCAGCCGGATTTGCCCACCGGCTTGGGGCGCAGCTTCCAGCACCGTGACCGCATGGCCGCGCTCGGCGCTCACGCGCGCCGCCTCCAAGCCTGCGGGGCCGGCCCCGACGATCAGCACTTTGCGCTGCGCGGGTGCGGGTGCAATTGCGTGGGGCAGGGTGAGTTCGCGTCCGGTGGACGGGTTGTGGATGCAATAGGCCTCGCCGCCTGCGTAAATGCGGTCCAGGCAAAAGTTGCCGCCCACGCAGGGGCGTATCGTGTCCTCGCGACCTTCCAGAATTTTGCGCATGATGTGCGGGTCGGCCATATGGGCGCGGGTCATGCCCACCATGTCGAGCTTGCCGCTGGCAATCGCGTGGCGCGCGGTGTTCACGTCCTGGATCTTGGCGGCGTGGAAGATGGGCACGCTCACATGGTCACGCAAGCTGGCGGCAAAGTCCAGGTGCGGTGCGCTTGGCATGCCTTGGACGGGAATCACGTCGGTCAGGCCGGCGTCGGTATCGATATGGCCGCGGATGATGTTCAAAAAATCCACCATGCCCGAATCCGCCAGGTGGCGCGCAATGCCTATGCCTTCCGACGCGGTGATGCCGCCGGGCCGCACCTCGTCGGCTACGCCGCGCACGCCCAGAATGAAATCCGGCCCCACGCGCTTGCGGATGGCGCGCACCACCTCCATGGCAAAGCGCACCCGGTTCTCCAGCGCGCCGCCAAAGGGCGCGTCCAGCGTGTTCGTGGAGGGCGACCAGAACTGGTCAATCAA
>CANCTD010000066.1 GCA_947380945.1 Comamonadaceae bacterium
AAGAAGAAATAGTTCACCACATGCTCGGGCTTGCCTGCAAACTTTTTGCGCAAATCCGGGTCCTGGGTGGCCACACCGACCGGGCAGGTGTTGAGGTGGCATTTGCGCATCATGATGCAGCCTTCCACCACCAGCGGCGCGGTGGCGAAACCGAATTCGTCCGCGCCCAGCAGCGCGCCAATCGCGACGTCGCGCCCAGTTTTCATCTGCCCGTCGGCCTGTACCCGCACCCGGGCGCGCAGGCGGTTGAGCACCAGGGTTTGCTGGGTTTCGGCCAGGCCGATTTCCCACGGGCTGCCAGCGTGTTTGATGGACGACCAGGGCGAGGCACCCGTGCCGCCGTCATGGCCGGCGATCACGATGTGGTCGCTCTTGCACTTGGTGACACCGGCGGCCACCGTGCCCACGCCGATTTCCGAGACCAGCTTGACGCTGATGCTGGCTTTGGGGGCCACGTTTTTCAGGTCGTGGATCAGCTGCGCCAGGTCCTCAATAGAGTAAATGTCATGGTGCGGCGGCGGTGAAATCAGGCCCACGCCCGGCACCGAATAGCGCAGCATGCCGATGTAGTTGGAGACCTTGTTACCCGGCAGTTGCCCGCCCTCGCCCGGTTTCGCGCCCTGCGCCATCTTGATCTGGATCTGGTCGGCGCTGGAGAGGTATTCAGCCGTCACACCAAAGCGGCCGGAGGCGACCTGTTTGATCTTGGAGCGCATGGAGTCGCCCGCGTTCAGGGGGTAGTCGACCTCGAACAAATCCTTGCCCAGCAGGTCGGACATGGTCTGGCCCTGGGTGATGGGAATGCCCTTGAGTTCGTTGCGGTAACGCGCCGGGTCTTCGCCGCCTTCGCCGGTGTTGCTCTTGCCGCCTATGCGGTTCATGGCAATTGCCAGGGTGGCATGCGCCTCGGTCGAAATAGAACCCAGCGACATCGCGCCGGTGGCGAAACGCTTGACGATTTCGGCGGCACTTTCCACTTCGTCCAGCGCAATCGCCTTGGCCGGGTCGATCTTGAACTCGAACAGGCCGCGCAAGGTCAGGTGGCGGCGGCTCTGGTCGTTGATGATCTGGGCATATTCCTTGTAGGTGCTGAAGTTGTTGGCGCGGGTGCTGTGCTGCAGTTTGGCAATCGCATCCGGCGTCCACATATGCTCCTCACCCCGCGCGCGCCAGGCGTATTCGCCACCGGCGTCTAGCGCGTTGGCCAGCACCGGGTCGGCGCTGAATGCGGCGCGGTGCATGCGGATGGCTTCTTCGGCGATTTCGAAAACGCCTATGCCTTCCACCCGGCTGGGCGTGCCGGTGAAATACTTGTTCACGGTCGCGCTGGATAGCCCAATGGCTTCGAACAACTGCGCGCCGCAATAGCTCATGTACGTCGACACGCCCATCTTGGACATGATTTTCGACAGGCCCTTGCCAATGGCCTTGATGTAGTTGTAAATCGCCTTGTCGGCACCCAGTTCGCCGCTCAGGTTCTGGTGCAGCTGCACCAGGGTTTCCATGGCCAGGTAAGGATGTACCGCTTCGGCTCCATAACCTGCGAGCACGGCGAAATGGTGGACCTCGCGCGCCGTGCCGGTTTCCACCACCAAGCCGGCGGTGGTACGCAGGCCTTCGCTGACCAGGTGCTGGTGGATTGCCGACAGGGCCATCAGGGCCGGAATCGCCACCTTGTCCGGACCTACGCCCTTGTCGCTGATGATCAGGATGTTGTGGCCGCCACGGATCGCGTCCACTGCCTGTGCGCACAAGGACGCCAGCTTGGCCTCCACACCCTCATGGCCCCAGGCCAGCGGGTAGGTGATGTCCAAGGTGGTGCTGCGGAATTTGCCGTGGGTGTGCTGCGCAATGTCGCGCAACTTGGCCATGTCGGCAAAGTCCAGCACGGGTTGCGAAACCTCCAGCCGCATGGGCGGGTTGACCTGGTTGATGTCCAGCAGATTGGGCTTGGGGCCGATAAACGAGACCAGCGACATCACGATCGCTTCACGGATCGGGTCAATCGGCGGGTTGGTCACCTGGGCGAAAAGCTGCTTGAAGTAGTTGTACAGCGACTTGTTCTTGTCGGACAGCACGGCCAGCGGGCTGTCGTTGCCCATGGAGCCCAGCGCCTCTTCCCCGGCGGCGGCCATAGGCGCCATCAAAAACTTCACATCTTCCTGGGTGAAACCAAACGCCTGCTGGCGGTCCAGCAAGCCCACGGAAGTCACTTCACCGGCGTCAACCGCGCCGCTGGCGGCCACGTCGTCGAGCTTGATGCGCAGGTTGTCGATCCACTGCTTGTAGGGCTTGCTGTTGGCGAGACCGGATTTCAGCTCGTCGTCATCGATCATGCGGCCCTGCTCCAGATCGATCAGGAACATCTTGCCGGGCTGCAAGCGCCACTTGCGCACGATCTTGTTCTCGGGCACGGGCAGCACGCCCGACTCGGAAGCCATGATGACCAGGTCATCGTCGGTGATGCAGTAGCGCGAAGGACGCAAGCCGTTGCGGTCCAGGGTCGCGCCGATTTGGCGGCCATCGGTGAACACGATGGAGGCCGGGCCGTCCCAGGGTTCGAGCATGGCGGCGTGGTATTCGTAGAACGCGCGGCGGCGTGGATCCATGGTGCTGTGGTTTTCCCAGGGCTCGGGGATCATCATCATCATGGCCTGGCTGATGGGGTAGCCAGCCATGGTCAGCAATTCCAGGCAGTTGTCAAAGGTCGCGGTGTCGGATTGACCGGCGAAGCTGATGGGGTAGAGCTTTTGCAGGTCGGCAGCCAGCACGGGCGAGGACATGACCCCTTCGCGCGCCTTCATCCAGTTGTAGTTTCCCTTGACGGTGTTGATCTCGCCGTTGTGGGCCACATAGCGGTAGGGATGGGCCAGCGGCCACTCGGGGAAGGTATTGGTCGAAAAACGCTGGTGCACCAGGCCCAGCGCCGAAATGCAGCGCTCGTCCAGCAAGTCATGGAAATAGGTTCCCACCTGATCGGCCAGCAAAAGGCCTTTGTAAATCACGGTGCGGCTGGACATGCTGGGCACGTAATACTCTTTGCCGTGCTTGAGGTTGAGGTGCTGAATCGCCGCGCTGGCGGTTTTGCGGATCACATAGAGCTTGCGCTCCAGTGCGTCCTGCACGATCACATCGTTGCCGCGCCCTATAAAAACCTGGCGGATCACCGGCTCTTTGGCGCGCACCGTGGGCGACATGGGCATATCGGCATTGACCGGCACATCGCGCCAGCCCAGGAAAACCTGGCCTTCGGCGCGTATGGCCCGCTCCATCTCCTGCTCGCAGGCCATGCGCGAGGCCTGCTCTTTGGGGAGAAAAATCATGCCCACGCCGTATTCGCCGGGCGGCGGCAGGGTAACGCCCGCAGCCGCCATTTCCGCCCGGTAGAGCGCGTCGGGCAACTGAATCAGAATGCCCGCGCCGTCGCCCATCAACTCGTCGGCCCCGACCGCGCCCCGGTGGTCCAGGTTTTCCAGAATCTGCAAGGCGCTGCGCACGATGCTGTGGCTGCGCTGCCCGCGGATATGGGCCACAAAACCCACGCCGCAGGCGTCGTGCTCATCCGCCCCGCTGTACAAACCATTCGCCTGCAGGTACTCGATTTCGGCTGCGGTTGTCATTCGGCTACTCCTGAAAACTCGATAAGGGGCATAGAGGATACCCTAATACCCCCACTGGAAGTAGAAAATTAATCGGGGTCAGATCCCGATTAATTCACCGAAGTCAAAGACGCTGTTTAATTGGGGACGGATGAGACAATGGCCGCCCTGCCTTTGCAGGCTGCGCGCGTCGCGGGCTTTGTCCCGCCAGACCGGCCAGGAATTGCGCATCGCCCATGGCCCAGCCGCTCAAGGTTGCCGTGGTCAGCTCCCGCTGTTGTGCAGCGGAGATGCCGCTGCGAACCAATTCACCATAAGCCGCCTCCCGCGCGAAGGGGGTATTGCCCAGCTCCCAGTAGAGCGGATGGGGCGTCAGCATACGCTGAACCTGGCGGCCGGTGTAATGGGTGTGGCTGGACCACGGGTAATCCCCCGGCAGATCAACCATGCCCGCGCGCACCGGATTCAGGTCGATATAGACCATGCAGTTGAGCAAATAGCGCTCGGACTGGATCAGCGTGGAGCGGTAACGCCCTTCCCACAAGGTGCCGCTGCGCCCTTGCTGCAGATTGAAGCTACGCACATAACTGCGCCCAACGGCCTGCATCATCAGCGGAACCCCGCGTTCGCGCCGGGGTGTCAGCAACAGATGCAAATGGTTGTCCATGAGCACATAGGCGTGGATGTCCACACCGTGCGCCCGCCCGTGCTCCTCCATCAGGCTAAGCATGCGCAAGCGGTCCGCGTCGACGGCGAAGATGGGCTGGCGGTTGTTGCCCCGCAAAATCACATGGTGCGGGTAATCGATAAGCGTCAAACGGGGAAGGCGTGCCATTCCCCAAGAATAATCGGAATCTGACCCCGATTATTTCGGTGCCTTGGTGACGCGTACTTTGTTGCCGGTGGTGACGATGATGACGGCGTCGCCCGGCTCGAAGTTTTGGGCACCTTTGGCCTGGACGATGGCGCGGCGCTCGCCGCCTTTGAGTTGGACCAAAATTTCAATGGCCTCTTCTTTGGTGACCAGACGCTCGGCGGCGTTGCCGGCTGCTGCACCGGCGACCGCACCGAGCACGCCCAGGACCTGGCCCTCGCGCTGCACGCCGCTACCGGCCGCACCGCCAATCGCGCCTACCACCCCGCCGACCACGGCACCGACGCCGCTTTGGCTGCCGTCCACCGTCACCCGGCGCACGCTCAGCACCACGCCGTCCTGCACCTGGGACATCACCTGGGTGTTGTCGCGCGAGATCATGTCGGGATCACTGGTGGCGCAGGCCGCCAAGCCCGCAATCAGCGCCGCTGCAGATGCAGCGCGCACCAGGGAATAAAAACCATACTGGGTCATAAGAACACCTCCTGAAAAAAAACGGCCTCGCATCACGCTGCACCCAAGGGCGGCGGCGTCTGAGCCTCGGGCGGATTGTGCACGTGCAGCTTAAAGCGCGTGTGAAGCAGGGCCTCCAGCCCGAATTCCACTAAGAGCGCTTGCAAGCGCGCGGCTGCGTCCGCCCGTGGCCGACCGGTGTGCAGCGCCAGGATGAGCTCGTTCTTCATGCTGTGCTCCCAACCCACGAGTTCGGTGACCGTCACGGCATAGCCCATGGCTTCCAAATACAGGCAGCGCAACACATTGGTCAGTTGGCTGCCGATTTCCCGTGTGTGCAAAGGGTGGCGCCACAACTCGGCCAGGGCATTGCGTTTCAGGTGCAAGGCCTTATTCCGGCGCAAACAGGCGGCCAGTTCGGCTTGGCAACAAGGCACCAGCACCATGGCGCGCGCCTGCTTGGCCAGACCGAAAGCAATGGCGTCGTCGGTCGCGGTGTCGCAGGCGTGCAAGGCGGTCACCACATCGATCTGCGCGGGTAGCAGCGCGCTGTGCGCCGACTCGGCCACGCTGGTGTTCAGAAAATGCATGCGGGAGAAACCCAGGTGCTGCGCCAGGGCCAGCGAGGCATCGACCAACGCGCTGCGCGACTCGATACCAAAAATTTCGCCCCGGCCCAGCGCCTTGAAATACAGGTCGTACACGATAAAACCCAGATAGGACTTGCCCGCGCCATGGTCGGCCAGCGTGGGGCCGTGGGCTGAGGCCGGCAGATCCCGCAGGATTTTTTCAACGAATCCAAACAAATGGTTGACCTGCTTGAGTTTGCGCCGCGAATCCTGGTTGAGTCGGCCCTCACGGGTCAGTATGTGTAAGGCTTTGAGCAACTCCACCGATTGCCCGGGCCGCAGGATGTCCTGCAAAGCGGTATCCGGCTTGGGCGCTGTGTGCTTGCTCATGCCAGGGGGCCGCATTCCAAGGCATTCCAGCCCGCAGGGCCCAGCGCGCGCAGGGTCGCCCGGTTGCGTTCGAAAATCGTTTGCGCCTGCGCAAAATCGGCCACGGCGCGCGCGACCGCGTCTTCCCTAAGCAAATGGAAAATGGGATAGGGCGCGCGGTTGGTGTAGTGCGCCATGTCCTGCGGGGCGTCGTCGGCAAATTCATACGCAGGATGGAAGCTGGCAATCTGCAGCACCCCGGCCAGCCCGGACTTGCGCAAAACCCGCTGCGCGCGCGCGGTCAAACCATTGAAATCCCAAAAGTCCGGGCACAGCAGCGGCGCAATCACAAGCGTGGTTTCGCGCACATGCGGATCACACGCAGTCAGCGCATCCATCTCCTGCCGCAGGATATCCAGCAGCTCCGCATCGTCTAAGCCCGGGTACACCACGTAATGCACCTGCTCCTTGGCGTACACGCTTTTCGCGAAAGGACACAAATTCAGTCCGATCACGGCGCGCTCCAGCCAACGCCGGGTCTGGGCCAGCACCTGCGCAGTGGTCAGGCCCGGTGCAGTCATACCAGCGCATTCTTTCCCGTCAGGCGCGCGTGCTCGCGCAAGGCGAAGCGGTCTGTCATGCCGGCTACATAGTCGGCCACGCGACGCTGCAGGCTGCGCAAGGGGCTGGCCTGCGGGTCCGCGTAGGGCACCGCCATTTCGTGTGGCGCTGCCAGATAGGCCGCAAACAAATCCCCTACCACCGCACGCGCGGCGTCCATTTTGTGCACCACCACCGGGTGCCGGTACAAGGCGCGCATCAAAAAAGCCTTGAGCACGCGCGCACCTGCGCCCATTGGCTGGGAGAAAACCACCAGAGGAGGCGCATGGCGCACGGCGTCCAAACTCGCCACGCTATGGGAAGCCATGGCGGCCTGGGTCGCTTCAATCACGTCATAGACTTGGGCGCTGAGCATGCGCCGCGTGCTTTCATACAGCAGCCGCTTGTGGTTGGCAGGCGTACCAAGCTGCGGGTGCTCGGCCAAAGCCTCTGCGCAGTGGCGGTCAAACAGGGGGACTTCGCGCACCTGCTCCATGCTGATCAAGCCCGAGCGTACGCCGTCGTCAATATCGTGCGCGTTGTAGGCAATTTCATCTGCGAGGTTGCACAGCTGCGCCTCCAAGCTGGGCTGCTGGCGCAGCAAAAACCGCGCACCCACACCGCCTGCGCCATCGGCATACGGGGGTTCTTGCGACTCCAGTGATTGGGCGTTGGCGGCGGAGCAGTGCTTAAGAATGCCTTCGCGGGTTTCAAAACACAGGTTCAAGCCGTCGTAATGCGGGTAGCGCTGCTCCAGCTCGTCGACTACGCGCAGGCTTTGCAGGTTGTGCTCAAAGCCGCCGTAAGCCCGCATGCAATCGTGCAAGGCGTCCTGCCCGGCATGGCCAAAAGGCGTATGGCCCAGGTCGTGGGCCAGGGCAATCGCTTCCACCAGGTCTTCGTTCAAGCGCAGGGTGCGCGCCATGGAGCGGCCCAGCTGCGCCACCTCCAGCGAATGCGTCATACGGGTGCGGAATAGGTCGCCCTCGTGGTTCAAAAAAACCTGGGTTTTGTAAACCAAGCGGCGAAAGGCGCTGGAGTGAACGATGCGGTCGCGGTCGCGCTGGAATTCGGTGCGCGTGGGCGCGGCACTTTGGGGGAAGCGCCTACCCCGGCTGCGGGCCGGATCACATGCGTAGGCAGCCAGCATCAGGCGGCGCAGCAGGAATCGATCACGCTGCGCACCAGCGCCTGCGGGGCTTCGCGCATCACGGCCCGCCCGGGCGCGTCAATCAAGACATAGGTAATCGCACCATCCTGGGATTTTTTGTCCAGGCGCATGAGTTCCAGATACCGACCCGCGTTGTCCTGCGGGTCGAGTATCGGCCCGCGCAGGGGCAGACCCACGGCCTCTATCAGGCGCACCAGGCGCTCAACAAAAGCGCCGTCCACCAAACCCAATGCGCCCGACAAGCGCGCCGCCATCACCATGCCGCAACCGACAGCCTCGCCATGCAACCACTGGCCGTAGCCCATGCCGGCCTCGATCGCGTGGCCAAAGGTGTGGCCGAAATTGAGAATCGCGCGCAGCCCTGCTTCGCGCTCATCCTGGGCCACCACCCATGCTTTGATCTCGCAGCTACGCTGCACCGCATAGGCAAGCGCCTGCGGTTCGCGCGCCAGCAAGTCGGGCACGTGGGATTCCATCCAGGCAAGAAAATCCATGTCCGCAATCGGGCCGTACTTGATGATTTCAGCCAGCCCCGCGCGCAGCTCGCGGGCAGGCAGTGTGGCCAGCACGTCGAGATCACACACCACGCGCTGCGGTTGGTAAAACGCGCCCACCATGTTTTTTCCCAGGGGGTGGTTGATACCGGTTTTGCCGCCAACCGAGGAGTCCACCTGGGCCAGCAGCGTGGTGGGAATCTGCACAAAGGGCACGCCGCGCATGAAGCTGGCAGCCGCAAAACCGGTCATATCGCCGACCACGCCGCCGCCCAAGGCGAATAAAACGGTCTTGCGGTCACAGCCATGAGCCAGCAGCGCATCAAATATAAGCTGCAAGGTCTCCCAGGTCTTGAAGGCCTCTCCGTCGGGCAGCACCACCATATGAACCTGGCGGTACTGCGCTGCCAAAGCAGATTGGAGCTGTTGGGCATACAGCGGCGCAACCGTGCTGTTGGTGACCACGAGTGCGTGGCTGGCACGCGGCAGGCCGGCGTAGGTCTGGGGCGCGCCCAGCAAACCGGTGCCAATGTCGATGAAGTAGCTGCGCGCGCCCAGGTCGATGGGCACCTGCACAAGAGACCGGGGCAGCGAGGCGGCAGAAGGCAAAGTCATGGGCTGAAGTTTAGGGCCAAGCGGCA
>CANCTD010000067.1 GCA_947380945.1 Comamonadaceae bacterium
GCCGATGGGCTGGGCAAGGGTGATGGGGTGAAAGCCGCATCGTCCAGGCTGTAAGGTCATTCACATCGGCTGGCGCTTGACCGGGTACCTTGGTCAGGAGCGAGACAATAGGGTGCTGGCGACGGTGTAAGCGTGTGGCTGCGCGTGCACCAGGGCGAGACCTAAATCAGACCACTAAACATGTAGATCTGCTCGATAAAGGCTGACGGACGGGGGTTCAAATCCCCCCAGCTCCACCAATACCTTAAAGGCCAACCCTTCGGGGTTGGCTTTTTTGCCGCTGGCCCGCACGGACCGACTGACGTGTGGTTTGCCCATTCGGCCCGGTTGTGGCAGGGCGGATAATCGCGTCTTTATCTCCCACACCCACAGTACACGCAATGGCTCAATACGTTTTCTCCATGAACCGGGTCGGCAAGATCGTGCCGCCCAAGCGGCACATCCTCAAAGACATTTCGCTCAGCTTCTTCCCCGGTGCCAAGATTGGCGTGCTGGGCACTAACGGGTCGGGCAAGTCCACCCTGCTGAAAATCATGGCCGGCATAGACACCGAGATTGAGGGCGAAGCCATACCCATGGCCGGCTTGCAGATCGGCTACTTGCCGCAGGAGCCCAAGCTCGACGACAGCCAGACCGTGCGCGAAAGTGTGGAAACCGGCATGGGCAAGGTGTTTGCTGCCAAAGCCCGCCTCGAAGAGGTGTATGCCGCTTACGCCGAAGAGGACGCCGACTTTGACGCGCTGGCCGCCGAGCAGGCGAACCTGGAAGCCATCATCGCCACCGCAGGCACCGATTCCGAGCACCAGCTCGAGATTGCCGCCGACGCCTTGCGCCTGCCGCCCTGGGATGCCAAGATTGGCGTGCTGTCGGGTGGCGAGAAGCGCCGCGTGGCTTTGTGCCAGTTGCTGCTGTCCAAGCCCGACATGCTGCTGCTGGACGAGCCGACCAACCACCTGGACGCCGAGTCGGTGGACTGGCTGGAGCAGTTTTTGCAGCGCTACCCGGGCACCGTGGTGGCGATCACCCATGACCGCTACTTTTTGGACAACGCGGCCGAGTGGATTTTGGAACTCGACCGCGGCTCCGGCATTCCTTACAAGGGCAACTACAGCGACTGGCTGAGCCAGAAGCAGGCGCGCCTGGAAGCAGAGCAAAAAGGCGAAGAAGCGCGCGCCAAGGCCCTGAAAAAAGAGCTGGAATGGTCACGCCAGAACCCCAAAGCCCGCCAGGCCAAGAGCAAAGCCCGTCTGGCGCGCTTTGAGGAGCTCAGCGACTTTGAATACCAACAGCGCAACGAGACCAACGAAATCTTCATTCCCGTCGCCGACCGGCTGGGCCAGGAGGTGATCGAATTTGTGGGCGTCACCAAGTCCTTTGGCGACCGCGTGCTGATTGACAACCTGAGTTTCAAAATCCCGCCCGGTGCCATCGTCGGCATCATCGGCCCCAACGGTGCCGGCAAGTCCACTTTGTTCAAGATGATTGCAGGTCGCGAGAAGCCCGATTCCGGCGAAGTGAAGATCGGCCAGACCGTGAAGATGGCCTTTGTCGACCAGTCGCGCGACAGCCTGGAAAACGACAAAACCGTCTGGGAAGATGTCTCCGGTGGCCTGGATATTCTGAACGTGGGCAAGTTCCAGATGGCCAGCCGCGCGTACTGCGGCCGTTTCAACTTTAACGGTGCGGACCAGCAGAAAAAGGTTGGCATGCTGTCGGGCGGCGAGCGCGGCCGTTTGCATCTAGCCAAAACCCTGATTGCTGGCGGCAATGTGTTGATGCTGGACGAACCGTCCAACGACCTTGACGTGGAAACCCTGCGCGCCCTGGAAGATGCGCTACTGGAATTCGCCGGCACTTTGCTGGTGATCAGCCACGACCGCTGGTTTTTGGACCGGATTGCCACCCACATCCTGGCCGCCGAGGGCGACAGCCAATGGGTCTACTTTGATGGCAATTACCAGGAATACGAGGCCGACAAGCGCCGTCGTCTGGGCGAAGAGGGCGCGAAGCCCAAGCGGGTGCGCTTCAAGGCGCTGAAGTAGTTTAGTCCTTGGCGTCCGGCAAGGTGGCCGGTGCCGCAGCGGGTTTTCGGTTCACCAGCGTGATGCCGAAAATCACCGCCGCCAGCGCGCCCAACAGTTCGAGATGCACCATCTCCCCCAGCCAGAGCACGCCGAAAATCACCGCAAAAACCGGGGTTGACAGGGCGAAAGCCCCCATCTTGGTCGCCGGGTAGCGCCCCAGCATCCACATCCACACCAGATAGCTGGCAAAGCCGCCCACCACCGCTTGCAGCGCCAGCGAGGTGAGGGCAAAGGGGCTGAAGCTACTGGCCCATGCGTCGCCCAGGATGAGCGACAAAGCGGCCGAAAAAGCAGCGGCGCCGCCGACTTGGTAGAACAGCAGTTTCTCGGCGCTGGCGCGCATCAACCGGTCGCTGCTGCGGATGGTGACCGTCGTCATGGCCCAGAACAGCCCGCTGGCGAGGGCCAACATATCGCCCCAGTGCTGGGCTTCGGTTTGCCCGCGCAACAAGCCGTCGCGCAGGGTATAGGCCACCGCCAGAAAAGCCAGCAGCAGTCCGACCCACTGCAGCGCGCGCAGGCGTTCCGAGCGGATCACCCAGGGCAGTATGAGCGCGGCCCACAGGGGTGATGCGTACAGAAAGACGGTTAAACGCGACGCCGGAATGTACTGCAAACCCAAAAACACGCACAACATTTCCCCCGCAAACAAGGCACCCACCAGCAGGCCAGGCCACAAGCTGCCATCGCGCTCAAACAGCGCAATGCCGCGAACCCGGCACCATGCCATCAGGCAGGCGGTGGATGCGGTAAAGCGCAGCATGGCCTGGAAGGCTGCGGGCACTTCCGTCAGCGTGGCCTTGACCAGCACCTGCTGCAGACCCCAGAAAGCGCAGCAGCTCAGCAGCAGGGCGGCAGCGGGCAGGCCCAGATGGTCTTTGCGCGGATGGCCCGCGCCCTCAGCGGCTGCCATCAATGGCCCAGAATTTTGGACAGGAAGTCGCGGCTGCGCGGGTTTTGCGGGTTGTTGAAAAATGCGTCGGGCGTGTTTTGCTCGACGATCTGGCCTTCGTCCATAAAGATCACGCGGTCGGCCACCGCTTTGGCAAAACCCATTTCGTGGGTGACGCAGACCATGGTGATGCCCTGGCCGGCCAGTTCGATCATCACGTCCAGCACTTCCTTGATCATCTCCGGGTCGAGCGCCGAGGTGGGCTCATCAAACAGCATGATTTTCGGCGTCAGACACAGGGCGCGGGCGATGGCTACGCGCTGCTGCTGGCCGCCGCTGAGTTGCAGCGGGTATTTGTGCGCCTGCTCGGCAATGCGCACACGTTGCAACTGCTCCATGGCGCGTGCGTCGGCTTCCTTTTTGGGCAATTTGCCGACCCACATGGGCGACAGCGTCAGGTTTTCCAACACGGTCAGGTGCGGGAACAGGTTGAACTGCTGGAACACCATGCCCACTTTTTTACGCACCTCATCAATGACCTTGATGTCGTCGCCGATCTCCACGCCGTCCACCCGCAAAATACCTTGCTGGTGTTCTTCCAAGCGGTTAATGCAGCGGATCAGGGTGGACTTACCCGAGCCGGACGGGCCGCAGATGACGATGCGTTCGCCGGTTTGGATGCGCAGGTCGATGTCCCGCAGCACGTGGAAGCTGTTGCCGTACCACTTGTTGACTTTCTCGAACGCGATGATGGGTGATGACATGGAATGGTTCCTCAGCGCTGGCGGCTTTTGTTGACCTGGGCCTCGATCCACTGGCTGTAGCGCGACATGGAAAAGCAAAAAACAAAGTAAATCAGGGCGATGAAAAGGTAGCCTTCAATGCGGAAGGGCCGCCAGTTGGCATCCGAGTTCATGGCCATTCCCATGGCACCGGTGAGCTCGTACAGGCTGACAATGGCCACCAGCGAGGTGTCCTTGAAAGTGGAGATGAAGTTGTTCATCAAGCCCGGAACCACCATGGCCAGTGCCTGCGGAAGCACAATTTTGCGTTGGGTCTGCCAGTAGGAAAGCCCCAGCGTGGCCGCCGCTTCGAGTTGCCCTTTGGGAATCGCCTGCAAGCCGCCGCGTATGACCTCGGCCATATAGGCTGCGGCAAACAGGGTGATCCCTGCGAGCACGCGAATCAGCACGTCGATATTGAAACCCTGGGGCATCAGCAGCGGAAACATGAACGAGGCCATGAACAACACGGAGATCAGCGGCACACCGCGTATCAGTTCCACATACACCGTGCACAAGCTGCGGATCGCAGGCATGCCCGAGCGCCGGCCCAGAGCGATAAGCACTGCAATGGGAAAGGCCATTACCATCGACAAAGAAGCCAGCAAAATCGTCAGCGGCAGGCCGCTCCACAAATCGGTTTCCACAAACCGCAAGCCGGCAAAGCCGCCGCGCATGAGCGCAAAGTAAACCATCAAGACAACGATCCAAAGCGCTGGCAGCCAGGGTTTCCAGAAAGCCCGCGTACAACTGGCCATGATCAGGGCCAGCAGCATCACCGTGCATACCAGCGCGCGCCAGTGTTCGTCATGCGGGTAGCGCCCAAACAGGATGAAGCGGAATTTTTCCTTCACCACGGCCCAGCATGCGCCGGTGGCGGCGTGGCAGGTCTCATAGCCGCCATTCCATATGGCATCGGTAAAAGTCCAGTTGAAAAGCCGGGGCAGCAGCGTGAGCAGTGCAACACCAATCAACAGCGTTCCCAGGCTGGTCTTCCAGTCGTAAAACAGATTGGATTTGCACCAGCCGATCCACCCGCTGGCAGCAGCGGGCGCGGGGCGCGGGGCGATAGGGGCGTAGGTCGACATCGGCGTGGTGCTGCTAGCGTTCTTTGATTTCGGACAGGGCGTTGTACCAATTCATCAAGATGGAAGTGAGCAGCGACGTGCTCAGGTACACCACCATGATCAGCGCAATGCATTCAACCGCCCGGCCGGTTTGGTTGATCGCCGTGTTGGCAATCGAGACCACGTCCGGGTAGCCAATCGCCACGGCCAGCGACGAGTTTTTGGTCAGGTTCAGATACTGGTTGGTCATGGGCGGGATGATGACCCGCAGTGCCTGGGGCAGCATCACCAGACGCATGCTTTGCGCTTGCGACAAGCCCAGCGCACTGGCGGCCTCGGCCTGCCCCAGTGACACCGACTGGATGCCGCCGCGCACCACTTCGGCCACAAAAGCCGCTGTGTACATGGTCAACCCCACCAGAAGCGCCAGAAACTCCGGCGTGAGCGCGCCACCATTTTCAATAGCGAACTCGCCACGCATTGGCATGCTGGCCTGCGTCGGTGCGCCACCCGCTACCCATCCCGCTACGCCGCATGCCAGCAACAGGGCAAGCGGGGTCCAGAACATGCTGCGGGGTATGCCCGTTGCTTCAAAACGGCGTTGGGCATGGCCTCGCCAGAGCCAGGCAAGCGGCGCGCCGAGTAGCAATCCCCAGGCGGCCCACAGATGTCCACTGGCCCACACAGGAATGGGAAAATTCAATCCGCCCTTGCTCAAAAAGACCGGGCCGAGCTGCCAGGCTTCGGCTGCATCCGGCAACAATTCGGTAAACATCAGGTACCACATGAGCAACTGCAGCAGCACCGGGATGTTGCGGAAGGCTTCGACATAGACGCGGCACATGCCGCGCACCAGCGCATTGCGGGCAAAACGCCCCACACCCAGCAGTGTCCCGAGCACGGTGGTCAGAACAATCCCCAGCAGCGCCACGCGCAGTGTGTTGGTCACGCCCACCAGGTAGGCCTGGAAATACGACTCCCCGGAGTCGAAGGCAAACAGGCTTTCGCCAATGTCAAAGCCGGCAGTTCCCAGCAAAAATCCAAATCCGCTCGGGATGCCGCGTTGGCGCATATTGGTCGCGGTGTTGTGTGCCAGGTACCACACCAGGAGCGCAATACAGGTCAGCCCCACGACCTGGTAGACCAAGGCGCGAAAGGCCTGGCTGCGCCAGGACCAGCGCGCATTTTTCGCGGATGCGGGAGGAGGTGTCATGCGGGGTGCTGATGTAAAAAAGTCATGCGCTGGCTGCTTAGCGAAAAGGGCAGCGCAACCCGGGTTGCGCTGCCCTTTAAGAGGCGCTTGTCAACAGGCTCAGCGGATTGGGGGGGCGTACTGGATGCCGCCCTTGCTCCACAGATTGTTCAGGCCGCGCGGCAATTGCAAAGCCGATTTGGGGCCGACATTGCGCTCGAACACTTCGCCGTAATTGCCGGTGGCTTTGATGGCATTGGCCATCCATTCCTTGTCCAGGCCCAGCAGTTTGCCGGTGTCTTCGGTGCTGCCCAGAATGCGTCCGACCACAGGGTCTTTGCTGTTGGCTTTGAGCTCATCGACATTGGCTTGGGTGATGCCGTTTTCTTCCGCTTCAAGCAGGCCGAAGATCGTCCACTTGACGATGGCCGCCCACTCATCGTCGCCGCGACGCACCAGCGGTCCCAGAGGTTCCTTGGAGATCAATTCCGGCAGGATCAGGTGATCGGCAGGGTTCTTGGCCGACTTGTTGCGCACCGAAGCCAGACCCGACGCATCGGTGGTGTAAGACACGCAGCGGCCGGAGAAATAAGCACCTTCAACTGCGTCCAGTTTTTCAAACACCACAGGCTTGATGTTCAGGCCGTTGGCCTTGGAAAAATCGGTCAGGTTTTTCTCGGTGGTGGTGCCGGACTGCACGCACACGGTCTGGCCTTTGAGTTGCTTGGCGCTTTTTATTTTGCTCTTGACCGGCACCATAAAGCCTTGTCCGTCGTAGTACACCACGGCTGTTTGGCTCAGGCCCAGCGAAGCATCGCGCGTCAGGGTGAAGGTGGTGTTGCGCGAGAGCATGTCGATCTCGCCGGACTGCAGGGCGGTGAAACGTGCTTGTGCGGTGAGCGGTACGTATTTGACTTTTTCGCCGTCGCCCAAGGTTGCTGCGGCTACGGCGCGGCACATGTCGACGTCAATTCCAGCCCATTTGCCATTGGAGTCGGCCGCGCTGAAACCAGCGAGGCCGGTATGCACGCCGCAAATCACCTGGCCGCGCGCCTTGATGGCGTCCAGCGTCTTGCCTGCATGCGCGGGGAAGGCTGCAACCGCACCGACCACTGCCGTGGCGAATGCCACACTTTTCAATTTTTGGAAATGCATAAAGAAATTCCTCTGGAACATGAAAGCGAAACCCCGAGGGGCTGCCGGGTTGAAAAAAGAACTGGAAATTGCATCAGCCCCAAGGTCATCGTAGGCCGGTCGCGCATTCATTGTAGCGACGCCTGTCTGCGGCATACCAAGCCGGGTTGATGTGCGCTCGTGCCCCTGCGTTACAGTGAAGCTCCAGCCTGTTCCTGTTTGCGAGTTCTTATGTCCATCGACGCTGCCGGTCCAAATCCCTTGGACCCCATTGACCCGTGTGGGGCCGGTTTCAATGCCGCGCGCCTCGCTGGTGTGGTGCGGCGGCTTGACGAGGAGGTGGTGCGCGGGCGCATCCCGGGGCTGGTGGTATCGGTGGCGCGCGAAGGCCGCACCGTGCTGCACCAGGCATTTGGCTTGCAAGACCCCCAGACGGGTACAGCGATGGCAGCGGATGCGATCTTCCGCATCTACTCCATGACCAAGCCCATCACCTCGCTGGCTGCGCTGCAACTCGCCGAGCGCGGGCAGTTGCTGCTGAGCGACCCGGTTAACAAATACCTGCCGGCTTTCGCGCATTTGCAGGTGGCGCACTTTGACGGCGATCGCATGGTGCTGCAGCCCATGCGCCAGCAGCCCACTATCCACGATCTGTTGCGCCATACGGCTGGACTCACCTATGCCTTTCTGGACGACGGGCCTATGCAGCGCATGTATGTCAAGGCGCGTTTGCGCAGTAACACGCTCGATACCGAGGGCTTCATCCGGGCGCTGACGGGCCTGCCACTGGCTTTCCAGCCGGGCTCCACCTGGGAGTACAGCCATGCCACCGATGTCCTGGGCGCAGTGATCGAGGCGGTCACCGGGCAGCGTCTGGGTGTGTTTCTGGAGCAGTCCATCTGTGCGCCCTTGGGTATGGTTGACACCGGCTTTTGGACGCCCCCCGAAAAACAGCACCGCTTGGCTGAGCCGCTGGCCGCCGACATTCCCTTGCTGCCCATGCCCCTTTTGGATACGCGCAAGCCGCCCGCCATGGACGGCGGCGGCTCCGGCCTGGTGTCCACCGCCGCCGACTACGCCCGCTTTTTGCAATGCCTGCTGAACGGGGGCGAATTGGACGGGCAGCGCATTGCCAGTCCGCACACGGTGCGCATGATGACGCACGACCACGTAGGCAGCATCCCGCAAAACATCAGCCGATTCGGCGGTCAGATGCTCACACCCGGCATAGGCTTCGGCCTCGGATTCGCGGTACGCATGGCCGAAGGCCTGGAAGACCTGCCGGGTTCGCCGGGCATGTACTCCTGGGGCGGCGTATGTGGCACCACGTTCTGGGTGGACCCGCAGCAGAAGCTGGTGGCGATTTTGATGAGCCAGGCCTCTTTGCAGCGCGAGCACTACCGCCAGCTCTGGCGCAATTTGGTTTACGGCGCTATGGAGCGCTGAGCGTTGAACGCCATGCCATCCGATCTGACTGCCGATCCTGCTGTGCCCGGCGCACCTGCGCCCGCACCCTTGGGCGATTCAGAGGCAGCCCAAGCGCCGCAAGCGCCCG
>CANCTD010000068.1 GCA_947380945.1 Comamonadaceae bacterium
ACGCCGTATTGGTTGAACAAGCGGGTGTCGCCCTCCACCAGCACCGCCAGATCGGCGCGGTTTTTGAAGCTCAGCCAGGTCGCGCGGTCGGCCAGCACATAGGCGCCTGTGCTCGCCGCCATGTTGAGCGCCGGGCCCATGCCACAGCCGCATTCGCGGTAGCCGCTGCCCTTGGCGCTGTCGGCGGCGGTGAGCTTCCAATAGCGCAGCTCGGCGGCGTGGGTGCCGCTTTTGTCGCCGCGCGACACAAAGGGCGCGTTGCTTTGTGCCACTTTGGCAAGTGCGGCGGCAATGTCTCTTCCGCGCAGTTTGGCCGGGTCGGCGGCCGGCCCGATCAGCACGAAGTCGTTGTACATCACGGGCGTGCGTTTGAGCGCAAAGCCTTCGGCCACCACTTTTTCTTCGGCCACCTGGTCGTGCACAAACAGCACGTCCGCGTCGCCGCGCCGGCCCATGTCAATCGCCTGGCCCGTGCCCACGGCCACCACCTTGACCGTGACGCCGGTGGCCGCCGTAAAGGCCGGCAACAAGTGCGCAAACAAGCCCGACTGCTCGGTTGACGTGGTCGACGCCATGACGATGGTGTCGGCCCGGGCCAGCGACGCGGCGGCCAGCAGGGCTGCGGCAAGCAGGTGGTGCATACGTTTCAAGTCAGTTCTCCTTGGGTAAACAAATGGGCGCTGGCGCTGTGCGATTGCAGCACCACCGGGTTAAAAAAATCCGCCACCGGCAGGTCGGCCAGCAAGCGCCCGCCCTCCAGGTACAGCACCCGCTGCGCCAGGCGCTTGACCTGGCCCAGGTTGTGGCTGGCGAACACCATGGCGGCCTGTGGGTGGTTGCGGGCGAAATCTTCCATCAAGCCCTCCACCTCGCGCTTGGCATGGGGGTCCAGGCTGGCGGTGGGTTCGTCCAGCAGCAGCAAAGCCGGCTCCATCGCAATCGCCTGTGCCATCGCCACCCGTTGCTGCTGCCCGACCGACAAGGTGCGCGCGGCCTGCGTGGCCAGTTTGGCAAGGCCCACGCGCTGCAGGGCCTGCAAGGCCTGCGTTCGTGCGGCCGCCCATGGCAGACCGCGCAGCCACAGGCCCAGCGCCACATGGCGCAACACCGACAGGCGCAGCATGTGCGGGCGCTGAAACAGCATGGCTTGTGACAGGCCCGGGCGCAGTTGAACCTGGCCTTCCAGGGGCAGCAAGAGTCCGTTGATCAGGCGCAAAAGTGTGCTCTTGCCCGAACCGTTGGCACCTACCAGCGCGATGCGCTCGCCCGCCGCGATGCGCAGGCTGACCTGGTTCAGCGCCAGTTGCGCCCCGGTGTGCGCCGACAGGCGCACGCTGGCCGCATCGAGCGCTACGAGTTCGGTCACAGCGCGCCCGCCAAACTGCGGGTGGCCCGGCTGTCCCAGGCCGACCAGCGGGCCAGCAGCGCCGCCAACGCGTTGAGCGCCAGCACTACGGCCAGCAAGACCAGCCCCAGGCCCAGCGCCAGGGGCAAATCGCCTTTGGAGGTTTCCAGCGCAATCGCCGTGGTCATGACCCGGGTGAATCCGTCGATATTGCCGCCCACGATCATCACCGCGCCGACCTCGGAAATCGCCCGCCCGAAGGCGGTGATCAGCACCATGAGCAGCGCCAGCCGCGCATCCCAGGCCAGCAGCAGGGCGCGCATGGCCGTGCCCGCGCCCCAGGAGCGCAGCTGTTCGCCGTGCAAGACCTCGGCGTCATCCACCACCTGGCGCGACAGCGCCGCCGCCACCGGAAACACCAGCACCGCCTGCGCCAGCACCATGGCTTTGAAACTGAACAACCAGCCCCAGGCACCCAGGGGCCCCGAGCGTGACAGCAGCAGGTAGACCAGCAGTCCCACCAGCACCGAGGGCACGGCCAGCAGCGCGTGCAAGATTGTCAGCAGCGCGCCGCGCCCGGTGAAGCGCGCCACGCCCAGATAGGCCCCGCACACCAGCCCCGCCGCGCAGCCCAGCGCACAGGCCAGGGCGCTGACGGCCAGCGAGCGCGCCACGATGGACAGCAGCTGCGCATCCAGCGTGATCAGCAATTGCCAGGCGGTGTGCAGGGCGGTGGTTGGCATGGGGGAGGAAAGCAGGGGCGGAAAGTTCGGGCGGCTGGGGCGGTGCGGGCGATCAGGTGCCTAGGTTGCGCATCCAGTCGGCGGTCTGGAAGAACGAGGCCTCCAGCCGCTGGCGCAAGTCTTCGGGCACGCCGGTTTCGGCCATGGCCTGTGCCATGCACGCCAGCCACTGGTCGCGCTCCACAATGCCGATGGGTGCGTGCATGTGCCGCATGCGCAGGCGCGGGTGGCCGAAGCGCTCGGTGTAGTGCTGCGGCCCGCCCATCCAGCCGCACAAAAACCAGAACAGCCGTTCGCGCGCCTGCTCCAGCGTGCTGCCGTGCACGGCGCGCAAGGCAGCGTAGCCGGGTTCAAGTTCCATAAGGTCATAAAAGCGCTCGACCACCGCGTGGATGACGGGCTCGCCACCTATGCGGGCAAACGGCGTGTGGGATGCGTCAACGTTTTCTTCCATGGCCAGATTGTCTGCCAGCGCCGGGCACGGGTGGCAGGCAGAATACGGCGGCCGCCGCTCTGCGCGCGGCACAACTCTGGACAACGGTTAACACAGGAGCAGGGAATTGGATTGTTTGCATGCGCCCGCGGGCGTGATCGTGCTGCGCACAGATAGCTTGCTGGCTTGGGTCCTGCCCTATGGCGCGCGGCTGATGCAGCTGTTTTGGCTGCATGCCCCTGAAGGGCCGCGCCCCTTGTCGCTGGGTTTTACCGACCCGCTGGCTTATGCGCAAGACCGGGCCTACCTGGGCGCGGTCTGTGGCCGCTATGCCAACCGCATTGGCGATGCGGTGTTGGAGCGCGGCGGGCGGCGCTACCCACTGGATGCCAATACTGCGCAAGGCCATTGCCTGCATGGCGGCAGCCGGGCCTGGAGCGAGCAGCATTGGTCGCTCGTGCGCCAGACCGCCGATGCGCTCACGCTGGCACTGGATTCATCTGAGGGCGACATGGGTTTCCCCGGCCGCTGCCAGGCGCAGGTGGTCTACCGGCTGGAAGGCGCGCGCCTGCTGTGGCAGGCGCAAGCCCGGGTGGACCGCGACTGCCCGCTCAACATCGTGCAGCACAGTTACTGGAACTTGGATGGGCAACCCGACTTGCGCGGCCACCGGCTGCGGGTGGATGCGCAGCACTACCACCCGGTGGATGCGCGCGAACTGCCCCAGGCCGCTGCGTCCGTGGCGGGGACGTGTTTTGACTTCCGCGCTGGCGCCGTGATCGCGCCGGACAGCGTGCCGCAGCTCGACGCCGCCCTGGTTTTGGATGGGCCGGGTGGCGCGCTGCGCCCGGTGGCGCGCCTGCAAGCCGGTGGCCTGGCCATGGATGTCCGCACCGACAGGCCGTACCTGCATGTGTATGCCAGCGCCAATCTGCGCACCACGGCGCCTCCGCTGGGCGTGGCGCACGGTCCCGGGGCTGCGCTGTGTCTGGAGACAGAAGACATGCCCAACGGCCCGGCCCTGGGGGCCGATGTCTGGTATGGGCCGAGCCGTGACTACGGCCACACCCTGGCGCTGGATTTTTCGGCCCTGCCTTGAGCGCGTGCTGCCGGTCTGCGATTAAATCGGGGCATGGGACAGCTCTATCTCGTGCGACACGCGCAGGCCTCATTTGGCGCTGCGGACTACGACCAATTGAGTGCTTTGGGCGAACGCCAGAGCCTGCGACTGGGCGCGTACTTTGCCGGCAAAGGCCTGGTTTTCGAGGCGGTGATCACCGGCAGCCTGCGCCGCCACGCGCAAACCTATGCCGGTATCGCGCAGGGCGCGGGCCTGGACCACACGCCTCTGGTGTTGCGCGGTTTGAATGAATACGACAGCGCCGCCGTGATTGCCGCCGTGCACCCGCAGCCCCTGCCCAAACCCGAAACCCCCGAGGCTTACCGCCACTATTTCCGGGTTCTGCGACAGGGATTGACGCAGTGGGCGCACGGCGAAGTGGCGCCGGTGGGCATGCCCCGCTACGCCGACTTTGCGCACGGCGTGCGCGAGGCGCTGGACCATGTGCGCAGGCAGCACAGCGGCAATGTGCTGGTGGTCAGCAGCGGCGGCCCGATTGGCAGCGCCGTGGCGCAGGTGCTGGGCGCGGGGCCTGAGGCCGCCATCGATCTCCATCTGCGCATCCGCAACACGGCGGTTACCGCGTTCAGCTTCACGCCGAAGCGCCACAGCCTGCTGAGTTTCAACAGCATCACCCACCTGGACGATGCGCCCTATGCGGATTGGGTGACTTACGCCTGAGGCCGCGCGGCCAGGGCTTTGCTTCAAGCCTGCGCGATTTGCGCCAGCAGTCTGGCCAGCGCGGCACCGGCGGCGTCGCGCACGGCTTGGCCGGTTTCAGCCGTTGCGGCCGCAGCGTTGCCCATGGCCCCGGCCGGGTTGTAGTCTTGCGCCGCCCAAGCGAGTTTGGCGCTTTTGCCATTGCCCAGGATGTCAAATTTCGCTGCACGCTGCTCGGACGTGGAGCTGAAATTTCGCGCTTGGCCCATGTCCACCAAATCAGCTTGCATGGCCAGCATCAGCGCGGTTTCGATCTGTCCGGCGTGCGCGCCAAAGCGGTGTTCATGGGCGCTGAAGCGCTGCGCGAGGTCTTCTCCGCTGGCATCAATCAGCGGCAGCTGGTACCAGTTGACGCAGTACACGGTCAGGCCCAGGCGCATGCGCAGGTCGCGCCCTACGATGTCCATGAAGCTGGCTTGCCCGCCGTGGGTGTTGAAGAGCACCAGCGTGCGCACGCCGCTGGCCGCCGCGCTCTCGGCGACGTCGGTCCACAGGCGCAGCAGGGTTTCCGCTTTGAGGGTCAGCGTGCCGCAGAAGCTGCTGTGCTCCGGGCTGTAGCCCACCGGCAGTGTGGGCAAAAACAGGGCGCTGGTAGCCGGCGTCAGGGCGGTGACGGCGGTTTGCACCAGACCATTGGCGATGGCGCTGTCCACCTGCAGGGGCAGGTGCGGGCCGTGTTGTTCGGTGGCTCCCAGGGGCAGCACGGCGATGGTCTGGTCCATCACACCGGCTGCGCGCGCTGCGGCAAAGTGCGCGCTGCTGCATTCAGCCCAGTAACGCGAGGGGAAGTGGTCGGGAAAGTGCATGGTCGGCGTCCTCAGGTGTCAAGCGCCGCAAGGGGCGTGGTGTCGCGGTGCAGGCGCTGGCGCGCTGCGACCTGGCTGGCGCGGGCGGTGGTGGCGATTGTGCGCGGCAGCACATCGCGCAGGCAGCGGGGTTTGGCGCGCGCGCCGCTGGCCAGGTAGTCGGCTAGCAATGCGGCGCGGGCTGCGGCCGCATCCCGCTGGCGTGGGCCGCTCAGATAGTCAAACAGGGCATCGGTCAGGTATTCGGGTGTGAGACCGGCGGTGCTGCCGCTTTGCTGCCAGAGCCAGGCAGCGAAACCGGCAAATGCGGCAAAGGCGCTGGGGCCTTGCAGCAGCAAGGGCAGGCTGCGGCCAAAGCGCCCCGAATTGGCGACCAGGTCCCAGTAGCGCGCAAGGCGGGCGAATGCCTGCACCTCGTCGGCACTGACGGCATCGGTTTGCAGCACCATGTACGGAGGCTCCGCGTGGTAGACCATGCCCCGTGTGAGCGGCGCATCCGCCAGGTCCTGCTGGGCCAGCGGCGTGCCGCGCAGGCGCTTGAGGATGCCGAGCTGGATTTCGTGCGGGCCCCAAGACCAGAGCTGGTCAAAGCCCGCCGCAAAGCTGTCCCAGCTTTCGCCGGGCAGGCCGAAGATCAGGTCGGTGTGCAAATGCGCCTGGCTGTGCTGTACCAGCCAGCGCACATTGGCTTCGGTGCGCGCGCCGTCCTGGCGCCGGCTGATGCCGCTTTGCACCGCAGGGTTGAGGCTTTGGATGCCGATCTCAAACTGCAAGACCCCGGCGGGGAAGCGGGCGATACAGTCTTGCAAGCGCGCGGGCAGCTGGTCGGGTATGAGCTCGAAGTGCACAAACAGCGGCGCGTCCGGGTGGCGCGCCAACTTGTCCAGAAAAAACTCCAGGATGCGCACCGAGGCATCGATCTTCAAATTGAAAGTACGGTCCACGAACTTGAAAGTGCGCGCGCCGCGTGCATACAAATCCTCCAGCGCCGCAAAAAAAGCCTGCTGCTCAAAAGCCCAGGCGGTTTTGTCCAGGGCGCTCAGGCAGAACGCGCATTTGAAGGGGCAGCCGCGCGATGCTTCCACGTACAAAACCCGCTGCGCCAGGTCGGTGGCGCTGTAGTGCGCGTAGGGCAGGGCAAGGGCGTCCAGCGGCGGCTGCTCGCCGGCAATGATTTTCATGAGCGGACGCGGGCCGAACAGGAGTGCGCTGCACAGCTTGGGAAAACTGACGTCGCCCCAGCCGGTGATCACGTGGTCGGCCAGCGCCGCTATGGGCTGGGTGTCCAGCTCGTGGCTGACTTCCGGGCCGCCGAGCACGATGCGGATGTCGGGCCGCAGCGCCCTCAGCGCCTGCACCACCGCCAGGCTTTGGTTGACGTTCCAGATGTAAATACCCAGGCCAATCACATGCACATCACCGGATTCGGCCGGTCCGCAGTCGCTGATCAAGGCCGCGGCGATCTCCGCCGGGGGCGTCTGGATGGTGAATTCACGCAGCACTGCGCAGTCCGCCACCGCCTGCCCGCCATGGCGCTGCATATTGGCCAACAGGTAGCGCAGCCCCAGGCTGGCGTGGATGTAGCGTGCGTTCAGCGTGGCGAGCACAATGCGGTGGGACATCAGGGCATTATCCGAGTCCGCGCCAAGCGGCGAAAATCAGCACTTCCGCACCCGAACCCACCCCCATCCCTCCTGCCTCCAAGCCCATCGGACCCCATGCCCATTCACTCCTTGTCCGCCGCTCTCCAACTGCTTGCGCGCGTGCGCGCCGGCCTGGCCACGGCGTGCAGGCCGGGGCAGGTGCTGGCTTTGGTGTTGTGCGCGGCAGCCGTGGGTGGTGCCGGTGCGGCGGGTTTGCTGGGCCGCAGCGATTCCGCCGCGGTGGTGGAGAACGCCCAGATCCGCGCCGAGCTGATCGCCCACGCGCCCCAGGGCCTTGCCCCGGGCCAGCCGCTTTGGCTGGGTCTGCAACTGCGCCACGCCAGCGGCTGGCACACCTATTGGAAAAATCCCGGCGACTCCGGCCTGGCGACCGAGCTGAACTGGACGCTGCCCCCGGGCTGGCAAGCCGGGCCCATTGAATGGCCGCTGCCGCAGCGCATCGCCATTGGCAAGCTGGCGAACTACGGATACGAGGGCGAGGTGCTGCTGCCGGTGGCGGTGACGCTGGGCGCGCAGCCCCCGGCTGGTACAGAGGCCGAGGTGAAGCTGCACGCGAGTTGGCTGGTGTGCCGCGAGGAATGCATTCCGCAAGAGGCCGATTTCGTTCTGCGCCTGCCGCTGCGCAGCAGCTACGCAGCCCATGCCAGCGCGTTTGCAGCAGCCCGCGCCGCTGTGCCGCGTCCGGCGCAGGCCAAAGACGGTCTTGTACTTGAGGCGCGCGTCGATGAACAGGGCCTGGTGGTGCAGGCGCGCGGTCTGCCTGTGGCCTGGCAGGGTCAGGCCATCGATGTGTTCCCGCTCAGCGCCCGCGTCTACGCCACGGCTGCCAGCCCGCTGCACAGCGATGCGCTGCGTTCCGGTGGCGCGCCCCAGCCCGGCACCCAGGTCTGGCAGGGCGCGCAGTGGTCGGCGCGGCTGCCGCTTTCGCCGCAGCGCATGGATACATGGGCCGACTTTCCGGTGGTTCTGGCGCGCGCCGGACTTGCGATACAGGCCAGCGCCCCGGTCCAAGGCAACTGGCCCGCTTTGGACGGCGCAACAGCGCCTGCGGCGCTTAGCCCGGCACTGGCCGCTGCCTTGTCGGCGAATGCCACGGCGACCCCGGTTCTCGGCGCGTCCTGGGCGGCCTGGGGCGCGGCCCTGGCCGCCGCGTTCGTGGGCGGTTTGATTCTGAACCTGATGCCTTGCGTGTTGCCGGTGCTGGCGATCAAGACGCTGGGCCTGGCCGGCCACCGGCGGCGCACACGGTGGGCGGCGCATGCGCCGGGCCTGGCTTACACAGCGGGTGTGTTGCTCGCCATGCTGGCGCTGGCCGGCTTGCTGCTGGCGCTGCGTGCCGGTGGCGAGCAGCTGGGCTGGGGTTTTCAGATGCAGTCGCCGCCGGTGGTTGTGGCGCTGGCAGTGCTGTTTGCGCTGATCGGCTTGAACCTGATGGGTTGGCTGGCGTTCGGCCAGGTCTTGCCCGCCGGTTGGGCGGCGGTGCAACTGCGCCACCCGCTGGCCGACGCATTTTTCTCCGGGGTGCTGGCGGTGGCCGTGGCGTCACCCTGCAGCGCGCCATTTATGGGCGCATCGCTGGGCCTGGCTGTGACCTTGCCAGCTGCCCAGGCTTTGGGCATTTTTGTTGCGCTGGGCCTGGGCTTGGCATTGCCGTTTGCCTTGGCCAGCAGCGTGCCCCAACTCGCGGCCCGCTTGCCGCGTCCGGGTCCCTGGATGCTGCGGCTGCGCCAGTTCATGGCCTTTCCCATGGCGGCCACCGTGTTGTGGCTGTTGTGGGTGCTGGGGCATATGGCGGGCGTGGACGCGGCAGTGGCCTTGGCCGCGCTCTTATTGGCGCTGAGTTTGGCGCTGTGGGG
>CANCTD010000069.1 GCA_947380945.1 Comamonadaceae bacterium
ACCGCCAATGACTTCGATTCGATCTTCGCCATGAACCGCATCGTGCAGGCCATAGGCGCCAAGTCCAAAAACTACAACGTGCGCTTGGGCGGCGTCATCGTCAACCGCAGCGACGCCACCGACCAGGTCGACAAATTCAATGCCGCTACCGGACTCAAAACCATGGCGCATTTCCCCCTGCTCGACGAGATCCGCAAGAGCCGTTTGAAGAAGTGCACGCTGTTCGAGCTCGACCCCACACCCGAAGTGAAGGCGGTGCAGGACGAGTACATGCGTTTGGCCACCGCTTTGTGGGAAGGCACAGACCCCCTGCCCTCGGTGCCCATGAAAGACCGCGACATTTTTGACCTGCTGGGATTTGATTGATGGACCACAGCAGCTACATCGCGCGCCGCGGCGAAATAGAACACTATTTCGACCGCACAGCGGCCAAGGCCTGGGAGGTGCTCACCTCCAACGCACCGGTGGGACGCATACGCGCGACTGTGCGGGCCGGGCGCGACCGCATGCGCGGCACGCTTTTGTCCTGGTTGCCCGAGAACATGGAAGGTCTGCGCCTGCTGGATGCCGGCTGCGGAACCGGCGCGCTCGCAGCCGAAGCCATGCGGCGCGGCGCGCACGTGGTCGCGATTGATCTTTCGCCGACCCTGGTGGACCTGGCACGGCAGCGCCACCTCACCGAGTTGGGGCAGGACCCCAGCCTGGGCGCGCGCGGCGGGCGCATCGAATTCAGCGCCGGGGACATGCTGGCCGACAGCCTGGGAAGCTTTGACCATGTGGTGTGCATGGACTCCTTGATCCATTACGAAACCCCCGACATCATCAAAGCGGTTAACCGCCTGAGCGCACGCACCCGCAGCAGCATCATCTTCACCTTCGCGCCGCACACGCCCTGGCTGGGCCTGCTGCACAGCGTGGGGCGCTTGTTCCCGCGCAGTGAGCGCTCACCGTCGCTGCAACCGGTGCTCACCTGGGATATGAAATGGGGTTTTCGCACCACGCTCGCGACAACGGGCTGGCAGGCCGGTCGCTCGCAGCGCATCAGCAGCGGCTTCTACACCTCGCACGCCTGGGAGTGGACGCGTACATGAACATCCTGCGCGCCCTCACCGCCCTGCTGGTGCGCCGCGCGCAGGCGGTGCTGCGTCCGCCTCAATGGGTGATGGCCTACGGCATGCGCTTCATGCCTTTTGCCGAAGCCGCGTCACCCGAATTGCCCATGGGGCGGCTGCTGCGCCTGTCGCTGTTCCAGATGGTCATTGGCATGGTGACCACGCTGCTGGTGGGTACGCTGAACCGGGTGATGATTCTGGAGCTGGGCATTCCCGCCTGGTGGGTGGCCTTTGCGGTGGGCGCGCCCCTGATCCTCGCGCCCTTGCGCACCGTGGTGGGTTACCGCAGCGACACGCACCCCTCGGTGCTGGGGCTCAAGCGCCTGCCGTATTTGTGGACAGGCACGCTTTTGCTCTTCGGCGGCTTGGCCATCATGCCGTTTGCGCTGCTGCTGCTGTCCGACCCCACGCCCGCCACGCTGTGGATTGGGCGCGTGGGCATGACGCTGACCTTCATGCTGGTCGGCCTCGGGTTGCAAGTCACCCAGACCGCCGGCATGGCCCTGGCCACCGACCTGGCCACCGAGGAAAAGCGCCCCAGCGTGGTGGCCTTGCTGCACAGCATGCTGCTGCTGGGCATGGTGGGCAGCAGCCTGGTCTACGGCTTGCTGCTACAGGATTTCTCGCCCAAGGTGCTGGTCCAGGTCATCCAGGGCAGCGCGGTTCTTGTGGTGGTGTTCAACCTGGTATCGCTGTGGAAGCAGGAGGCCCGTCAGGAGCGGCGCGCCCCGCGCAGCCAAGGCGGCTTCGCGCGCAGCCTCAAGCGCCTGCTGGCGCAGCCGCAGATGGTCCGCTTTCTGTGGACGGTGGCCCTGGGCACCTGTGCGCTGTCTATGCAGGACATCCTGATTGAGCCTTTTGGCGGCCAGGTGCTGGGCATGGGCGTGGGTGCGACCAGCTCGCTCAACGCCCTGTCAGCAGGTGGCGCGTTGATGGCGTTTGCGCTGGCCGCCTTCTGCTTGCGCAAAGGCGTGCACGCCTGCCGCTTGGCCGGTTGCGGCCTGCTGCTCGCGCTGCCTGCGCTGGCTTTGCTGATTTTTTCGGCCCCACTGCATTCGGTGGCGTTTTTCCAGGCCGGGGCCTGTTTGCTGGGCTTTGGCACCGGCTTGTTTTCGGTCGGTACGCTGGTAACCGCCATGTCCTACCAGGACAAGGAATTTGTCGGTCTGGGCCTGGGAGCCTGGGGCGCGGTGCACGCTACCGCCGGGGGCGTGGCAGCCATTCTGGCCGCACTGCTGCGCGATGCCGTGGGACATTGGACGGCGCAAGGTGCCATGGGCGACGTGATGGACAACATAGCCACGGGTTACAGCTTTGTATTTCACTGTGAGATTTATTTGGTCTTTGCCGCGCTGGTGGCATTGGGGCCGTTGGTGGGACGCGTGCGGCGCAGCAGCGGCATGCAACAAGGTCGATTTGTTTCTGTCTGAAGGAGCGAGAACATGGGAACTACTTTTACCGAGACGGGTGCGATTACCCAGTATGTCGACGTGGCGCAATTGGTGCTCTACGTTTTCTGGGCTTTTTTTGCCGGTCTGATTTACTACCTCTTACGCGAAAACCACCGTGAGGGCTATCCCATGGACGCCGGTCGCGACCCCGGCCCCGAGCAGGATGGCTGGCCCGATGTGCCCGAGCCCAAGCGCTTCGAGATGCACGACGGCCAGGTTTTTTTGTCGCCCGACGCCAACCGCCCGGACGGCGACTACAGCGCCGCACCGGCGCACCGCTTTAACGGCGCGCCGCTGGAGCCCGTGGGCGATCCACTGCTGGCCGGCGTCGGCCCCGGCGCCTGGGCTGCGCGCGCGGATGTGCCGGACATGACGCACCACGGCGAAGTCAAAATTGTTCCCCTGCGGGTCGCTGCCGACCACGGCGTCGCCACGCGCGACACCGATCCACGCGGTCTGCCTGTTTTGGATGCGGCCGGCGAACAGGCCGGCACGGTGATCGACATGTGGGTGGACCGCGCAGAGATGCTGTTCCGCTACATCGAACTCCAGCCCCTTGGCAGCGCACCACCCGTGTTACTGCCGATCAACTTTGCTGTGATCCGGCCGGATGGCGTGCATGTGCATGCCTTGTACGCACACCAGTTCGCCAACGTGCCCAAGACCCGCGCACCCGCGCAAGTGACCTTCCTGGAAGAGGAAAAAATCATGGCGTATTACGGCGCCGGCCTGCTCTACGCTGACCCGGACCGCCAGGAACCCCTGGTATGAGCCGCCAGCACGAGCACGAGTTCGAGGCCGCGCCGGGCTTGCCCGAGAAGCTGCCTGCAGGCGAACACATCCTCTGGCAGGGCGCGCCCACGTGGCGCAGCCTGGGTGTGGCGACATTCGGATTGCGCACTTTGGCCATGTACCTGCTGGTAATGTGGCTGCTGCAATTCGCGCACCTGTGGGACCAGGGCAGCAGCGCTTTGGAGATGGCCAAGTACCTGGGCATCAGCGCCGCCTGTGCCACTTGCGCCTGGGCCTTGTTGGGTGGTTTTGCCTACCTGGTGTCCAGCACCACCCTGTACACCCTGACCAACCGGCGCGTGGTGATGCGCATTGGCGTGGTGCTGGGTCTGACCCTGAACCTGCCCTACCGGCAAATCACCGGCGCATCGCTCAAGCCCCTGGCGCGCGGCACGGGTGACCTGGCGATCCAGATCAAAACGGACAGCCACATCGCCTACCTGCACCTGTGGCCCCACGCCCGCCCCTGGCACTTCAAAGCGCCGCAACCGACCTTGCGCAGCATTGCCGGCGCACAGGCGGTCAGCGCGCTGCTGCTGCAAGCCTGGCGTCTGGAAAACCCCAGCGAACGCATGGAGGTCGGCCTGGCCCTGCCCGAAGCGTCCATGCCCAACAGCCACGGCCTGATGGCCTGAACCCGGAGCCCCACCATGCAAACCGCCACCAGCAACATGCCCATGCGTTCAGTACCTACCCGGCTGCCCATCAGCTGGGGCTTGGGCGCGCTGGCGCTGGTCCTGCTCGTGGTGGCTTGGATGAGCCTGCACAACGAACACGAGGCGGCCCCCGGCATTGCGCAGGTGACGCGCAGCCTGCAGTTCCGCGACATGCCGGGCGGCGACATCCTGGTTACCGACGCCAAGTCCGGCGAGCAGGTGGCCCGCGTCCAGGGCGAGCAGGGCTTTATCCGGGGCATCCTGCGCGCGCTCAACCGCAGCCGCAAGCAGCGTGGCCTGGGCCCTGACGCTGCATTTGAGCTCAGCCGCTTTGCGGACGGACGGCTGGTCATCAGCGACCGCAGTACCGGCGAACGCCTGGATCTGGGCGCATTCGGGCCGACCAATATCGGCGCGTTCGCACCCTTCATCGGCCAGCATTGATCCCCTGACTTTCTACGAAGGCACCGCACCATGAGCACCACTCTGAGCAAACCCATTACCAGCGCCACCGATGCCAACCGCAAAGCCGTGGAGAGCACGATGCTCAGCCCGCGCTTCTACACCACCGACTTTGCAGCCATGGACCGGCTCGATGTGTCCAGCGTGCGCGCCGAGTGGGACGCCATGATGGCCGAATACGAGGGCGACAACAATCACGACCACTTTCAGCGTGACGAGAGGTTTGCAGACGAAGTGGCCGAACTCATGCCCAAGCTCTCGCCCGAAATGCGGCAGGAGTTTTTGGAATTTCTGGTCAGCTCGCTCACCTCGGAGTTCTCGGGATGCATTCTGTACAACGAGATCCGCAAGAACATCGAGAACCCCGACATCAAGCAGCTGATGACCTATATGGCGCGCGACGAATCGCGCCACGCGGGCTTTATCAACCAGTCGCTCAAGGACTTCGGTCTGGGCATTGACATGGGCGACCTCAAGCGCACCAAGGCCTATACCTTCTTCAAGCCCAAGTACATTTATTACGCGACCTACCTGTCAGAAAAAATCGGCTACGCGCGCTACATCACCATCTTCCGCCAGCTGGAAAAGCATCCGGAAAAACGTTTTCATCCCATCTTCCGCTGGTTCGAGTTGTGGTGCAACGACGAGTTCCGCCACGGCGAATCCTTTGCGCTCATCATGCGCGCCAACCCGCATCTGCTGCGCGGCCTCAACAAGCTGTGGATCCGCTTCTTCATTCTGGCGGTGTACGCGACCATGTATGTGCGCGACCACACCCGCCCCATGTTGCACCACGCCATGGGCCTGGACTCCGACGAATACGACTACACGGTCTTCCGCATCACCACCGAAATCTCGCGCCAGGTGTTTCCGATTGCGCTGGACACCGACCATCCCGACTTCCGCGCCGGCTTGGAGAAACTGTTTGTGATCTCGCAGGCCAATGAGCGGGCCAAGGCCCGTGGCGGCATCGTGGGCAAGCTGACCCAGGCTGTGTGCGCAGTGCGCGCGGCGCTGACCTTTGGCCGCCTGTACCTGATGCCCGTCCAATCCAGCGAATTGCCACAGACCGTGCGCATGGTGCCTGCATGGTGAACGAGGCCTTGCAACTGGGGCTGACCGATACCGCGGTAGCGGTCTTGTACGCCCTGGTCTGCTGGTGGTTTGGTACCGGCATCATCTTGCTGCTTAACCGGCTGCCCGCACAGAGTTTCCGCTGGAGCCTGGGCGGCTGGACGGTGCTGCTGTTTATCAGCTTGTGGGGCGTACAGGTCAGCATGGTCTCGCACTCGGTTGCCAATGCCTTCATCGGCTTTGGCAGCGTCATTGTGATGTGGGGATGGCACGAGCTGGCCTTTCTGACCGGATCGGTCACCGGACCGCGCCGCACTCCGCTGGATGACGGTGCCCGGGGCTGGGTGCGGCTGCGCCAGGCGGTTGCGGTCATCCTGCACCACGAGCTGGCGCTTATTGCCAATTTCGGCCTCCTGCTGGCCATGCAGTCCGGCCAGCCCAACCACCTGGCGGTATGCACTTTTGCCCTGCTGTGGTGTATGCGGGTGAGCGCCAAGTTCAATCTGTATTTCGGCGTGCCGCGCACCGGGGCTGATTATTTGCCCCCGCACTTGAAGTACCTGGCGAGCTACTTTGCAGAAAAGCCGGTTGGTCTGTGGTTTGCACTGAGTACCGCAGTCGCCTGCTGCATGTGGGTCTGGATGCTGGTGCAGGCGCAGGCACCTTCGCAGTCGATTACCACGGGCTGGGTGCTGCTGGCTTCGCTGCTGGGTCTGGCCATCGTCGAGCATGCGCTCATGGTTTTGCCCATCCCGCTGGAGCGGGTGTGGGCATGGGCGCTGGAGCGTCAACACGTCGCTGTATTCAGCACCGCAACACCTCTGGAGACCAAATGAATGCGCCTACACCGCCCGAGTTTCTGTCTCCCATAGACCTGGGTATTGATCCCCCTGTGCGCCGGCCCGGGCAGCCCCTGGCGGTTGTGATCGGAAGCGGCTTTGGCGGATTGGCAGCGGCCATCCGCCTGAGCGTGCGTGGTTACGCGGTACAGGTGCTGGAAAAGCTGGATGCGCCGGGAGGCCGCGCCTATGTGCACCACCAGGACGGCTTCACCTTCGACGCCGGCCCGACCATCATCACCGCACCCTTTTTGCTCGAGGAGTTGTGGACCTTGTGCGGCCGCAACTTCAGCGACGACATCGACCTGCGGCCCATGGACCCGTTTTACCGGATCCGTTTCCACGACGGAAGCCATTTCGATTACAGCGGTGACGCCGATGCCATGCTGGAAGAGGTGGCCCGCTTTGAGCCCGGCGACGTAGCCGGCTATTTGCGTTTTCTGGACGACGCCGAACGCTGCAAAAAGCTGGGCTTTGAAGGCCTGGGCTCGGTGGCTTTTGACAGCCTGGGCGACCTGGTCCGCGCTATTCCCGCCTTTGCGCGCATGGGTGCCTGGCGCAGTATTTACAGCCTGGTGGCCAAGCATTTCAAGAACGAGAAGCTGCGCACGGTGATGAGCTTTCACCCGCTGCTGATCGGGGGAAACCCTTTCTCCGTCACCTGCGCCTACGCGCTCATCAATGCGCTGGAGCGGACCTGGGGCGTGCACTCGGCCATGGGTGGCACCGGCGCCATCGTGCGCGGCATGGTCAAGCTGCTGGCCGAGCGTGGCGTACCGGTGCGCTGCAATGCGCCGGTTGTGAAAATCCGCGTCGAAGGCAAACGCGCCACCGGCGTGGAACTGGCCAACGGTGAATTCATGGCCGCCGACATCGTGGTCTCCAATGCGGACTCCGCCTGGACCTATAAACACCTGATCGCGCCGCAGCACCGCAAGGTCTGGACCGACCGCAAAATCGACAAAGGCCGCTACTCCATGGGCTTGTTTGTCTGGTACTTCGGCACCTCGCGCCAGTACCACGATGTGCCGCACCACATGATGGTGCTGGGGCCGCGCTACAAAGAGCTGCTCACCGACATCTTCAAGCGCCACAAGCTGGCCGACGACTTCAGCCTGTACCTGCACCGCCCCACGGCCACCGACCCCTCGCTGGCACCGGCGGGTTGCGACACCTTTTATGCGCTCGCGCCGGTTCCCCATTTGGACAGCGGCACCGACTGGGCCCTGCACGCAGAGCCCTACCGCCAGGCCATTGCCGAATTGCTGGAAGCCAATGTGCTGCCCGGCCTGCGCAGCCACATCGTGACCTCCAAGGTGACCACGCCGCAGGATTTCCACGACCGGCTCTGGTCCTTCAAAGGCGCGGGCTTCGGCCTGGAGCCGCTGCTGCTGCAAAGCGCCTGGTTCCGCCCGCACAACCGCAGCGAAGACATAGACGGCCTGTACATGGTGGGTGCGGCCACGCACCCCGGTGCAGGCGTTCCCGGCGTATTGATGTCAGCCAAAGCACTTGAAACGGTGGTACCGCATGTCCTTCCACGATGAGTCCCTGCTGGACCTGAATGACAGCGACAGCGCTGCGGGTCATCTCGGGCCGCAATACGACCTCGATGCCTGCGTGGCATTGATGCGCGGCGGCTCCAAAAGCTTTTTTGCCGCCAGCAAATTGCTGCCGCCCCGGGTGCGCTCGGCGTCCATCGCCCTGTACGCGTTTTGCCGCGTCGCCGATGACGTGGTCGACGAAGGCGATGACCCCACCGAAGGCCTGCGCCTCTTGCGCCGCCGCCTGGACTGCATTTACCAGGGCAACCCGGAGAACCACCTCGAAGACCACGCGCTGGCCTTGGTAGTGCACCAGCACACACTGCCGCGCGCGCTGTTGGACGGCTTGCTCGACGGCTTTGCCTGGGATGCGCTGGGCACGCGCTACGAGAGCATGGAAGCCCTGCACGGCTATTGCGCCCGCGTGGCCGGGACCGTGGGTGCGATGATGGCCTGGATCATGGGCGCGCGCGCCAGCAACACCCTGGCGCGGGCCTGCGAATTGGGCGTGGCCATGCAGCTCACCAACATCGCCCGCGACGTGGGCGAAGACGCCCGCAACGGCCGCATCTACCTGCCGCTGGAATGGGTGCGCGCCGAAGGCCTGGACCCGCTGACCTGGCTGCAAAGCCCGGCGGACCACCCCGCTATCCGGCGCGTTGTGGCGCGCATGCTGGAACACGCCGATGCGCTGTACCAGCAATCCAGCCAGGGCATCGCCGACCTGCCGCGCGACTGCCGCGC
>CANCTD010000070.1 GCA_947380945.1 Comamonadaceae bacterium
CTTGTTCTGGGGGCCACGCTCGAGCAGCTCGTACATGTCGATGTCGTCCATCAAGGACTCTTTGGCCAGCAGCGCGGCCTTCTCGGCCGTGCCACCCACGCCGATGCCCAGCATGCCGGGCGGACACCAGCCGGCGCCCATGGTCGGCACCGTTTTGAGCACCCAGTCCACGATGTTGTCGGAGGGGTTGAGCATGTAGACCTTGGACTTGTTCTCGGAGCCGCCGCCCTTGGCCGCCACGGTCACGTCCACCTTGTCGCCCGGCACCAACTCCATGAAGACCACGGCAGGCGTGTTGTCCTTGGTGTTCTTGCGCTCGAAGATGGGGTCGGACAGCACGGAGGCGCGCAGCTTGTTGTCCGGGTTGTTGTAGCCGCGGCGAACGCCTTCGTCCACAGCCTCTTGGATGCTGCGTGCGCCAAAGCCTTCCCACTTCACGCCCATCCCGATCTTCAGGAAGACGTTGACGATGCCCGTGTCCTGGCAGATCGGGCGGTGGCCCTCGGCGCACATGCGCGAGTTGGTCAGGATCTGGGCGATGGCGTCCTTGGCGGCTGGCGACTCTTCGCGCTCGTAGGCACGCGCCAGGTGGGCGATGTAGTCGGCGGGGTGGTAGTAGCTGATGAACTGCAGGGCGGCGGCGACGGACTCGATCAGGTCTTCTTGGCGGATGGTGGTGCTCATGGGTGTAAATTGGCGGTTCAGGCGCGAAAAATGGGTGCGGCAAGTGTAGCCAAGGGCTTTTGGCGCAGCCTCTCGTTTTCCGTCAGTAGCTTGTAAGTGCATCCCACGACGATGCGCGCCATAAATTAATCCGAGGAGAGACACCCGTGCGTACTTCAGCTTCTGCGATTGAATCGGTCCTGGTCGAGAACCGGGTTTTTGAACCCCCGGCAGCTGCAGTTGCAGCCGCGCGGATTGCCGGCATGGACAGCTACCACGCGCTGTGCGCCAGCGCCGAGGCCGACTTCGAGGGTTTCTGGGCCGCACTCGCGCGTGACAACCTGGTCTGGACCAAGCCTTTCACCCGGACCTTGGACGAATCCAACGCGCCGTTTTACCGCTGGTTTGACGACGGCCAGTTGAACGCCAGCGCCAACTGCCTGGACCGGCACATGGGCACGCCCACCGAGAACAAGACGGCCATTATTTTCGAGGCCGACGATGGGGCGGTAAGCCACGTCACGTACCAAGAACTGCTGGCGCGCGTCAGCCAGTTTGCCAATGCGCTGAAAGCCTGCGGCATCCAGCGCGGCGACCGCGTCCTGATTTACATGCCGATGACGGTCGAGGGCGTGATCGCCATGCAGGCCTGTGCCCGCATTGGTGCAACCCACAGCGTGGTGTTTGGCGGCTTCTCGGCCAAGGCCTTGAATGAGCGCATCATCGACGCTGGCGCGGTCGCGGTGATCACGGCCAATTACCAGATGCGCGGCGGCAAGGAGCTGCCGCTCAAAGCCATCGTCGACGAAGGCCTGGCCATGGGCGGGTGCGAGACTATTAAAAATGTGCTGGTTTACGAGCGCACCGCCACCGCCTGCCATATGGTTGCCGGGCGCGACAAAACTTTTGCCCAGGCCCTGGCCGGTCAAAGCAGCGTCTGCCCGCCCGTGCCGGTGGATGCCGAGCATCCGCTGTTCATCCTCTACACATCGGGTTCCACCGGCAAGCCCAAGGGCGTGCAGCACGCCACTGGCGGCTACCTGCTGTGGGCCAAGCTGACCATGGACTGGACCTTTGACCTCAAGCCCGAGGATGTGTTCTGGTGCACGGCCGATATTGGCTGGATCACCGGCCACACCTATGTGGCCTACGGCCCGCTGGCGGCCGGCGCGACGCAAATCGTCTTCGAGGGTGTGCCCACCTTCCCCAACGCCGGGCGTTTCTGGCAGATGATCGAGCGCCACAAGTGCTCGATTTTTTACACTGCGCCGACCGCCATCCGTTCGCTGATCAAGGCGGCGGAATCGGACGCGGCGGTGCATCCGGCGCGCTCGGATCTGCGCAGCTTGCGCATCCTGGGTTCGGTGGGCGAGCCGATTAATCCCGAAGCCTGGATGTGGTACCACAAGCACGTGGGCGGCGAGCAATGCCCCATCGTTGACACCTTCTGGCAAACCGAAACCGGCGGCCACATGATTACGCCGCTGCCGGGTGCCACACCCTTGGTTCCGGGCAGTTGCACGCTGCCGTTGCCGGGCATCATGGCCGCCATCGTCGACGAAGTGGGCAACCCCATCCCCAACGGCACCGGCGGCATTCTGGTGGTCAAACGCCCCTGGCCGTCCATGATCCGCACCATTTGGAACGACCCTGAGCGCTTCAAGAAAAGCTATTTCCCAGAAGAGATGGGCGGCAAGCTGTACCTGGCCGGCGACGGCGCGGTGCGCAGCGCGGACAGGGGCTATTTCCGTATCACCGGACGCATTGACGATGTGCTCAACGTGTCAGGCCACCGCATGGGCACCATGGAAATTGAATCCGCCCTGGTTGCCAAGACCGACCTGGTGGCCGAGGCCGCCGTGGTGGGTCGCCCTGACGCCATGACGGGCGAGGCGATTTGCGCCTTTGTGGTGCTCAAGCGGCCACGCCCCACGGGCGACGAAGCCAAGGCGATTGCCAAAGAGTTGCGCGACTGGGTTGCCAAAGAGATCGGCCCGATTGCCAAGCCCAAGGACATCCGCTTTGGCGAGAACCTGCCCAAGACCCGCAGCGGCAAGATCATGCGCCGCCTGCTGCGCTCGCTGGCCAAGGGCGAGGCGATCACCCAAGACACCTCCACGCTGGAGAACCCGGCAATCCTGGACCAGTTGGGCCAGGCCTACTGATCTGCTGCCGGGTTGATCCGCCAAGCCCTGCTGCGCCTGCAGCCTGCTTGGCGGTTCGCTAAATGCGGCTTGCGGTACAGGCCCGGTTTATTGCGCCGGTGCCGCAGCTGGCGCCGCAGCCGCGGGTGCCGCCGCAGGTGCAGACTCTTCCAGCATCTCTTCGACCGGGCTGGCTACCGGCGTCTTCTGCGGGTGCAGGAATCCGTTGATCTGCCGGTCTGCCTGCGCCAGCGCGGTTTTCACCATGCCGCCGTCCAGGGTTTTGTCGCTGACTTTGAGCAGCCCGTCCTGGTAGGAATAGCTGGCTTTCAGACCGTCGGGTGCTTTGGTGGCAAAGCCGGTGGCCAGCGCCATATCGATTTGACCTTGGTTGAGCAGCGTGCCTGTGATGCTGAGCTGGCCAGAAGAGCGCAGGTGTTTTTCCAACGCAATCGTGCCGTCGCCGGAGGGCAAGAGTTCGAGCACCATATTGGCACTGACCTGACCGCCGTCGCCGCTGCCTTTGAGGGTCGGAATGCCTATGGACATGCCGCTGGTCAGCATGGTTTCCACGGCTTTGCGGACTTTTTGCGATTCGTCGGCCGTCATATTGCTAAAGCCGCAGGTCGCCTGGCCAATTTCCAGGAGCGTACGCACGCTGGGGGTGTGCAATCCGGTCACGCTGGCTTCCAGCGCCAGGTCTTTCAAGGACTGGCCCATGACATTCAGTACCCGTATTGACTCGCTGACCTTGGAGTCCAAGCGGTCTTTGCTTTCGGTGGTTTCGCTGCGCACTTGCAGGCCTTCCATGGACACCGAGGCGGTGCTCACCCCGCCGATGTCCAGCACGATGGTGCCGGTTCCCAGCTTGCGGTCCTTCAAGTCCATGTTCAGGCTCAGGTCCTTGACATCAAAGGCGTCACCATTGCCACGCGCCACAAAGCGCTGCAGGTTCCAGACGAATTGCGCAGCCGTCTTGTCGGCGCTGAAGGAGCCTTTGGAGGGTGTGACCTGGAAGGCCACGCCATCGTGGTTGAAGCGCAGTTCGGGCACGTCCATCTCTGCCTTGACCAGACCACCGTAGCCCAGCGCGCCCGTGCCGCTGAGTTTTTTGCCGGGGCCTATGACTTTCTCGATTTCCGCAGCAGTGTTGCCTTGCGGCAGAACCGACCATTCAAATTGCATCACCCCGTGCGTAGATGGCAGATGGCTCACAACATATTCCACGGAAAAACTCGATGGCGCTTGGGTGGGGTCGGCCGCGCAGCTGTCGCGCAGTTGAAACTCGATGCTGCCCTTGGATTTGAACAATCCCGCTTCGTGGGTGAGCTTGTTCACGACCAGATCACCCTGGCGCGCGCCTTCGGCAAAGGCTTTCAGCTCCGCGTCGAGGGTGTGTGAGGAGTACCAGGGAAGTGCAAACGCGGCGAGCGCCAAAAGGCCGAGCACTGCGGCGAGGATATATTTTTTCAACGAAGTCATCACAAAACACCTTTACAAAAAACAAAACCTATTTACCAACCGTATGCGCCGGTTGGGGCAGCGCGCGCATCCTGCGCTATTTCAATGACAAAACCCAGTCAACCAAAACCCGGGCCTGCGCGGGTGTGATCGTTTTGTTGGCGGGCATGTACACCACGCCCCAGGCACCGTTGCCCCCGGCAATTACTTTGGCAGCCAAGCCCTGTGCCGCCCCTGGCTGCCCGGCGTAGCGGCGCGCGACATCACGAAACGCCGGACCGACCACCTTTTTGTCGATTGCGTGACAGGATAGGCAGTGGTTGCTCTGCGCCAGCGTCTCATTAGCCCGTGCGTTGGCGACTCCGAGCAAGGCGGCGGCCAACAGGCAATAGCGCCAGGCCATGAATCAGTAGTCGTCCAGCACCGCGCCTTTGCTGGCGGTCGAGGCATTGAAAGCAAACTTGGCCTGGACGCCGCGCATATAGCGGGGCGCGGGCGCTTTCCAGGCTGCCCGGCGGCGTGCGATTTCGTCATCGGGCACATTGAGCTGCAGCAACAAGGCGTGGGCATCGATGGTGATCGCGTCGCCCTCGTGGATCAGCGCAATCGTGCCGCCCACTGCGGCCTCCGGTGCGACATGACCGACCACCATGCCCCAGGTACCGCCGGAGAAACGCCCGTCGGTGATCAGGCCCACGCTTTCGCCCAGGCCCGCGCCAATTAACGCGCCGGTGGGAGCCAGCATTTCGGGCATGCCGGGGCCGCCCTTGGGGCCCAGGTAGCGCAAAACCATCACGTCACCGGCCACAATCTGCCCGGCCAAAATGGCTTTCAAAGCCGACTGTTCATCGTCAAATACGCGCGCCGGGCCGGTCATCACCGGTTTTTTCAGGCCGGTGATTTTGGCCACGCAGCCTTCGGGAGACAAATTGCCTTTGAGGATGGCCAGGTGGCCCTGGGCGTATATGGGTTTGTCGATGGGGCGGATCACATCCTGGTCCGCGCGCGGAACGTCGGGAATATCTTCCAGCACCTCGGCAATCGTCTGGCCGGTGATCGTCAGGCAGTCGCCATGCAGCAAGCCAGCCACCAGCAACGTCTTCATCACCTGGGGAATGCCGCCGGCGCGGTGCAGATCGACCGCCAGGTATTTGCCGCTGGGCTTGAGGTCGCACAGTACCGGGGTTTTGACGCGCACGCGCTCAAAGTCCTCAATCGTCCACTCCACGCCCGCTGCGTGGGCGATCGCCAGAAAGTGCAGCACGGCGTTGGTGGAGCCGCCAGTGGCCATGATGACAGCCACTGCGTTTTCAATCGACTTGCGGGTCACGATGTCGCGCGGCTTGATGTCTTTTTTGACCGCTTCGATCAAGACCTTGGCCGATTCCCGGGCCGAGTTCACCTTCTCGTCATGCGGGTTGGCCATGGTGGAGGAGTAGGGCAGGGAGATGCCCAGCGCCTCAAAGGCCGAACTCATGGTGTTGGCCGTGTACATGCCGCCGCAGGAGCCGGTGCCGGGGATGGCGCGGCGTTCAATTTGCAGCAGGTCTTCGTCGCTCATGCGGCCTGCGGCGTTTTCGCCCACGGCTTCAAAGACGCTCACAATGTTGAGGTCTTTGCCCTTGTAGTGGCCCGGCAGAATGGTGCCGCCGTAGACGTAAATGGCCGGCACATTGGCGCGCAGCATGCCCATCAGGCCGCCGGGCATGTTCTTGTCACAGCCGCCAACCACCAACACGCCGTCCATCCACTGGCCTTGCACGCAGGTCTCGATGCAGTCAGAAATCACCTCGCGGCTGACCAGCGAGTACTTCATGCCCTCGGTGCCCATGGCCATGCCGTCCGAAATGGTGGGTGTGCCAAACACCTGGGCATTGCCACCGGCCTCTTCAATGCCGGCAATGGCCGCATCGGTCAGCTTTTGCAGGCCTGAGTTGCACGGGGTAATGGTGCTGTGTCCGTTGGCCACGCCAATCATGGGTTTTTTGAAATCAGCCTCTTCATAGCCCATGGCGTAGTACATGGAACGGTTGGGCGCGCGCGATTTGCCCTCGGTGATGTTCTTGGAGCGCGGGTTCATGATGACGGGTTTGGTGTCCATGGGGTGTCTCTGGTGAAAAGTGGATTTCTGCGACTATTTTAGAGACTTGACGCCGCCCCCCGATGGCGTGCTCTATGGCGTGTTGCAGGGCTTGCGGGATATAGGGGACTTGCGGGCACAATCCGGTCCATGCTGATCCACCCTCAAATCAATCCTGTCGCCCTGCAAGTCGGGCCCTTGGCGGTCCACTGGTATGGGCTGACCTACCTGGCCGCGTTTGGCTTGTTCATGTGGCTGGGCTTGCGCCGTTTGCGCCATGAACCCTTTGTCTCCATCACCGGTCCGGGCGCCTGGAAGCGTCAGGACGTGGAAGACATTTTGTTCATGGGCGTGATGGGCGTGGTGCTGGGCGGGCGCATCGGCTACTGCCTGTTTTACAAGCCGCTGTATTACCTGGCGCATCCGCTGGAGGTGCTGGCGGTGTGGCAAGGCGGCATGAGTTTTCACGGCGGCATGTTGGGCGTGGTGGTGGCCATGGTCTGGTTTGCCCGAACCCGCCACAAGCCCTGGCTGCAGGTGGCCGATTTTGTGGCGCCGTGTGTGCCCACCGGTCTGGCGGCAGGGCGCATCGGCAATTTCATCAATGGCGAGTTGTGGGGCCGTCTGAGCAGCCCGTACCTGCCCTGGGGCATGGTGTTTCGAGGCGCCGGCGACCTGCCGCGCCACCCGTCGCAGATTTACCAGTTTTTGATGGAAGGCCTGCTGCTGTTTGTGCTGCTGTGGTGGTATGCGCGCAAACCGCGCCCGCAAGGCCAGGTGGCGGCGGCTTTTCTCCTGGGCTATGGCGTCTTTCGTTTCGCTGCCGAATTTTTTCGAGAGCCCGACGCGCACCTGGGCATTTTGTCGCTGGGCATGAGCATGGGCCAGTGGCTGTGCGTACCCATGATGGTGGGCGGGCTGTGGCTGCACCGCTGGGCGGCTAGGCACGCGGTGTGAGGGCTGCGGTAGAGTGCGTGGTGTGACGCGGTATTCATAATTACAGGAGACAAGCATGACGTTCAACTTTGCCCCCCACAGCACGCGCCGTGAGCTATTGCGGGCCGCCACGGCAGGTGCCCTGGCGCTGCCGCTGGCCAGCTACGCCCAAGCCGCCTGGCCGGCCAAACCGGTCACCCTGGTGGTGCCGTTTCCGCCCGGCGGTGGCACCGATGCCTTTGCCCGCCCGCTGTCGGCCCAGTTCGCCAAGCTCACCGGCAAGCAACTGATCATTGATAACCGCGGCGGCGCCGGCGGCACCTTGGGTGCTGGCATTGCCGCCAAGGCGGCGCCCGACGGTTACACCTTGTTCATGGGTGCGGTACACCACGCCATTGCGCCGTCGATGTACCCCAAGCTGGACTACGACATTGAGAAAGACTTTGTGCCTTTGGCCCTGTTGGCCAACGTGCCGCAGGTGCTGGTGGTCAACCCCAAGCGTGTGCCGGGCGATTTCAAGGCTTTTTTGGCGCAGGTGCGGCAAAACCCGGGGCGCCTCAATTACGGCTCGGCCGGCGGGGGCACCTCGCACCACCTGGCCGGTGAGTTGTTCAAGCAGCAAACGCAGACCTTCATCACCCATATTCCGTACCGCGGCGCCGGTCCTGCCCTGCAAGACCTGATTGCCGGCAACGTGGACATGATGTTTGACGGGCTGGGTTCATCGGCCAACCACATCAAGGGCGGGCGTATCAAGGCGCTGATGGTCTCGGGCAACAAGCGCAATGCGGCGTTTCCCGACGTGCCCTGCGCGGCAGAGCTGGGCTTGCCCGACTACACCGTCACCACCTGGTACGGCCTGTGGGCGCCCAAGGGCACACCGGCCGAGGTGCAGACCCGCATCGTCGAAGACATGCGCCGCGCGGCCGCGTCGGATGAGCTCAAAACCGTGTGGGCCAGCAACGGTGCTGAATTCGGCACCCAGACGCCGGCGCAGTTTGGCAGCTTTGTCAGTGCCGAGATCAAGCGCTGGGCCGCCGTGGTCAAGGCCTCGGGCGCCAAGCTGGACTGACGGCCTGCGTCGCGTCATGCCCGGTCAAATTCTGCTGCACCACGCGCAGGGCGTGGCGCATGTCACGCTCAGCCACACCGCGCGCTTTAACGCCATGACGCGCGCCATGTGGCGCTCACTGCGCACGGTGTTTGAAGACTTGCAGCAGCAGCCCGGTGTGCGCTGCGTGCTGGTGCGCGGCGAGGGCGAGCA
>CANCTD010000071.1 GCA_947380945.1 Comamonadaceae bacterium
CGGGGCGCTTCATGGAGAAATCCTTTGGTAGGTCTACCCTTGAACATCGGCAGTCAGGCCGGGTTCTTGAGTCTGGGGGGTTGTTAAGGGGTGGGCAGCCGGTGCGGAAACCGGGTCGGCAGGGGCACCGGCAGCAGCCAGGTACCAGCGGGCGGCCAGGGCGTAGTCTTGCGCCACCCCCTGACCGTTGGCATACATATAGCCCAGGCAGAACTGCGCACCGGCGTCGCCCAGATCGGCGGCGCGGGTGTAAGCCTGCAGAGCCTGCTCGGCGTCGTGGGCACAACCTTCGGCGCACCAGCGGGCGCGCGCCAGCATGTACATGGCCAGCGGGTCACCCTGGTCGGCAGCCTGTTCATACGTTTGCAGGGCCTGCGCCAAGCCGGCCGGATCGGGTGCGGCACCCGATAGCGCCGCCAGACGCAAGCCATTGGCGAGGTTGAAGCGGGCCTGCCGGTGGCCTTGTTGCGCGGCCTGCGCGAAATACGCCTGGGCCTGGGCGCGGCCGTCGCCGCCGCCCAGCGCCAGCAAAACGCCCAGCGCGAACTGGGCCTCGGACAAGCCACTGGCGGCAGCGGCCTCCCACTGGCTGCGCGCCTGCGCCAGCGCAGCGGGGTCCTGTTCGCGGGCGCGCCAGTGCACAAGGCCCAGGTTGTGCTGTGCGGCGGGCAGCGCTTGTGCCGCCGCCTTGGTGTACCAGTGCACGGCCAGCGCCTGATCGGCCGGGCCGCCCTGGCCCAGCTCGTACATCAACGCCAGATTGAACTGCGCGGACGCCTCGCCGCTATCGGCCAGACTGCGGTAGCTTTCCTGCATGCGCCGGAAGTCGGGTTGGAAATCGGCGCTGTCAGCATGCATCAGCGTGTACTGTTGCAGCGCGCCGGGATGGCCCTGGTCAGCCGCCGCACGCAACAGCGCGCTGGCTTCGAGTGCGGCAAATGCGTCCTGGCGGGCCGACGCGCCTTCGCGCGGGCCCGGTGTTTCTTGGGCCAGCAACATGCCCAAAGCGTATTGCGCGCTGGGGTCGCCGGCCTCGGCCGCCGCCTGGTAATGGGTGGCGGCCTCCCAGACATCAACCGGCATGCCCTGACCCAGCGCGTACAGCACGCCCAGGTTGTGGTGAGCCTGTGCGCAACCCAATGCGGCAGCCGCGCGAAAGCTCTGCGCGGCCCGCGGAATATCCCGGGCAAAGGCGTGGCCATCCTCGCGCAAGCTGCCCGGTGCGGCATCAGCCGCCCCGTCGCTGGCGGATGCGTAAATCACCCCCAGGTTGAACCAGGCGTGGGCATGGTCTTTGTGGGCGGCGGGCTCGAAACACAAGGCCGCCTGGGCCGCATCGGCAGGCACGCCCCAGCCCTGCGCGTACATCACGCCCAAGGTGTAGAGCGCCTCCGCGTTGCCGGCATCGGCCGACTGGCGCAGCAGCTCAAAAGCCTGGCCGTAGCGCTGGGGCGCGTCTTTGGCTTGCAATAACAGCAGGCCCCAGTTGCACTGGGCCACCGCGTCGCCCTGTTCGGCGGCGCGCCGGTACCACTGGCCTGCCAGAACCGGGTCGGCGCTGACGCCCGCACCCATGGCATACAAAACCCCGAGGTTGCACTGGGCACCCGCGTGGCCCAGATCGGCAGCGGCCTGGTAATGCTTGCGCGCCACGGCCCAATCAGCTGCCCCGGCCTCGCCGCTGTGCGCCAGGCAGCCCAGCACAAAGTGCGCGGCAGCCAGGCCGAGATCGGCGCTGCGCTGGTAGCCGGCCCGCGCCTGCGCCAGGTTCTGCGGCAGGTGTTCGCCCAGGGCCTCCATGGCGGCCAAGTTGAAAATCGCCTCGGCATGGTCCTGTGCGGCCGCAGCACGGTAGCCTTCCAGGGCCCGGTCCATATCGCGCTCGCAGCCCTCGCCGCTGGCGTACATCAGCGCCAGGTTGTACTGGGCGCAGGCCAAGCCATGCGCTGCGGCCTGGGTGTACAAGGCATGCGCTGCGGGCGGGTCCGGCTCGCCACCCTGCCCTTGGACATGCATCAAAGCCAGGTTGAATTGGGCCGCCGCGTCGCCTTGGGCAGCGGCCAGCGCATACCACTTGCGTGCCTGCAGCAGATCTTGGGGCACTTGCGGGTGCTGGCTTTGCGACAAGAGCAAACCGAGTTTGAGCTGGGCATAAGCATGGCCCTGGGCCGCAGCCGATTCGTACCACTTGAGCGCCTGCAGCAGGTCCTGGGGCAGGCCGTCGCCCTGGGCATACATCAGGCCGAGGTGGAACTGCGCAGTGGCGTCGCCCTGGGCAGCGGCTTTGGCAAACCAGTGGGCGGCGCGGGCGCTGTCGTGCGCCGCACCCTGGCCGTTGGCATACATAAAGGCCAGATTGGTCTGGACGTCGGCCAGCCCCTGTTCGGCGGCCTGTTCGTACCAGGCCAGCGCCTGCGCGTCGTCGCGCGCCACGCCCTGGCCGTTGGCATACATAAAACCCAGGTTGTATTGGGCCGGCCCATAACCCTGGGCGGCGGCCAGGCGGTACCACTTGAGCGCCTCCTGGTAATCCTGGTTCACGCCCTGGCCGTTGGCGTACATAAAGCCCAGATTGTTCTGGGCGGCGGCGTAGTCGAGCGAGGCCAGCGGACGCGAGATCCGCAGCGCATTGGCAAAGTCGCCCTTGCGGTAGGCGGCGTTGGCGTCGTCGAGCAGGGTTTTCACCGGTCGCTTACCCGAGCTTTATTCTTGCGGGGTCAGAACCGGGCCCAGGAGCTGGTGCTGCGGCCGGTGCCATTGGTGAACGTGGCTATGCACCCGCTGACCGTGCGGCACGTGCAACTGGTGCGAAACGATGTGCTGGGTCAACACGTGGGGGTCCTGGTAGTCAGCGCGCGGCACGTGCGCCTGCGCCTGCATGTGCTGCGCGGGTGCCAGTGGATGCAAAAGGCTCATACCGGAATCCTCAAAAATAGGCGCGGCCCGCCCCGCGCGGTGCGGTTCACCGGACGGCAGCAAGCGGCAAGAATGGGCAGTTCAGCCCGGTTTATGCAAGATTGATACCCGGCAAGATCTCGCCGCTGCCCACTTCGGCCAGCAGGGTGCGCACCGTGTCTGCCGGTAGCAGGGGCGCGCCCAAATCCTGGTGCTGCGCCACCAGGTGCGGAAAAACCTGGGCGGCGCAGCGCTGGTACAGCGCCTGCGACCAGGGCAGGCCGATCTGGCCGCTGAGCGTGGCCCAGTTCCAGCGCTCGGCGTAACGCTCTATGCAGTCGGCCAGCGCCTCAACCCCGGCCGCCCCGCCGGCAAGGGCGGCAAACAGCGCCGGGTTGGCGCTGAGCCGTTCCCAGTCCCAGTGATCGGCGCAGGCGGCGACCCAGTCTGCAGTCCAGGGCATGGTTTCGCTCTGGCTCAAGCCAGCCCAGTCCCAGCGCGCAGCGTGGGCCAGCAACAGCGCCGCCGCGCCCTCCTGCCGCCAGGGCAGCGCGCGGTTCCAGCTCAGGCGGTCCCAATCCCAGTGGTCGGCCCAACGGGCTACCAGCGCGGCGCTCCAGGGCAAGGCCGGGTTTTCGCTGAGTTGCTCCCAATCCCACTGATCGGCGTAGCGCTCCAACAGCGCCTCGCTCCACCAGGGCGCGGTGTTGGCGCTCAGAGCCTGCCAGTCCCAGCGGTCCTGCCACTGCTCCAGCAAGGCCTGGTCCCAGGGCAGGGCGGCGTTCGCGCTCAGCGCGTGCCAGTCCCAGCGCGCGGCAAACTGGGCGATCAGCTCCGGGGTCCAGCGCAGCAGGCGGCGCTGGCTCAGAGCGGTCCAGTCCCAATGGTCTGCATAGGTTTGCAAGAGTTGCGCATCGGCTGCGATTTGGGTGTTGCGGCTCAGCCAGGACCAGTTCCACAGGCCGGCAAACTCGGCGACCATGTCCGCGTCCAGCGGCAGGCCGGGGTTGGCGCTCAGGCCGGTCCAGTCCCAGCGCTCGGCAAAGCGGGTCATCAGGGTGAGGTTCCAGGGCAGGCCCTCGTTCCAGCTCAGACCCACCCAATCCCAGAGATGGGTATTGCCGGTGATCAGCGCCCCGGTCCAGGGCAGCTCGGCGTTGCGGCTGAGCACCCGCCAGTCCCACAGCGGCGCAAAGCTCTCCAGCAGTTCCAGGCTCCAGGGCAGCGCCGGGTTGCCGCTGAGCAAACCCCAGTTCCATTTGGGAGAAAAGGCCTGCAACAAAGCCGGCGACCAGGGCAGATGGCGGTTTTTGCTCAAGCTGTCCCAGTCCCAGTAATCGGCGAACTGGCTCAGCAAGTCCAGCGACCACGGAATCGCAGCGCTGGCGCTCAGGCGGCGCCAGTCCCAGCGCAGCGCGTGCTCGGCCAGCAGTTCGGCATCCAGCGGGTAATGGTTCTGCACGCAGTGCAAGAGCAGGTCGGGATGGCGGGCGAAAAAGGCACGGGTCTCGCGCTGCTGCACGTCGTCCAGGGTTTGCGCGACCAGGTCCAGCCGCCGGGCCCCGGCCACTGTCAAGGCCTGGCCGGCAAGGATGCGCAAAGCGCTGCCCGGCGGCGTGGGATCGCTCATGGGGCGAACGATGCCGCCTGCGGTTGCGCACCAGCTTGAAAGGCCAGGGCAAACCGCTCCAGCTCGGCCTGCAGGTGCTGTTGCTGCTGGGCGAACCAGAGATCCCAGTTGGGCTGGCTGCTCAGGGTGCGCCAGGTCGGCGTGGTGCGCAGCGCCTCCAGCGCGTCGTGGCGCTGGGCCAGCGCGGCGCGCAGAGCCCCCACGCGTGCCTGCAAGGCAGCCTCTTCAGCCGCATCCTGTTCCTGCTGCGCTTCCTCAGCGGCGGGGGGCGCTTCCCGCAAAGCCGGTGCCACAAACTGCAAACCGGCCTGCGCCACCGATTCCTGCAAGGCATACAAGGCGGCCATGTCGCCGCGCCGGTAGCTGCTTTGCAAGGACTGGAAGAGCTGGGCTGCGCGGCCCTGGTCCGCGTCGGCGACCCGGTCCGGGTGGCACTGCATGGCCAGCTTGCGGTACACCTGTTTGAGCTGGTCCAGGGCATCGGCATCCAGCGGCAGCGGCTGGGTTTCGGCGTCCTGGGCTGCCTGCGCCGAGGCGTAATCGTCCCAACGCTGCTGCGCGGCGCGGGCCTCGTCCTGCGCCGCGCGGTCTTGCAGCGCCAGGTGCTGCAGGTACTGCGCTTTGCCGCGCAAATAGTCCCGCATCAAGGCACCCAGCGCCTGTTCCTGGGCATGGTCAAACAAGGCCATCTGGCGCTGGGTTTCCGCGATTTCGGCCTGGGTGGCCAGCGCGTGGTTGTGCAGTACCGCGGCCAGCCAGGCTTGGTGCGCCGCCGCGCCGTCGCGCCGCAATTCCAGTGCGGTCGAGGCGGCCTGCGCCAGGCGCTCGGTCAAGACCGTATCTGGGGCCGGCATCCAGCCCGCCTCGTCGTCCAGCACCTGCCGGGTCTGCTGCGCAAAAGCCAGGTCGTCCCAGCGCACCAGCCCGGGCACTTCTGCGGCGTCATCCAGCGGGGACATGCCCTGGGACAACTTGCCAGTCCAAACCTGCGCGCCATCGACCACGACCACCAGCGGCGGATAAGCGCGCTGGGCAGCCGATGCCGGTAACCAGGCGATAAGGCCGCCAATGGCGCTCAAACGTTCCCAGGCCATCGCCGAATGGCGGCTCGCGCCGGTGTCGGGCAAGGCCAGGTGCACGGCCAGGCCCTGTCGGCGGCACTGCACCAGTGCGTCAAACAGGGGCCGGACGACGGTGTTTTTGCAGCGGACGGTGAGGCTGAGGCGGGCCTGGGCCAAGGCGTCTTCCAACTGCGCCCACTCCTGGCTGAAAAAGGCCTGCGGTGCGCCGGCCCCGGCAAGCGGCTCAGTCATAACCCTGCAACTGCTGTTTCTGGGCCTCGCGCGCCAGGTCCTGCGCCTGGGCAATGTGCTGGGGCGACATGCGGGCGGCCACAAATTCACGACCCTCTACCGCCGCTGCGTTACCACCGGCTGCAGCGATGTTGAACCACATGTGGGCCTTGATGAAATCCTGCAGCGTGCCAGCACCTTTGGCGTACATCCAGCCCAGCGCGGCCTGCGCCGGGGCAAAACCTGCCTGCGCAGCGGCGCGGTATGCCGCGAGGGCTTGCGGCAGGCGCGGCCCGCCCGCTTGCTCACGCTCGTACAACTGACCGAGGTTGAACCAGGCGCCGACCTCGCCCTGGTTGGCGGCCAACTGCAGCCACTGGCAGGCTATCTCCGCATCCGCCTGGGTGCCCTGGCCGTTGGCGACCAGCACGCCCATTTGCAATTGGGCCGGGGCGTCACCGGCTTCCGCAGCCTGGCCGAACCAGGCCAAGGCCTGCGCAAAATCGGGCGCTGCGCCCTCGCCTTGCAAGGCCATCACGCCCAGATTGAACTGGGCCGACACATCGCCCAGCGCGGCAGCCGCGCGGTAATGCAGCTCCGCCTGCGCCGGATCCCGCGCCACACCGACGCCGCTGCCGTACATCACACCCAGATTGAAATGTGCGGCCGGATCGTCCTGGGCTGCGGCAAGACCGTACCAGTGCAGCGCCTGCGCGTAATCAGGCTCTGTTCCCTGGGCAGCGCTGTAAAAATGGCCGAGGTTGAATTGGGCCCGCGCGTGCCCCTGCTGCGCGGCGCGCGCATACCAATCACGCGCCTGCGCCCATTCGGGCGGCCGTTGCTGGGCGCATAAAACACCCATGCCGTACTGCGCGGCCGGATCGCCGGCGCTTGCGCCCTGGGCGAAGTGGCTGCGTGCCCGCTCCGGGTCGGGGCTGACGCCCTGGCCGTTGGCATACATCAGGCCCAAATTGGCGTGGGCCAGCGGATCGCCCTGGGCGGCGGCTTGTTCGTAGAGGGCGCGGGCACGGTCGAAATCCTGGGCTACGCCAGTGCCATTCGCGTAGAAGACCGCCAGTTGCGCCTGCGCCCGGGTCTCGCCCTGCGCGGCAGCCGATTCGTACCAGCGCGCAGCCGACGCAAAGTCCTGCGGCACGCCCTGTCCGTGCGCATGCATGACACCCAAATTGGTCTGGGCCTGGGCCTGACCGCGCAGTGCCGCCGATTCATAACATTGCAAAGCCTGCGCGAAATCCTGCGGGACACCCAGCCCCTGGGCGTACATGCTGCCCAAATTGGTCAAAGCGGCGCTGCGAAGATCAGCCAAAACAAAGGTCATGTGCGGCGTCCCGGCAAGGGATGCGGTGGGCAAGTCGGGTGGACGGCCATTATGCAATCCGGCGGCTGGTGTCGAAAGCCTGGCGAAACGCGGTGTCGCCAAAAAAGTGTCCAGTTACCGACAGTCACTGCTATCATGCGGCCTCGTTGGAAGTGAAGGGTTTCTGTTCACCTTCCCTGGCAGTGGCCTCGTTGATACAAAACCATTTTGACTACGCAAAAAGCCCGCAACGTGCCGAATTTTGTCGGCGACAGTGACGCCATCAAGGCGATCCGCAACCTGCTTCCCGTGGTCGCCGCATCGAATTCCACGGTGTTGATCACCGGGGAAAGCGGCACGGGCAAAGAGATTGTGGCCCGCTCGCTGCATGAGCTGTCACCGCGTGCAGGGGCCAACTTTGTGCCTATCAACTGCGCCGCCATCCCCAAGGACTTGATCGAGAGCGAGCTTTTCGGCCACAAAAAAGGCGCATTCACCGGCGCGGTCACAGACCGCGTGGGGCGCTTTGAGCTGGCGCATAACGGCTCTATATTTTTGGACGAGATCGGCGACCTGCCGCTGGAACTGCAGGTCAAGCTGCTGCGCGTGTTGCAAGAGCGGGTGGTGGACCCGGTGGGCGGCACCCGCCCGGTGGCCGTCGATGTGCGGGTGATTGCCGCCACCCACCGCGACCTCGAAGCCGAGATTGCCGCCGGACGGTTCCGCGAAGATTTGTATTACCGGCTCAATGTGCTGCCGCTGAACACCCCGCCGCTGCGCGAGCGCAGCGAAGACGTACCAACCTTATTGACGTTTTTTGCCAAACACCACGCGGCGCATGGCGAGGCGCCTATCAGTTTCAGCCCCGATTTCATGGAGGCCCTCAAAGCCTATTCCTGGCCGGGCAATGTGCGTGAACTCTCCAACCTGATCGACCGCTTCAGCACCCTGTTTGCGGGACAGCGGCTGGAGCTGCGCAACTTTGCATCGAGCCTGCTGCCCAAAGGTTTGGCGGCGCTCAAGGCCGTGTCGGACCAGAACCCCTCGCTGCCGCTGGAGTTCGATGAGTCTGCGGTCCTCTTGGGCAACCAGGACAACCCGTCTGCCGGCGGTATTTTTGATGAAGCCGAAGAGGACGAACCGGCCTTGAAGACCGAAGTCGAAACCATGACGTTTCTGTCCGAAGGCTTGCCGGTTTTGCCGCCCGAGGGGCTTTCACTCAAGCACCGCCTGGCGGAAATTGAGCGCGACCTGATCGCGCAGGCGCTCAGCCGCACCAAGGGCAATGTGTCGCAGACCGCGCGCATTTTGAATGTGCAGCGCACCACGCTGATCGAAAAAATCCAGAAGTTCGGCCTGCGCAGCGA
>CANCTD010000072.1 GCA_947380945.1 Comamonadaceae bacterium
GACACATCCAAAAAACAGCCCAGCACCAGAAACAGCGCATTCACCAGCAGCAAAAACTGCAGCTGCGTGAGCTGCATGCCCGCCACCCACTGCGCCATGGCCTGCGGCACGCCTTCGCTGGTGAAGGCGTAATTCAGGATAAAGGAGCCCGCCAGAATCAGGGTGATCACCGCGCTGCTGCGGGTCGACTCCAGCACGACACCGGCGAATGCGCGCCAGCTCAAAGCGCGGTACACCAGGCCGGCCAGCAGCAGCGCGTGCAAGGCGGCCACCGCCGCTGCTTCGGTAGGCGTGAATGCGCCGCTGTAAATGCCGCCAAGCAATACGATGGGCATCGACAGGGGCAGCGCGCCCCGGTAGAAAATGGCCGGCCACTCGCGCAGGGGGATGGGGTCCTCGCGCGGCATGTTGCGCCGGGTCGCAATCACATGCACCACCAGCATCATCAGCAAGGCCATGCACAGGCCCGGCACCACCCCGCCCAAAAACAGCGCACCCACCGACGCGCCTGAAACCAATGCATACATCACCATCGGAATACTGGGCGGAATGATGGGCCCTAGCGTCGCGCTGGCCACGACCACCGCACCGGCAAAGCCGGGCGTGTATTCCGGTTTTTTCAGCATCTGCCGGATGGTGACCAGCCCGGGACCGGCTGCGTCGGCAATCGCGCTGCCGCTCATGCCCGAAAACACCACGCTCACCAAAATATCCACCTGCGCCAGCCCGCCGCGCATGCGCCCCACCAGAATCCGGCAGAAATCAAAAATCCGCTCGCTCACGGTCCCGGCGTTCATCAGGTTGGCGGCGAACACAAACAGCGGAACCGCCAGCAGCACATAGTTGTTGTATAGGCCGTTGCACACCTGCTCGGCCACCAGCCCCAGATCCTGGCCTTTGACCAGCAGGTAGCCCACGCCCGAGGCCAGCATCGAAAAGCCAATCGGCATGCGCAGCAACAGCCCGGCCAGCATCACCCCCAGCAGTGTGCCCAAGGCGGCGCTCACAGGCGCAACTCCGCATCCAGGTCCTGCCCGCGCAGCGCCTGCCGAATCGCAAGCGCGCAACGCAGCACCAGCGCCAGCAGCATGAACACAAAGGGCAGATAAACCCAGAACAGCGGCACACCCAGCACCGGCGTACCTTCGCGCGCCATGAAGCGCACATAGTCCCAGCTCGCCGGCAGCGCCACCAGCGCCAGCGCGCCCACCAGCAGGTTGCCAGTGATTTGCATGAAACGGCGACCCTTGGGACCCACGCTGTTCCAGATCAGGTCAAAGGCCACGTGTTCACGCCGGGGAACCATGGTGGCTGCGGCCCACAAAATCACCCACACATAAAGAATGACTGCCGCCTCGTCGGTCCAGGGCAGCGGCCGGTTGAAGCCGAAGCGGGCGCTGATCTGGACGATGAAGACCCCGAACAAGGCCAAAAACAAGCTTGCCCCCACTGCGTTGGCAGCACGGCGCAGCCAGACGCTCATACGCAAGCCTTATTTGGTCGCATTGATGCGCTCAAGCAGTCCGTGCGGCCAGGTCTTGGCGTAGTCGGCGTTCATGTAAGCGGCTTGCACGGTTTTGTGGAAGGCATCCAGATCGGGCGTGCTCACTTGCACGCCTTCTTTCTTGAAAAATTCCACCAGCTGGGCTTCTTCTTTGGTCCGGTTTTCATTGTTGTACGCGGCAGCGGCCAGCGCTGCCGCCTGCACTTTCTGGCGTTGCGCTGCGCTCATGGCAGCCAGCGCTTTGTTGGAGATGGCGATGAACAGGCCGTCCACCAGGTGGCTGGTAAGCACGATCTGCTTGGTCACCTCGTAAAACTTGGCGGCCTTGACCGTGGGCAGCGGGTTGTCCTGCCCGTCGATGGTGCCGGCCTTCAGGCCCAGGTACACCTCGCCAAAAGCCAGCGGCGTGGCGGTGGCTCCCAGGGCCTCGCCCAGAAACAGCCAGTCCTTGGAGCCGGGCATGCGCAATTTCACGCCCTTCAGATCGGCCGGGTTTCTGACATTGCGTACCTCGCGCAAATTGACCTGCCGGGTCCCGTAGTAGCACGTGGACAAGATCGTGATGTCCATCTTGTCGGACACGGTTTTGAACATCTCCGTGCCGATAGGGCCGTTGAATATCTTCTGCTGCTGCGCGGCGTCCCGCACCACATAACCGGCGGTGAAGATGGAAAACTCGGAAACGATTTTGGCAATGTCAGCGGCCGATACCGTGGTCAGCTCCAGGTTGCCGCGCGCCATCGCAGCGGGCTCCGCGCCTTGTTTGAACAGGCTGGCATTCAAGTTGATCTGGACCTCGAATTCGCCCGGTGCGCTTTTGTCCAGTGCGTCTTTGAAGACCGTCCACATCTTGGCGTGCCAGTCGTCGGGCACGGCCGGGCTGGAGATGCGCAGCACGGCCTTGCTCTGCGCCCAGGCGGGCAGCACCAAGCTGCTGGCAGCCATGGCTGCCAAAACGGCGCGGCGGCGCGGGGGGGCGATAGGGTTCATTCTGTTCTCCTCGGCTTATAAATTGTGGCGCTGCCGGGCGCTGCTGCAGGATGATAGCGGCGGCTTTAGGCCGCTGCCGCGTCGGGTGTGGCCGGGTGGCGGCGCCCGAACATGGCCCAACCTTCCATGGACAAGACCTTCTCGTCACCTTGGCGCGACATCTCCCACACGATTCGGACCATGCCCACGTGCGGGCGCGAGCGCATGGGGCGGGTGTCGGTAATGCGCACTTGCAGGCGCAGCGTGTCGCCCGGAAGCACCGGCTTGTGCCACTGGATGTTTTCCAGCCCCGGCGAACCCAGGCTGGAGCTGTCCACCAAAAAGTTGTCCACCATCAGCCGCATCGCCATGGAGCAGGTGTGCCAGCCGCTGGCGCACAGCGCGCCAAACACCGAGGCCTGCGCCGCCGCGTCGTCCAGATGGAAGGGCTGCGGATCGAACTGCGTGGCAAAGGCAATGATGGCTTCGCGGGTGGGCGTCACACTGCCCAGATCACGCACCTGGCCGGCTTGCAAATCTTCCCAGTGGTATTTTTTGGGTGCCATGGTGTTTTCCTGTTCTTGCATCAGCGGCCACCCGACACGTCGATGATGGATCCCGTGACATAACTGGCTGCGTCGCTGAGCAGCCACACGATCGATTGCGCCACCTCCTGCGCGGTTCCCGGGCGTTGCAGGGGAACCTGCGGTGCCAGGTCGCGGGCCCGGTTGGGCAGCCCGCCGCTGCCATGCAAGTCGGTATCGATGATGCCCGGCCGTATGCAGTTGACGCGTATACCTTCGCCCGCCACTTCCTTGGCCAGACCCACGGTGAAAGTGTCAATTGCGCCTTTGCTGGCGGCATAGTCCACGTATTGCCCGGGTGAGCCCAGGCGCGCGGCCACGCTGCCGATGTTGACGATCACGCCGCCTGTGCCGCCGTGGCGGGTGCTCATGCGCAAAACCGCCTCGCGGGCGCAGGCCAGGCTACCCAGCACATTGATGCGCACCATGCGCTCCAGCCGCTCCCAGGACATCTCGTCCAAGCGGGCGGTCATGTCCACGACCCCGGCGTTGTTCACCAGCGCGGTGACACGTCCCATGCGGGCGTCCACCTCTGCAAAAAGCCGCGCGATCTGCGCCGGGTCGCCCACATCGGCCTGAAACGCGGCGGCCTTACCGCCTTGGGCCTGGATCTGCTTCACCACGTCCTGTGCCGCGCCGGCGTTACCGGCGTAATTCACGGCTACGGCCCAGCCTTGCCGGGCTGCCAGCAGGGCGGTGGCGGCACCGATGCCGCGGCTGGCACCGGTAATCAGGACGAGGGGCGAAGAGTGGTCGGTGCGCATGGGTGGGGTGTCTTTCAAATGGAGGGGTCGGTGGCAGCGCGCCACAGCGCGCTGGTTTGCCTTGGTAGGATAGGCGACCCCGTTCTGGAGCCCCCATGCAGCCTGCCAATCTGGAAGACTTTACCGCCCAAGCCATGGACGAAGGCTTTGACGAAATCATCATCCGCGAATGGGCCCCCGGTCTGCAACTCGACAGCCACGCCCATCCTTTTGATATCCACGTTCAGGTCGTACGCGGCAGCGTGGTGCTCACGGTGGGTGACAGCAGCCGCACCTACCAGGCCGGTGAGGGCTTCCGCCTGGCGCGCAACACCCCGCACGCCGAACACTACGGAACCGAGGGCGCGACCTTCTGGGTGGCCCGGGCGCATTGAACCGCTTGATGGAACCCTACCTGACGCCAATGCAGGCAACAGAGGCTTTGCCCAACACCCCGCAGCGGGTGCTGGTCTTGGGTGCCACCGGAACCATCGGGCAGGCCACGGTGCGGGCCTTGCAGCGCCTGGGCCATACGGTAGTCTGCGTGGTGCGTGCACGCGCCGGCGTCGGTGGCGCTTTGTCTCTGTCTGACTGCCAGCGCCTGCTGCCCGGTGCGCAACTGCGGCTTGCCGATGTGATGGATGCGGCCTCGCTGCTGCGTGACGCGGTGTGCGGCGAACATTTTGATGCCGTGGTCTCCTGCCTGGCCTCGCGCACCGGCGCGCCGCAGGACGCCTGGGCCATAGACCACCAGGCGCAGTTGCATGCGCTGGAAGCGGCCCGGCAAGCGGGTGCTGCGCACTTCGTGCTGCTGTCGGCAATGTGCGTGCAAAAGCCGCTGCTGGCTTTTCAACACGCCAAGCTGGCTTTTGAGCAGGCCCTGATCGACTCCGGCATGCGCTATTCCATCGTGCGGCCCACGGCGTTTTTCAAATCGCTCTCGGGCCAGATCGAGCGGGTGCGCAAGGGCAAGCCTTTTTTGCTGTTCGGCGACGGCACGCTCACAGCCTGCATGCCTATCAGCGACGACGATCTGGGTGACTACATCGCCGCTTGCCTGCACGACCACGCGCGCCACAACCGCATCCTGCCCATAGGCGGCCCCGGCCCGGCCATTACGCCGCGCGCGCAAGGGGAGTATTTGTTTGCGCTCCTGGGCAAGCCGCCGCGCTTCAAGCAGGTGCCTGTGGCTTTGCTGGACGGGATCATTACCCTGCTCTCCGCGCTGGGATGGCTGTTTCCCGCGCTCCAGGCCAAGGCCGAGTTGGCCCGCATAGGCCGCTACTACGCCACCGAGTCCATGCTGGTGCGCAACCCGCAGACCGGCCAATACGACGCGGCAGCCACGCCGTCCACCGGCAGCCAGACCTTGTTTGGTTACTACGCCGAAGTGCTGGGTGGCAAAGCCGCCGCCCAGCGCGGCGACCACGCGGTGTTTTAAGGGCCTCGGAGACACAGCGGTATGGACGGCATGGCGCAGTGGCTGTTCCTGGCGTACTTTGTATTGATGCTGGCCACGCTGATTTGGAAGACGCCGCTCATCAGCGGCCCATGGTTGTTTTTGTTGAGGGCATTTTTCCCCAACTGGAAGTTTTTCCACGCGGTCGGTTACGCGCCACGCCTGTATGCGCGCACGGTGGCGCAGGGCACGAACGGCCAGCGCATCTGGGGCAACTGGACGCTGCTTTATCCCCGGCGCACGCGGCACTGGTGGCATTTGTTCCACAACCCGGAGACCAACCTGGGCCTGGCGCAGCAAAACCTGGTCCACCACCTGGGCGCGGATATCAACGCACTGCCCGAGGGCGGTGACCCCGGCGGTCTGGTGAGCTACGGCATGGTCTGCAACGTGGTCGCCCACACCATGCGGGCCCGGTTCCCCGCTTGCAGCCATTTTCAGTTTGAGCTGCGCATGGAGCTCGACGGCCCACAGCGCACCGTAGATGCGCAAACCATGCTGAGCTCGCCGGTTTTGCCATGCCCCTGAACGCGGCAGCCCGTGGCCTGGAAGTCCTGTTCGGACTCAGCCTTTTGTTGCAGACGCTGGAATACCTGCGCATGGACCGCGCCATGGCCGCCGATGGTTTGTGGCCCTGGCATTTGCAGCGCCGGGATGTGCCCAACCGCTATGCGCGCGCACTACTGGACCGGGTTTTTGCCCGTCCTGCCTTGCATGCGCAGTTGCTCTTGCGGCTGGTGGCTGTGGCGGTCATGGTGCTGCAGGGCAGCAGTCTGGCGCTGGTGCTGTTCTTGTTCATCAGCCATGTGCTGGTGTTGCTGCGCTGGCGCGGCGCTTTCAATGGCGGCAGCGACTTCATGACGCTGATTGTGCTGACGGGCTTGCTGATTGCCCAGTGCATGAGCCACGTCGGCAAGCCGGAGCTGGGTTGGCGTGCCGGGCTTTGGTACATCAGCTTGCAAACGGTGACTTCGTATTTCATGTCCGGCTGGGTCAAGCTGCTGCAGCCGCAGTGGCGCAGCGGCGAGGCTTTGGTGGTGTTTCTGAACGGTGCGATTTACGGGCCCTTGCCTGCGCACCATCCCCTGCGCCATCCGCTGTTGGCGCGGGCAGCCGCCTGGGCTTTCATCGTGTGGGAGTGCTGTTTTCCGCTGGCATTCATCGGGCCGCAGCCGGCCCTGTTTTTTTGTGCCACCGCAGCCGTGTTCCATTTTTTGGTGTTTTGGTTCTTCGGCTTGAACCGTTTTTTCTGGGCCTGGGTGGCGACCTTTCCAGCCATTCTCGGGTGCGCGTCGCAAGGGCTGTTGTAAGCCGGCGTGTCAGCGAAAGTCCCGGCTTTGCGCCGCCAGCGTTCCCAGCATGGGCGTCAAGTCAACCAAGCGTTTGGCAACCAGGTGGCGCACGCCGCTGTCGCCGTCGCGCTGCCAGATACCGTATACCGCCAGCAGGCGTGCGCGCAGCAGTTCGGGTCGCTGTTTTTCTTTCAGGCTTTTCCAGACGATCACGTTGGTACTGCCGGTTTCATCTTCCAGCGTTACAAACACCACGCCCTTGGCGGTTTGCGGTTGCTGGCGCATGGTCACCAGGCCGCAGGTGCGCACCAGGCGCCCGTGCGGCAGGTCACGCATTTGTGCCGCACTCAGCAGCTTGCGGGCGGCGAGTTCGGAGCGCAAAAACGCGACCGGGTGGCTGCGCAAACTCAGGCCAATGGCGGCGTAGTCCAACACCACTTCTTCGGATTCATGTGCGGGGCTGAAAGCCAGTGCGTCCTCGTCCACCGGCGCGCTTTGCAAGAGCGCGGGCGCAGGATGCAGCGCCGCTGCGTCCCAGACCTGCTGACGCCGGTGGCCGCTCAGGCTGTGCAGCGCGTCGGCAGCGGCCAGGGCCCTGAGGTCCGCAAGCCCCAGCGCGCAGCGCTGCGCCAGGTCTTCGGTGCTGGCAAAAGCGTGGCGCGCGCGCGCAGCCACCATACGCCCGGCCACCGTGGCTTGCAAGCCGCTGACCATGCACAGCCCCAGCCGTACGGCGGGTTGTACCGGGGTGGTGCCGCAACAATTGGGATCTGACCCCGATTGTTCGGATTGTTCCAGCGTGCAATCCCAGTCGCTGTGGTTCACATCGACGGGCAGCACGGTCACGCCGTGGCGGCGGGCGTCTTGGACGAGTTGGCTGGGGGCGTAAAACCCCAGGGGCTGGCTGTTGAGCATGGCGGCCAGAAAGCAGGCAGGCTCGTGGTGCTTGAGCCAGCAGCTCACGTAGACCAAAAGCGCAAAGCTGGCGGCGTGGCTCTCGGGAAAGCCGTATTCGCCAAAGCCTTCGATTTGCTTGAACAGGCCATCGGCAAATTCCTGCGTGTAGCCGTTGGCCACCATGGCGCCCACCAGGCGGTCATAGAAATGCTGCACGCCGCCCTTGCGCTTCCAGGCGGCCATGGAGCGGCGCAGGCTGTCGGCTTCGCCACCGCTAAAGTTGGCTGCGGCCATAGCGATTTGCATCACCTGTTCCTGAAAAATCGGCACGCCCAGGGTGCGCTTGAGCACTTCTTGCAGCGCCGGGCTGGCGTACTGCACCGCGCCGGGGTTGGCGCGTGCCTGCAAGTATGGATGCACCATGCCGCCCTGGATCGGGCCGGGCCGCACGATGGCCACTTGCACCACCAGGTCGTAATAGCAGCGCGGCTTCAAGCGCGGCAGCATGCTCATTTGCGCGCGGCTCTCGATCTGGAACACGCCCACGGTGTCGGCGCGGCAAATCATGTCGTAGGTGGCCGGGTCTTCGGCCGGAATGTCTTGCAGGCGCAGCGGCGTGCCGCACCGCTGGCCGATCAAGTCCAGGCAACGGTGGATGGCGCTGAGCATGCCCAGGGCCAGCACATCCACCTTGAGCAGGCCCACGGCGTCCAGGTCATCCTTGTCCCATTGCACGATGCTGCGCTCCGGCATGGCGGCGTTTTCTACCGGCACGATGCGGGTGAGCGGCCCTTGCGTGAGCACAAAGCCGCCCACATGCTGGCTGAGGTGGCGCGGGAAGCCCTGCAAGGCCGTGGCCAGATCCAGCCACTGTTGCAGGCGGCGCGGTGATGGAAGGGTGAA
>CANCTD010000073.1 GCA_947380945.1 Comamonadaceae bacterium
CACCAAAGCGCAGGTATTCGACGTGAAGCACAGCCCCGGCGGCATGGTCGATATTGAATTTGCGGTGCAGTTTCTGGTGCTGGCCCACAGCCAGGCCCACCCGGCACTGCGCGCCAACAGCGGCAATATTGCACTGCTGCAAGCGGCCCAGGACGCGGGGCTGTTACCCGGCGATACGGGTGCACGCGCCGCCTTGGCCTACCGCGCCCTGCGCCAGGTGCAGCACAGCACCCGCCTGAACGAAGAAGCCACCCACTGGGACTGGCAGGCCAGCAGCGAGGCGCGTGCCGCCGGGCTGGCGCTGTGGGCGGCAGTATTTGAAGCTGACACCGGACCAACTTCTGTTTAAACTACTATTCCAACCATAGTTTCAAACGGAGGTTTTATGGAGTCCCTAACTAGCTTGAATTACGTGCTGGACGGCATATTGATTTTGATCGGTCTGCTGATGGCGAAAGAAGCCTTCTCACTCGGCTTGGGCGGTGCCATGAAACGGTCCACGCGCAGCCTGGTCATAGGCGCTGCATTCCTCGGGGTCGCACACATCATCGAAACAACCGTCTTGCACTACGGCATGGAAGAGCACGCAAACGAACTCCTGCACCGCGTCATCGTGTTGGTAGGCATGGCCTTGCTGCTCATCGGCCTCAAGGAATTGCTGGCGCCCTTCAAGAAGTCGACGCAAACCGGCTAAGCGGTCGCGTCATGGCGGGATCAATGCCCATCTGGCTGACCGATAAAGGGAGCCACACCATCCAGAACGACAAGCAGTCGCTCGATGGCATGGACCGCGTGCTCCTCGGTCTGGTGGACGGCCAGCGCGGTCGGGCCGACTTGGTCAAACGCTTGGGACATCCAGCCCTGGCGCGCATAGACCGCTTGCTTGCGGAGGGATTGATAGCGGAACCCGATCAGTCCACGCCGCAGGACGAGGCTGGCGCACCCAGCGTGACCCAAGTCGCCCTGGAAGTTTTCACGCGTTTTTATGGAGATGCAGGCGTCGGCATGGTTCACGACCTGCTGGCGCGTGCAGAACCGGATGCCAGCCCGGCGCGCATTGCCCGTCTAAGTGCCAATGCGCTGACTCCGCTGACCGGCGCGGAAATAGCCGACGCGTACTTCAAACCCTTTTATTGACGGCTTAGCTGACCGGATCGATGGCCTGCCGGTCCTGGTGCGTGACGGCGGGGGGCAAGGCGAGCGGGTGGGAAGTGCGGAAGGCTCCGTCTCGGAAGGCCTGTGGTACAACTTTCCCATGCTGACCCTCTCCGAATGCCACGTGGCCGACCTGGCTGCCATCACCCGCACACCGACACGGCTTTGCGACTACCCGCTGGCAACCCACATCCAGCAGGGCGTTCCCGTCTACGACTGCGCAGCGCTGCGGCAAAGAGACGATGCGGACGGCGTTTTGGCGTGCGCCCTGCAAGCCGAATGGGCGCAGGTTTGGATGCACGGGCCCGGCGTGCTGGTGCTGCAAGGTGCTTACGCCGACGGCGCGCTGGTGGACGCGGTAAGCGCGGCCTTCATGCAGATGATTGCTGCGCAACGCGAACACGGCGGCGGAGCCGACCACTTTGCCAAGCCGGGGGCGAATGACCGGGTATGGAACGCGCTGCAAAAGCTGTGCGTATGGGACCCGGCGCTGTTTGCCCGCTACTACGCCAACGAGATGGTGGCCTGGGCCTGCACGGCCTGGCTGGGGCCGGGCTACCAGGTGACATCGCAGATCAACTGCGTAAACCCCGGCGGCGCAGCCCAGGTGGCGCACCGTGATTACCACCTGGGCTTTTTTGACGCGGCGGGTGCGGCGCGCTACCCGGAGCACGTGCACCGACTCTCTCCGGGGCTGACGCTGCAGGGTGCGGTGGCGCATGTGGACATGCCGGTGCAAAGCGGCCCGACGCTGTACCTTCCGCATTCGCAAAAGTACCTGCCGGGTTATCTGGTTGCGGGGCAACCCGCGTTCCAGGCGTTTTTTGATGCCCACCACGTGCAGTTGCCGCTGCGCAAAGGCGACGCGGTTTTTTTCAACCCCGCATTGATGCACGCGGCCGGCCACAACCGCACACCCGATGTGCGCCGCCTGGCCAATTTGCTGCAGGTCTCATCGGCTTTCGGGCGCGCCATGGAAGCGGTGGACCGACTGGCCATGTGCGCCGCTGCCTACCCGGCCTTGCAACTGCTGCGCAGCAGTGCGGCGCTCAGCGCACAACAACTGGAATATGCAGTGGCTGCCTGCGCCGAGGGCTATGCCTTCCCCACCAATCTGGATCGCGACCCGCCAGCCGGTGGCCTGGCGCCACCGAGCCAGCAGGCGCTGATGCTGTTAGCCTTGCAGGAGAACTGGCCAGTTGCCACTTTCCACAGCGCCCTGCGCGCCCACGCCGAGAAACGCATTGCATGAACACCGCTCCTGCTTCAACACCTGACACACCTGCCACCGCGCCCGCCACGCTGCACGGCAAAGTCGCCGTGGTCACCGGTGGTACCCAAGGCCTGGGCGCAGCGATTGCGCTCTTGCTTGCGCAGCGCGGCGCGGTCGGCGTGGTGATCTGTGGCCGGCAAGTAGCCAAAGGCCGCGCGCAGGCGCAGCAGATCACGCAAGCCAGCGGCGTACCTGTGGTTTTTGTGCAGGCGGATTTAGAGAAAGTGGACGATTGCCGCAAGGTGATTGCCACGGCCGATGCGGAGTTTGGCCGTGTGGACGTGCTGGTCAACGCCGCCGCCATCACCGACCGCGGCACGCTGCTGGACACCGACCCGGCGCTGTTTGACCGCATGATGGCGATCAATGTGCGCGCACCGTTTTTCCTTATGCAAGAAGCGGTCAAGCTGATGCGGCGCGACCAGATCGCGGGCAGCATCGTCAACATCGGCTCCATGTCGGCACTGGCCGGGCAGCCGTTTATTGCCGCCTACTGCACGTCCAAGGGCGCTTTGGCCACGCTCACGCGCAACAGCGCTTATGCCTTGCTGCGCAACCGCATCCGCGTCAACGGCCTGAACATAGGCTGGATGGCGTCCGAAGGCGAAGACCGCATACAGCGCGAATTCCACGGCTCTGCCCCCGATTGGCTGGAACAGGCCGCCGCCAAGCAACCCTTCGGCCGCCTGGTCGACCCACACGAGGTAGCCCGCGCGGTGGCGTTTTTGTGCAGCGACGAATCCGGCCTGATGACCGGTTCAGTGGTCGAATACGACCAATCGGTCTGGGGCGGTTACCACGGCTCGCCACATCCGGACGCGCCGCTCTGACGCGACCTGCGGCGCAGCCGCACAGCATCCCACGCGCTCAGCCCGCAACAAAGGGCGGCGACAAAAGGCGGCGACAATGCGGCGCGCCGTTAACGGCCCACGATTTTTCTTTGACAAACTCCACAACCACACCATGACCTACCAAGCCCAAGCGGACCGTTACGACGGCCGCATGCCCTACCGCCGCTGCGGCAGCAGCGGATTGCAACTCCCCGCCATCACCCTGGGCCTGTGGCACAACTTCGGCGACACCACGCCCATGCAGACCCAGCGCGAGATGCTGCGCACCGCCTTTGACCTGGGTATCACCCACTTCGATCTGGCCAACAACTACGGCCCGCCCCACGGCAGCTCCGAGACCAACTTTGGCGAACACCTGCGGCGCGACTTCCGGCCCTACCGCGACGAGCTGATCATCTCCAGCAAAGCCGGCTGGGACATGTGGCCCGGCCCTTACGGCCAGGGCGGCGGCTCGCGCAAATACGTGCTGGCCAGCCTGGACCAAAGCCTGCAGCGCATGGGCCTGGACTATGTGGACATCTTCTACAGCCACCGCTTCGACCCGGACACCCCGCTGGAAGAAACCATGGGCGCGCTGGCCAGCGCAGTCCAACAGGGCAAGGCGCTGTACGTGGGCATCAGCAGCTACTCGGCGGGTAAAACCCGCGAAGCCACGGCGATTCTCAAAAGCATGGGCATCAAGGCCGTGCTGCACCAGCCGTCCTACAGCTTGCTCAACCGCTGGATTGAGGAAGAACTGCTGGACACCCTGGCCGACACCGGCACCGGTTGCATCGCCTTCAGCTGCCTGGCGCAGGGCTTGCTGACCGACAAATACCTGAACGGCGTGCCCGCAGACGCGCGCATCAACCGCCCCGGCGGCGGCTCCTTCACCGCCGACCATTTGACCGAGCAAAACCTGCGCCATGTGCGCGCGCTCAACGAGATCGCGCAGGCGCGCGGCCAAAGCCTGGCGCAAATGGCCACTGCCTGGGTGCTGCGCGACCCGCGCGTGACCTCAGCGCTGATCGGGGCCAGCAAACCGTCGCAGATCACCGAGTTGGCCGGTGCCCTGCGCAAGCTCGACTTCTCCGCCGCAGAGTTGGCCGCAATCGATCAGCACGCGGTGGACGGCGGCATCAACCTCTGGAAGCGTCCGAGCACCGACCAGCGGCCCAACTAAAACGCGCTGGCGCGACCAGCGCACGCAAAAAAGGCCTGCCACCCCACAAGGTGACAGGCCTTTGCTTTTTACAGCGGCGCTATGCGCTTACTTGTATTGCGCGGCGTTGTCCTTGGTCACCATGACGGTGCCGGTGTCAACCCAGGCGTCCACTTTCTCGCCTTTTTTCAGCTTCAACAGCGCTTCGATAGCGAACTTGCCCATGTTGGAAGGCGCTTGTGCCACGGATGCGGCCAGCTCGCCTGCCAGGATGGACTTGGCAGCATCGGGGGTTCCGTCAAAGCCGACCACCATCACGTTCTTCAACTTCTTGGCCGAACGCAGTGCTTCCAGCGCGCCCATGGCCATGTTGTCGTTGGACGCAAAAATGCCCTTGATGTTGGGGTGTGCGGTCAGGATGTTCTCGGTCGCTGCCTGGCCCTTGGCGGTATCCCAGTCACCCGGTTGCATGGCCACGACTTTGAGGCCGCAAGCGGTCAAGCCGGCTTGTGCGCCATCGGAGCGGAACTTACCGGTAGATTGGGTGATGATGCCTTGCAGAATCGCGACTTCAGAGCCTTTTGGCACGCCTTTGCAGATGTAGTCGGCGGCCATTTTGGCGCCCACTTCATTGTTGGTACCGATGAAGCTGATGCCCGCATTGGTGCCCTTGGTATCCACGAACACAACGGGAATGTTCTTTTTGCGTGCGGCTTCGACCACGGTCGCCAAAGCGGTGGGGTCGGTGGGTGCCAGCGCGATACCGGCCACGCCTTTGGCGATCTGGTCTTCGATTTGGGCGACCTGGGCTTGCACGTCGGACTCAGCGGGCGGGCTCATCACCAGCACTTTGACGTTGTTGGCTTTGCCGGCATCTTCCGCGCCTTTTTGCACGGCGGCCCAGAAGGGGTTACCCGAGCCGGGACCTTTCATGTCCAGCAAATAGGTTTGCGCGCTGGCAAACGAGGAAAGCGACAAGGCGCACACTGCCGCACTGACTAAGGCCGATGTTTTCATAGATATCTTCATGGTTTGCTCCTGGTCTCCTGTTATAAAAAAACATTACGTGGGAGATGCACGTAAATCCTTAAGACCTGACCGATGCCCGACGCCGCACGACGTCGAAATACACGGCACCGACGATGATGAATCCGATCAATATCTGCTGCCAGAAAACGCTCACATCCAGCAGGTTCAATCCGTTGCGCAGCAGGCCCATGATGATGACGCCGGCGATACAGCCCATCACCGTGCCGCGCCCGCCAAAAAAGCTGGCCCCGCCAATGATCACGGCGGCAATTGCATCGAGCTCCGCGCCCAAGCCCGCATTGGGAAACGCCGATCCGGTGCGCCCCACCAGCAACAAGCCACCCAGTCCGGCCAGGCCACCACAAATCGTGTAGACCAGCACCAGCACCCGGTCCACGTTGATGCCGCTGACGCGCGCCGATTGCGGGTTGCCGCCGATGGCGTACACATGCCGTCCCACCGGCGTGGCGTTGAGCATGAGCCACAGCCCCAGGGTGCAGACCAGCACCACCAGCAAACTCACCGGCAGGCCCGCACCGTCCTGGATGAAAGACAAGTCCACCTCGGCCTGACCGAAGTAGCGCACCCGCGGGTCCACACCCGAAATCGGCACGCCACCGGATACCAAGTTGGTCGCCCCGCGCGCGATATTGAGCATGCCCAAGGTCATGATGAAGGGGTGCGGCAAGCGCAGCAGTGTCAGGCCTATGCCGTTGAGCGCACCGCACAGCAAACCCACGGCCGGGGCCACCAGAATCACGCCCCACCAGGGCACGCCCCACTTGGCCGCGACCGCCGAGCTGACCATGCCCAGCGCCAGGATGGAGCCGACCGACAAATCAATACCGGCCGTGATGATGACCAAAAACATACCCAGCGCCAGCAACGCGGCCGTGGCGTTTTGCTTGAGGATGTTGGTCAGATTGAGCAGCGAAAAGAAGGACTCCGACAAAAAGCTCAAGGCCACCATCATCACCAGCACCACCAGCCAGATGCCGTAACGCTCCAGAAAACGGGAGACAGCCATGCGCGATTCGGTCATGCTGCCACGCTGTCGTGCGCCAGCCCCGTGGTGTTGCCCTTGGTGCCCATGATCCAGCCAATCACCTCGTTGCGCGTGGTGTTGCCGATCAGCGACTCGGCAAAGTTAGTGCCCTGGTACAGCGCCATGACGCGGTCACAGGCATAAAAAATATCGTCCATGCGGTGCGAGATGATGATGACCGAGACCCCGTGTTCCTTGAGCGTGTGGATCAGGTCCAGCACCTTGCCCACTTCTTTGATGGCCAGCGCAGCGGTCGGCTCGTCCATGATGACCAGCTTGGCGTCAAAGGCCGTGGCGCGGGCAATGGCCACCGCCTGGCGCTGGCCGCCGGAGAGGTCTTCGACGTTTTGGTCCACCGATTTGACGTGGATCTTGAGCCGGTTCAAGTGCTCTTGCGCCTGCTCGCGCTGGGCTTTTTTGTTGAGCAGCGGCAGGCCCAGCCAGGGCTTTTTGACCTCGCGCCCCAAAAAAATGTTTTCGTGGATGGACATATTGCCCGCCAGCGCAAAGTCCTGGTAGACCATCTCAATGCCGATCTTGCGCGATGCGCGCGGGCTGTCGAAACGCACCTCGCCGCCTTCGAACAAGAGCGCGCCCTCGCTGGGGGTGTACAGGCCGGAGAGCACCTTCATCAACGTGGATTTGCCCGCGCCGTTGTCGCCCACCACGCCCAGCACCTCACCCTTGCCAACCTGCAAATTCACGTCACGCAGCGCCGTGATCGCACCGAAAAATTTGGACACGCTGCGCGCCTGCAAGATGGGCGCGGCGGGTGCGTGGGTGGGGGTCATAAACTGCGGGGCTTCCGTTATGCTGCGCGGCTCAAGGCCCGGTTGCGTACATCTGTCACGATCGAATTTTTGAAAGAGAAAGCCATGCTCAAAGGTGTCAATCCATTACTACACGCCGATTTGCTTGCCACCTTGTGCGCCATGGGCCACGGGGATGACCTGGTGATCGCGGACGCCAATTTTCCATCCGAATCAGTGGCCCGCCACACCACCCTAGGGAAAGTCCTTAGGCTGGACGGTGCGGACGTTCCGGCCGCCGTGCGCGCGGTCCTGTCCGTATTTCCCCTGGACACCTTTGTCGACACACCGGCGCTGCGTATGGAAGTGGTCGGCAAGCCCGCCGAGCTGCCCGCCATCCAGCACGAGGTGCAGGCGGCCATAGACCAGGCCGAGGGCCGCAACTGGCCCATGGGCTCGGTGGAGCGCATGGCTTTTTACGAGCGGGCCAAAAAATCGTACGCGGTGATTGCCACCAGCGAGCGGCGTTTTTACGGCTGCTTCATCCTCAAAAAAGGCGTGATCGCGCCCGATGCCTGAACACCGCAAGGCCACCATGACCCTAGCTGCCGCCATCCTCCTGGTTCCCGCGCCGCGCAAAGTCGCCGACGTGTTCACGCCCGCCCAACTCGCGCGCCTGCGCCAGCTCGGCGAATTGCACATCTTTGACGACGCCCCGCCCACGCAGGCCGAATTTGAGGCCCTCGCGCCGCGCCTGGAAATCCTGATCGGCCAGCTGGACATGCCGCAATCGCGTATCGAAATGGCCCCGCGCCTGCGCGCCATCTTCAATGTTGAGGGCAACTACTTCCCCAATGTGGACTACGCCTGCGCCATGGCGCGCGGCGTGCGCATCCTGAGCATCAGCCCGGTGTTTGCCGAGCCGGTGGCCGAGGCCGCGCTGGG
>CANCTD010000074.1 GCA_947380945.1 Comamonadaceae bacterium
GTGGTGCCGCCCTTGCTGGTGACGCGCTCGCGCAGGATCTCGGGCCCCTCATGCGAGGCAGCGGCGAGCGCGCTGGCACCTGAGAAGGTGGCGACGGCCAGTTGGTAAGCCTGCTGGGCATTCAAACCCATGGCCTGCCCGGCATCACGCATCGCCTCCAAAAAGAAAAATACATAGGCCGGTCCTGAGCCCGACAGCGCAGTCACCGCGTCCAAATGCGCTTCGTCGTCCAACCAGATCGATGCACCGGTGCTGGCCATCAAGGTGTTGATGCGGTCTTTATCGTCCTGGCTGACAGCCGTGCGGGCAAACAATCCGCTGATGCCTTGGCCAATCAGCGCCGGGGTGTTGGGCATGGCGCGCACGATGCGCTCGCTGTGCAGCCACTGGGCCAGCGTATCGCTGCGGATGCCGGCGGCCACACTCAGATGCAAGGCATCGCGGGTATGGGCATGGGTGGCCAGCGCCGCATCGCGGAAGGTCTGCGGTTTAACCGCCCAGACCACCAGGGGACAATCCTGCAAAAAAGCTCCCGCAGCCGGATGGGCGTGCACGCCGAAGCGGGCACGCAGCTGCTCACGCGCCGCCTCCACGGGCTCCACCACCACCAGATGCTGGGCCTGCATACCCTGCGCGAGCAAGCCGCCCATGATGGCGCTGGCCATCTGGCCGCCACCAATAAATGCGATGGAATGACTCATGCCTGAGATCGAGGGAACCGGCGCGCGCACCAATCAGGGCTGCTTGGGCGGCTGCAAAGAAGATTCGGTTGGCGCCACAGTCAACACCACCGTGACACTGCCATTCATCATGTTGACGTCGGAAATTTCGACGGTGGCGCTGCGGTCTTTTTTGGTGAACACCAGCATGCTGGTTTTGCCCCGCGTGGCAGTCAACAAGGTCCAGCCTTGCTGCGGATACTGTTCCACAAAATAACTGTAGGCGGGCGAAGTTTCACGGTCAATGTCCTTGGGGACCTCCATCACCGCACGGCCAACCCAGTAATCGCCGGAACCAATGATGAGCGACTGGGCCGGAATCAATTTGCTGCCCGCAGGGATAGCGCTGCGCAAGACCTGCTCCGCCCGGGACACGGGTGCCTCCGCCGCCGGGGTGCTGGAAGGATTGGTGGGCAAAGCGCAGGCTTGCAGCAAACCGGCCAGGCAGATGGTAGGGAGCAGATATTTCATGGATGGGGACCTGAAGTTGGCGGAGGAAAAAAGTGCACGCACTAACGCAGAAACCATACCACAGGCAGCATCTGGTCTCATGACGCGCAAGCACGCAGGGCGATCACCTGCGTACGCAAATCGGCAGCCCAGGCGCGCCGCTCGCGCCCTTGCGCAGGGTCCGGCGGCGCAAAAGCCACATGGACCGCCAGACCCCGGGCGCACAGCGTGCGCCACACCGAGCCCAGAAAGGTATCGTCGCCGATATAGCAGGGCGCAAAACTGGGCTGACCCCATGCGTCGACAAAGCGCAGTCCCACGGCTTGCGCGGGCGCTTGTGCCGCAATCGCGGCTTGCAGCAAATTGGCATGGAAAGGCAGCACGTGCACGCCGTCGCCGGTAGTGCCCTCGGGGAACACGGCCAGCACATCACCGGCGCGCAGCCGCTCGGCCATGTGGTGCACCACGCGCAATGCGTCGCGGGCGCTGGCGCGCTCGATGTACAAAGTACCCGCCGCCGTCGCCAGCGGGCCGATGAGCGGCCAGGATTTCAGCTCCGACTTGGCCACAAAGCGGCAGTACTGCGCCGCATGCAAAACCACGATGTCCAGCCAGGAAATATGGTTGGCTACCAGCAGCGCCGGCCCGGGCTGGGCCGCTGCGTGCAGCACCAGCCGGATGTCCATGATGTGCAAGACATCCTGCGCCCAGCGCTGCACCGCTGCATGCTGCTGGGCCACCGCCATCGCGGGAAACCGGAAATACAAAGTCCACAAACCCGCCAGCGCATGAAAGAGCAGCCGCAGCAGGCGCGCCACCGCCACCGCCTGGCGCAGCAGCCGCCTGGTCACCATGGCTCAGGGAGCCGGATCGGCACTGAAAACCACGCGCCCGCCCACCACCGTGTGCAGCACCTGTCCGGGCAGTTCATAGCCCTCAAACAAGGTGTGCTTGCCCTGGCTGCGCAAGGTCTGCGGACCCACGCGCCAGACTGCCGCCGGATCAAAAACACAGATGTCCGCCTGGCAGTCCAGCGCCAAACGGCCCGGGCTGGCCTGGTGGGCGCGGGCGGATTCGCCCAGCAAATCGGCGCTGCGGTGGGTCACCACACCCAGCGCTTGCGGCAGCGGGACCTGCGCCTCAGCCGCCCATTTCAGGGTCAGACTGAGCAACAGTTCCAGCCCGGTAGCCCCTGGCGTGGCTTCGCTAAAGGGCAGGGTTTTTTCGTCCGCGCCCACGGGCATATGGTCCGACACCAGCACGTCAATCGTGCCATCCGCCAGCCCGGCGCGCAAAGCCGCCCGGTCAGCCTGTTGGCGCAAGGGCGGGGTCAGGCGGGCGCGGCTGTCAAAGTAGCCGATGTCCATGTCGGTCAGGTGCAGCGCGTGGATGCTGACATCGCAACTCACCGGCAGACCTTCGGCCTTGGCCCGGCGCACCAACTCGACGCCGGCGGCGCTGCTCAGACGGCACAGGTGTACCCGGGTGCGGGTGCTGCGCACCAGCTCAAAAATCGTGTGCAGGGCAATGGTTTCGGCGGCCACCGGCACGCCGGACAAACCCATGCGCGTGGCCAGTGCGCCACTGGCGGCAACGCCCCGGCCCAAATACATATCCTGCGGGCGCAGCCACACCGTGTAGCCAAAGCTGGCCGCGTACTGCAGGGCACGCTGCAGCACCTGGGTGTCGGCCAGCGGCACTTCGGCCTGGCCGAAACCGACGCAACCCGCTTCGTACAGCTGCACCATCTCGGTCAGCACCTGACCGGCCAGACCGCGTGTGAGCGCGCCTATGGGGAAGACCCGCGCGCCATGCAATTTGCGGGCACGGAAGCGCAACATATCGACCAGACCGGGCTCGTCAAGCACCGGGTCGGTATCGGGCAGACAGGCCAGGCTGGTGACACCGCCGGCCACCGCCGCGCCAAGCTCGGACGCCAGCATGCCCTCGTGTTCGTGGCCCGGCTCGCGCAGCCGCACCGCCACGTCGACCAGACCGGGCGCGGCCACCCAATCACGCGCGTGCAGCGTGCGTTCGGGACTGAATCCGGCCGGAGCCGTGCCCAAACCGACAATGCGCCCGTCGGCAATCGCCAGGTCACCGACCTGGTCGAAACCACTGGCCGGATCCAGAATGCGCGCGCCTTGAATCAGTAGCTTCATGCTTCGTTCCCCGCCACGATGCTCATCACCGCCATGCGCACGGCGATGCCAAAAGTGACCTGGGACAGGATCACGCTTTGCGGCCCGTCGACCACGGCCGAATCCATTTCCACGCCCCGGTTAATCGGTCCCGGGTGCATCACGATGGCGTCGGGCTTGGCCAGCAGCAGGCGCTCGGGCGTCAAGCCAAAGCGCTTGAAATATTCCTGGCTGGAGGGCAGCAATGCCCCGCTCATGCGCTCGTTTTGCAGGCGCAGCGCAATCACCACGTCGCAGCCGCGCAAGCCCTCATCCAGCGTGTGACAGACCCGTACGCCCATTTGCGCCATATCGGCGGGCACCAGCGTTTTGGGGCCGACCACCCGCACTTCGGCGCAGCCCAGCGTGGTCAGCGCATTGATGTCCGAGCGCGCCACCCGCGAATGCAGCACGTCGCCCACGATGGCCACGGTCAGGTTGCTGAAGTCTTTTTTGTAGTGGCGGATGGTGTACATGTCCAGCAGCGCCTGCGTCGGGTGGGCGTGGCGGCCGTCACCGGCATTGACCACGTGCACATGGGGCGCGACATGCTGGGCAATCAGGTAAGGCGCGCCGGACTCGCTGTGGCGCACCACAAAAATATCGGCCGCCATGGCGCTGAGGTTGGAGATGGTGTCCAGCAGCGACTCGCCCTTGGACGCACTGGAGCGCGCAATATCCAGGTTGATCACATCCGCCGACAGCCGCGTGGCGGCGATCTCGAAGGTGGTGCGGGTACGCGTGCTGTTCTCGAAAAACAGGTTGAAAACGCTTTTGCCGCGCAGCAGCGGGACCTTCTTGACCTCGCGGTCGCTGACCGATACAAAGTTGGACGCGGTGTCCAGGATCTGCAGGATCAGATCACGCGAAAGGCCCTCGGTGGAGAGCAGGTGAATCAATTCACCGTTTTTGTTGAGCTGGGGGTTGTAGCGCTTGGACATGGGTTCAGGCGGTCAGGCCGCTGCGTCGGGGCGCAAGGCCTTGGTCTTGAGATCGAAGCGCAGGCTGCCGTCTTCGGCCTGCGCCAGCGCCAGGGATTGGGTGGCAGGCAGGCGCACACGGGCTGCGGCAAAGTCGGCCTGGATCGGCAACTCACGCCCGCCCCGGTCCACCAGCACCGCCAGCTTCACGCTGGCCGGGCGGCCGTAGTCGAACAATTCATTCAACACCGCGCGCAGGGTGCGGCCGGTGTACAGCACATCGTCCACCACCAGCAGATGCGCGCCGTTGATCTCAAATGGCAGCTGGGTACGCCCGCCACCGCCCAGGCCGCGCTGGGCAAAGTCGTCGCGGTGCATGGCCGAGGAAATCACGCCGCAAGCACCCGGCAGACCCAGGTCCGCCTGCAGGCGCTGCGCCAGCCAGGCACCGCCCGAGGTGATGCCCACCAGGCGCGTGCCGTCGCGGCACCAGGGACGCACGCCACTAAGCAAATCCGCGTACAGAGCCTGGGCATCCAGCGTCAAATCGCTCATGGCAAATCCTGCAAAAACTGGTTGAGGATGATGGCCGCAGCCGCCGCGTCAGGGTCGCGCGCACCACTGGCCAGCGCCTCGGTAGTGCTGTAGCGCTCATCGACTTCGAATACCGGCAAGCCAAAGCGGCCGTGCAACTGGCGGGCAAACTTGCGCGCCCGCGCCGTGTTCTCGTGCGCCGCGCCGTCCGGGTGGTAGGGCACGCCAACCACGATGGCGTCAGGTTGCCAGTCTTTCAGGCGCTGCGCCACATGGACAAAACGGGCGTCGCCCTCGGCGTGGATAGTGGCTTGGGGCTGGGCATTGCGCAGCAAGCGGTTACCCACGGCTACGCCGGTGTGCTTGGTGCCGAAATCAAAGGCCATAAAAGTTTGCAGTGCAGCCGGTACGGCCAGGGGTGCCAGGGCTGCAGCGGCGCTCATGCGTGGCCCGCCTGGGTGGAAATCATCCAGGCCTGCAAACCGAGCAGGCCCAGGGCGCGGTCATAGCGCTCAGCCATGGGGGCTTCAAAAATCAAATCGGTATCGGCTTGCACCGTGAGCCAGGAATTCTCTTTGAGCTCGCTCTCCAGCTGGCCCTCGCCCCAGGCCGCATAACCAAGCGACACCAACACCCGCTTAGGGCCACCACCGGTGGAAATCGATTCCAGCACGTCGCGCGAGGTCGTCATATCCAAACCACCGGGCACGCGGATGGTCGATTGGTAGGGCGAAGCCTGCTCCGGCTCGCTGGCTCCGAACACCGGGTCGTGCAGCACAAACCCCCGGTCCTGGTGTACCGGCCCGCCTTGCAGCACGGGGCTGGCCGCCAGATCGGTGCGGGGCATGGCCAGGTCGATCTTGACAAACAGCGCCTGCATCGAGATGTCCACTGCCTTGTTGATCATCAGGCCCATGGCACCCTGGTCGTTGTGGTCCACCAGATAGACCACGCTCTTGGCGAAAAACGCATCTTCCATGCCCGGCATGGCAATCAAAAAATGGTTGGTGAGATTGGTGGGTGCAGAATCGCCGGACATCGACCCATTTTAGCCACCGGCATGTTCCCAACACCCCCCGCTTCCGCCCCTGCTGCCACCACCGCGCTGGTGTGGCTGCGCCGCGACCTGCGCCTGCACGACCATGCGGCGCTGCATGCGGCGCTGGGTGCCGCGCAGCAGATCGTGTTGGTATTTGTGTTTGACACCACGATTCTGGAACCCCTGCCCCGCTGCGACCGGCGGGTGGAGTTCATCCGCGACACCCTCGCCGAAATGGACGCTGCCCTGCGCGCGATGGCACCCCAGGCGGCCCTGGTCTGCCGCCATGGCGATCCGCTGGCCGAGATCCCCGACGTGGCGCAGGCCGTGGGTGCGGGACTGGTGGTCGTGGCCCATGACGACGAGCCCCAGGCCCTGCGCCGCGACGCCGCCGTGGCGCGGAGCCTGGCGGCTGCGGGCATCGCCTGGCACAGCGTGAAGGACCAGGTGGTGTTCGAGCGGCGCGAGGTGCTGACCCAGACCGGCAAACCCTATGGTGTCTTCACGCCCTATTTGCGCGCCTGGCTGGCAAAGCTGCAGGCAGGCGCTGATACCGATGTCGCGGAGCGGTCGACCGCTGGCTTGGCGGGGCGGCTGGCTCCGGTGGACGCGGCGTTGGCCGGCGGCATTCCCTCGCTCGGGCAGCTGGGTTTTACCAGCAGCAATCTGCGCCAACTCGGTATCGCGCCGGGCAGCAGCGGCGCGCGGGCCTTGCTGGACGATTTTTTGCCGCGCATGGCGGCTTACGATGAACGGCGCAACTTTCCGGCGGTCAAAGGCCCCAGCTACCTGGGCGTGCACCTGCGCTTTGGCACCGTGTCCATCCGCGAACTGGTGCGCGCCGCCCTGCCCGCGCAGCGCAGCGGCGATACCGGTGCGCAGGTCTGGCTGGCCGAGCTGGTGTGGCGCGAGTTTTATGTGCAAATCCTGGCCAATTTCCCCCATGTGGCCACGCGCGCATTCAAACCCGAATACGACGCCATCCAATGGGACGCGGATGAAGCGGCGCAGCGCCGCTTTGCCGCATGGTGCGCCGGGCGCACCGGCTACCCGCTGGTGGACGCGGCCATGCTGCAGCTGAACCAAAGCGGCTATATGCACAACCGCCTGCGCATGGTGGCGGGCAGCTTTCTGGTGAAACACCTGGGGCTGGACTGGCGCTGGGGCGAGCGCTACTTTGCGCAGCAGCTCAACGACTTTGACCTGGCCTCCAACAACGGCGGCTGGCAGTGGGTGGCGTCCAGCGGTTGCGATGCGCAGCCCTATTTCCGCATCTTCAATCCCCTGTCCCAGAGTGAAAAATTTGACGCCCAAGGCGCTTTCATACGCCGCTACCTGCCCGCCTTGGCAGGGCTGGACGCCAAAAGCATCCACGCGCCCTGGCTGGCGCGCCCGCTCACGCTGGCCGCTGCCGGGGTGGTGCTGGGCGACGGGCCGGATGCCAATTACCCCATGACCATCGTCGACCACGCGCAGGCGCGGGCCAAAACGCTGTTGCGCTACAGCGTGGTCAAAAAACCGGAAGTCGGGGCGGAGGCGTCAGAAAGCTGAGGCGCGTGGCTCAGATTTTGACCATCTCGAAGTCTTCTTTGCGGGCACCGCACTCTGGGCAGACCCAGTTCATGGGCACGTCGGCCCAGAGGGTGCCGGGGGCGATTCCATCATCCGGTGCGCCCAGCGTCTCGTCGTAAATCCAGCCGCAAATCAAGCACATCCAGGTGGTGGTAGTCATTCGGGAGCCCAGAATCCAAAGAATAGAATGGGCGCGATTGTAGCTTTGCGGTACCCCATGGCCCACGCCCCACCCCCCATCCATGTCGAGGACGACGCCGCGCTGCAAGCCGATGACGACGGGCCGGCGGCCTGCGTCATGGTTTTCAATGCCAACGACCCCAGCGGCGCGGGCGGCATAGGGGCCGACATCACCGCCATGTCGTCGGTCGGCGTACACGTGCTGCCGGTGGTGACCGGCGTTTACGCCCGCGACACCACCGAAATCGTTGACCACTTTGCGCTGGATGACGAAGCCGTCACCGAACAGGCCCGCACGATTCTGGAAGACCTGCCGGTGCAGGTCTTCAAAGTCGGTTTTGCCGGCACACCGGAAAACCTCAGCGCCATCTCGGAATTGGTCAGCGACTACGCCGATGTGCCGGTGCTGACCCACATGCCTGACCTGTCCTGGTGGCGCGAAGACGCCATCGACCAGTACCTGGACGCCTGCGCCGAGCTGCTGCTGCCCCAGACCACACTGCTGGTGGGCAATTACCAAACCCTGACGCGCTGGCTGCTGCCCGAATGGAGCGCCCAGCGCAACCCGACAGCGCGCGACATCGC
>CANCTD010000075.1 GCA_947380945.1 Comamonadaceae bacterium
GGGCGCGGCGCGCCTGCCCAACGGGCAGCGCATCTCGGTGGTGGATTTGCCGGGTTCTTACAGCCTGACGCCGGCCACGCCCGACGAGCAGGTGATGCTCGAAGTGCTGCAAGGCCGGCGCGCGGGCGAAGACGCGCCCGACGCCATCGTGGCCGTGATGGACGCCACCAATTTGCGCATGAACCTGCGCCTGGTGCTCGAACTCAAAAGCCTGGGCAAACCCATGGTGGTGGCGCTCAATATGGCCGACGTGGCGCGCGCCCATGGCCTGGACATTGACGTGGCGCGCCTGCAAACCGAGCTGGGCTGCCCGGTGGTGGAAACCGTGGCGGTGCAGCACCAGGGCCATGCCGCGCTGATGCTGCAACTGCAAACGCTGCTGGCCGCACCCCTGGCGGCTGCGCTGCCCCAAGCCGCCGGCACCAGCCCCCGCAGCGCGGCCGAACTGCAGCGCGAAGTGCGCCGCATTCTGGCGCTGGTTGCGCCCAATGCGCCGCGCCTGGGGCGCTTTCAGCACCGGATTGATGCCGTGGCTATGCACCCGGTATGGGGTTTGCTGGTGCTTGCAGCAGTTTTGTTTTTGATTTTTCAGGCGGTATTTACCTGGGCCACGCTGCCCATGGACCTGATCAAAGAGGCCATGGCCGCCGTGGGCGACTGGATTACCGGCACCATGGACGACGGCCCGTTGCGCAGCCTGCTGGTGGACGGTGTGGTGGCGGGCGTGGGCGGGGTGCTGGTGTTTTTGCCGCAAATTTTGATTTTGTTCTTCTTTATCTTGCTGCTCGAAGATTCGGGCTACTTGCCGCGCGCGGCATTCTTGCTCGACAACCTGATGGGGCGGGTGGGGCTGTCGGGCCGGGCTTTCATTCCGCTCCTGAGCAGCTTTGCCTGCGCGATTCCCGGCATCATGGCCACGCGCACGATTGCCAATTGGCGCGACCGCTTGGCTACCATCATGGTCGCGCCCTTGATGACCTGTTCGGCCCGCTTGCCGGTGTATGCGCTGCTGATAGGCGCTTTCGTCCCCGAGCGCAGTATTGGCGGCCTGAGCCTGCGCGGGCTGACGCTGTTTGGCCTGTACCTGGCGGGCGTGGTGTCGGCCATGGCCGTGGCCTGGTTGCTCAAGCGGGTCTGGATGAAGTCGGCCTACCAGCCGCTGATGCTGGAGCTGCCGCCGTACCGGCTGCCCAATCTGCGCCACCTGGCGCTGGGTTTGTGGGAGCGGGCGCGGATTTTCCTGGGGCGGGTGGGCGGCACGATATTCACGCTCATGGTTTTGCTGTGGTTTTTCTCGACCTACCCGCATCCACCGGCGGGCTGGGACCCGGCGCAAGGTCCCGCGATTCAGTACAGCGTGGCCGGTATGTTGGGCCGCGCCTTGGAAGTGGTGTTTGCGCCCATTGGCTTTAACTGGCAGATCTCGATTGCGCTGGTGCCGGGCATGGCCGCGCGCGAGGTTGCGGTAGGCGCGCTGGGGACGGTGTACGCGCTGTCGGCTGCCAGCGATGGCGTGGCCGAAGCGCTGGCTCCGGTGTTGACGCAGGGCTGGTCGCTGGCCACGGCCTATTCGCTCTTGGCCTGGTTTGTGTTCGCGCCGCAGTGCCTGTCCACGCTGGCAGTGGTGCGGCGCGAGACCAATTCCTGGCGCTATCCGCTTGTGATGGCGGGCTATTTGTTTGCGCTGGCTTATGCAGCCTCATTTGTGACCTACCGGCTCACCTTGTGGTGGCTGGGCTGAGGCCGCTTGATGGGCATGGATATGCAAAGCTTTCTGTCTGCCGCCCTGGTGATCTGCTGCGCTGCGCTGGCCCTGCGCAGCCTGGCGGGCGCGTCCGGGCGCGATCGGCTTGCCGCATGGGCAGCGCGTTGCTCAGCCGGTGCGGCGGTGGCCGCCTGGTTGCGCGCGCCGGTTGATCAAGGTGCTTGCGGTTCCTGCAAGGGCTGCGCCGCTTCCCGGCCCGCGCCACTGCAAGACGGCACGGCGGCCGCATCGCCGCGCCGGGTGATTCCCCTGCGACTGGTGGCGAACGGGCAGGCTGACTTTCAGCGTGCGGGCGCTTGCGCCAACCACTGGCGCGCCAGCTCGACCCAATAGGTGCCGCCCAGCGGAATCAGCTCGTCGTTGAAGTCGTAGCTGGGGTTGTGCAGGGTGCAGGGCCCGCCACCGTGGCCCATCAACCGGTGGTCGCCTTCGCCGTTGGAAATAAAGCAATACGCGCCCGGTTTGGCCTGCAGCATGTAGGCAAAGTCTTCCGCGCCCATGGTCGGCTCCTGCGCCGTGACGTTTTCCGCGCCAACGATGCCTTGCATCACTTTGCGGGCGAAAGCCGCTTCGGCTTCGCTGTTGATTGTGGGCGGGTAGTTGCGGCTGAACGTGAATTCGCAGCGCGCGCCAAAGGCTTCGCACAGCTTCTCGGACACCTCGCGCATGCGCTGCTCAATCATGTCCAGCACCGCGACGCTGAAGGTGCGCACTGTGCCTTGCAGCACGCAAAAATCGGGCACCACGTTGGTGGCTTCCCCGGCTTGCAGCATGGTCACGGAAATCACGCCGGCGTCCACCGGCTTTTTATTGCGGGTGATGATGGTTTGAAAACCCTGCACCAATTGGCAGGCAACCGGCACCGGGTCGATGCCGTTATGGGGCAGGGCGGCGTGGCTGCCTTTGCCGTGGACGGTGATTTTGAATTCATTGCTCGACGCCATCACCGGGCCGGCGCTGACCGCGAAGGTGCCGACTTTGCCGCCGGGCCAGTTGTGCATGCCGAACACCGCCTCCATGGGGAATTGCGTGAACAAACCCTCCTTGACCATTTCGCGCGCGCCGCCGCCGCCTTCTTCCGCGGGTTGGAAGATGGCGTAAACCGTGCCGTCAAAGTCGCGCCGCGCCGCAAGGTGCTTGGCCGCTGCCAGCAGCATGGCGGTATGGCCGTCGTGGCCGCAGGCGTGCATTTTTCCGGGATGCGTGCTGGCGTGGGCAAAAGTGTTGAACTCCTGCATGGGCAGCGCATCCATATCGGCCCGCAAGCCCACACCGCGCCCGCAGGCCCCGCCGTCGCGCCCGTGGATGATGCCGATCACGCCGGTAGTGGCCATGCCCCGGTGAACGGGAATGCCCCAGCTGGCCAATTGCTGCGCCACGACCTCGGCGGTGCGCACTTCCTGGAAACACAGCTCCGGGTGGGCGTGAATGTCTTTGCGTATGGCCGCGATGGCGGCGGCGTCTTGCAGGATGGATGTGTCGATGTGCATGGTCGGATGGATCGTGCGGGTTAGAAGCTTGAAAAGAACGGATGCGCTGATGCGCTAGGGTAAACCGGGCTTTAGCGCTCGCGGGGACGCAGGCTGATAACCAGGGTGGGCGGCGCTCGCCCGTTTTCGTCTTTGGGCAGCCGTTCGGTTTTGTCCAGCGCGTTTAAGGCGGCGGTATCCCAACTTGGGACGCCGCTGCTGCGGATTACGGTACGGCTTTTGATCGTGCCGTCACTTGACAGGCCCACTTGAATATCCACCGCCGGGTTGCCGGAAATCGTATCCGGGTTGAAGGTGATGTTGGGACGCACTACGCTCTGGATGCGCGCTGCATAGCCGCTCGATAAGGTTGCACCAATGCTCGTGGTGGTGGACGTTTCGGGCGACTCGGCCATGCGGGCAAGGCGCTGCTGGGTTTCTTTGGTCATGGATGCGGATGCGCCCGAGTCGGGGGCATTGGCCATACGCGCGATACGCTCGGCGGTTTCCTTGCGCTGGCGTTCACGCTCCTTGTTGGCAGCTTCCTCTTTCTCTTTGGCTTTACGTATCGCATCGGCTTCCGCTTGCTTTTTTTCCTGCTCGGCTTTGGCAGCAGCGGCTTCTTCCTTATGCCTTCGCTCCTGCTCGGCCTTGGCGGCAGCCTCTTTTTCTTCTTTCGACTTACGGGCCGCCTCGGCCTCTTCTTTTTGCCGGCGTTCTTGTTCCGATTTGGCGAAGGCTTCTTTTTCTTCTTTCAACTTGCGGGCCGCCTCGGCCTCTTCTTTTTGCCGGCGTTCTTGTTCCGCTTTGGCGAAGGCCTCTTTATCTTCTTGCAGTTTGCGCGCGGCTTCCGCCTGGGCGGCTTTCTTGTCCGCCGTGGCTTCCGCTTGCTTTTTACCCTTGTTTTTGTCTATGGCAATGTCTGCATCATCCCGCTTGGGCGCATCGGCTGGGGGCTTGGGCGTTGCTGCGGGTTCAGATTTGGGTGTTGGCGCTGGTGTTGAAGGTGGAGGCGCCGCTGCTTCGGGGGCGGGCGCTTCGGCTGCGGGCGGTGGCGGATCGCCCTCTGCGGCGTGCGGTAGTGCGCCCCACAACTCGGCTTGCGCTGTCAGGATTACGGGCTGGTCATGCCATTGCACCACCCAATAGAGGCACCACAGCAAGCCACCATGTACCAGCAACGCCATGAGCGCTGCCGGCAACAGTCCGCGCTCGGGAGGCGGCGAGAGCGCATCGCGCTTGTCCCCGGGCATTGCCAGCTTGGCAGCATTCATGTTCAGGGCGCGAGTTGCACCGACAAGCCGACCCGCTGGATGCCGGCGCGCTGCAGGGTGTCCATGACTTTGACCACGCGTTCGTATTGCACGCTTTTGTCGGCGCTGATCACTACCGCAGTGCTAAGGGGCGCGATCACGGCACCTGTGTTTTTCGCTACCGGCTCAGGGGCGCTCTGCGCGCGCTTAACCGCCGCTGCCAAGGCCTCAATCTTGACTGGCAACGTCTGGTCTTTGACCTTGAGTTCTAGGCGCTCGTCTTTGCCGATCACGACTTGGATGATGCGGTCAGGCTGTTTGGACGCTTGCCCGACGCTGGGCAGTTCGATAAGGCTGGGCGTTATCAGCGGCGCGGTAACCATGAAGATGATCAGCAGCACCAACATCACGTCGATGAAGGGCACCATATTCACTTCATTGATGGCGCGGCGACCGCGGCCCCGGGAGATCAGAGCAGCCATGGCGTGGTGTCCTAGCGCGCAGCGTTGGGGGAAGCAGGCGCCCCATAGTTGAGCTGCAGCATATTGGAAAACTCGTCAATAAAGGTTTCCTGCTCAATCGAAATGCGGTCAATGTCGCGGGCAAAAAAGTTGTACGCAATAACCGCCGGAATCGCCGCAAACAGGCCGATGGCCGTTGCGACCAAAGCTTCTGCGATGCCGGGCGCCACCGTGGCCAGCGTCACCTGTTGCAAGGCCGCCAGTCCGGTGAACGCATGCATGATCCCCCACACCGTGCCAAACAATCCAAGGTAGGGCGAAACCGAACCGACCGAGGCCAGAAAGGACAGATTGCTTTCCACCGCGTCCATTTCGCGCTGAAAGCAGGCCCGCATGGCGCGCCGGGGCCGCTCCAGCACGGTGCGCGGGTCGGTGGCCCGCGAGGGCGGAAACTTTTGCATTTCGCTCAGGCCGGATTCAAAGATGCGCTCCATGGGGCCTGCGTCGCGGTTACGTTGGCGCAAGAGATTGAGGTAACTCTCAAAATTGCTGCAGCTAACATACTCGCGCATGAAGACATCATTTTGATGCTTGATGCCGTGCAAATGGATGATTTTGCGAAAAATTGCGGTCCAGCTCATCACCGATATCGCGACTAGCAAAATCAGCACCGCTTTGACCACGACGCTGGCGTGGGCCACGAGTTGAAAGATATCGAGGTCTTGGTTCATAAAACTATCCCATCAGGTCAAAAGCGTTGCCAGCCGCTGGGCCGCAGTCGCCAGGGCGTCCATGGAGCTGGCCGTTGAAAATCGTACGAATTGTGCGGTATTGGCGTGACCGAAATCACGCCCGGGCGTGATGGCGACATGCGCGCGGCGCATGACTTCATACGCAAAGTCCCAGCTGTCTTTCACGCCCAGGCGCGCACAGGCGGCGCGGCAGTCGGCCCAGACATAAAACGCGCCATCGGGCACCACCGGAACATCCAGCCCGGCCGCTTGCAGCGCCGGAACGAAAAAATCACGCCGCGCGGCGAAGGCGCTGCGCCTTCGCTCGTACACGGCCAGGCTTTCGGGTTCAAAGCAGGCCAGCGCCGCATGCTGGGCGATCGCGCTGGGGCAGATAAACAGGTTTTGCGCCAGCCGCTCCACCACCGGCACCAGCGCGGGCGGCAGTATCAGCCAGCCCAGGCGCCAGCCGGTCATGTTGAAGTACTTGCTAAAGCTGTTGATGCTGATCACGTTCTCGTCCAGCGCCAACGCGCTGCTGCCAAAGCGTGCGTCAAATGACAGCGGCAGGTAAATTTCATCGACCAGCGTGATGCCGCCGCGGGCCTGCACCAGGGTGTGGATGTCGCGCAGCACCTCTGGCGCAATCGAGCTGCCTGTGGGGTTGGACGGCGAGGCCAGCAGCACGCCGCGCGTGCGCGGGCCCCAAGCCTCTTGGACCTGCGCAGCGTCGAGCTGAAACCGGCTGGCCGCGGTGGTCGGCAGCAACACGGCGCGGCCGTCGGCAGCACTGACAAAGTGCCGGTTGCAGGGGTAACTCGGGTCGGGCATTAGGATTTCGTCACCCGCATCAATCAGCGCCAGACAGGCCAGTTGCAAAGCCGCCGAGGCCCCGGCTGTCACCACAATGCGTTCGGGCGCAATGGCAAGCCCGTGGCGCTGGGTGTACCAATCGCTGATGCGTTCGCGCAAGGCCGAGAGGCCAAGCGCCGGGGTGTACTGGCTGTGGCCCCCGGAGATGGCGCGCTGGGCCGCCTCCTGCACCAGCGGCGGTGCGGTGAAATCGGGTTCGCCGATGTTCAGGTACACCATGGGCTTGTCGGTATGGGCGATTTGCTGGCCCAGGGCTGCGGCGGCCTTGCCCACCTCCATCACATAAAAAGGTGTGATGTTGCTGGCGCGCGCGCTGATCCTCATGGTGCGGCTGGAGTGGACCGGTGGGCTCGTACTTCTTCGGCGCGCAGGGCCGGAGCCAGGCTGTTGAGAACGGCGTTCACGTACTTGTGTCCGTCGGTGCCGCCAAATTCCTTGGCCAGTTCAATGCATTCGTTGATGACCGCGCGCCAGGGCACGTCCAGGCAATGCAGCATCTCATAGCTACCAATCCACAGCACGCCGTGTTCAATCGGCGAGAGTTCGGCCAGCGGCCGGTCCAGGCACTGCGCGATATGCGCGTCCAGCGCTGCGGCCTGCTGGATGCACCCGTGTAGCAGGGAGTCGAAATGCGCGGCATCGGCTTTGTGAAAACCCATCAGATCGCGCGTGAAAGGATCAATTTCCTCAGCCGGGTTCTTGCCGACCAGGTGCTGGTACAGCCCCTGCAAGGCGAACTCACGGGCGCGGGTGCGGGCGCTTTTTTTGCTAGCGCGGTGCGCCGGCGATGGGCTGGCGGCGGCTTGGGGCATGGTGGACTGGACCATCAGCCAATGCGGTCCAGCAGGTTGGTCATCTCCACGGCGACCTGCGCGGCATCGCGGCCTTTTTCGTCCTGCCGGGCTTGGGCCTGGGCCAGGTTTTCCGTGGTCAAAATCGCGTTCACCACCGGCACGTGGTAATCGAGGGCGACCCGGGTCACGCCCGCGCCCGATTCATTGGCCACCAGCTCGAAGTGGTAGGTCTCTCCACGGATGATGCAGCCCAGCGCAATCAGCGCGTCATGGCGGGCTTTTTCGGCCAGCGCCTGCAACACCACCGGAATTTCGAGCGCGCCGGGCACGCTGTAGTGGTCGATGTCACGCTCATCCACGCCCAGGGCCAGCAGTTCTTGCGTGCAGGCCGCCATCAGCGCATCGGTCACATTGGCATTGAAGCGCGCCTGAACCATGGCAATGCGCAAGCCCTTGCCGTCCAGGACTTTGTCCTGCGCTGGGGCTGCGCCCTTGTTTGCACCAAACATAGTGTTCCTTGTTAACTTTCAATCACGCGGTCTGGCTGATGTAGCCAACCGTTTCCAAACCAAAACCGGTCAGGCTGGGCATGCGACGCGGGCTGCCCATGAGCCGCATGCGGCGTACGCCACACTGCAACAGAATTTGCGCGCCTATGCCGTAGGTGCGCAGGTCCAGACGACCGCGCTCAGGGGCCTGCGCTGCGCGGGCCGTGCCTTCAAATTGCG
>CANCTD010000076.1 GCA_947380945.1 Comamonadaceae bacterium
ATGAAGCCGAGCTTGACGCCATGTTCTTTCTCGAAGCGTTCCTGGAAGCGCTTGCGCATGTCCATGACCGGGGCCATGTTGATCTCGTTAAAGGTGGTCAGGATGGCGTTGCTGGCCTGCGATTGCAGCAGGCGCTCGGCCACGCGGGCGCGCAGGCGTGTCATGGGCACGCGCTGCTCGGGGCGCTGGCCCAAATCCGGCGTGGCAGCCGCGCTAACCTGCGGCAGCGTGCTGGTCGGCACACCGGTGGGAATGGATGCGGCTTGCACCGGGGCGGCGGCTGCCGGGGCGGGTGCGGCCAGCACATCGCCTTTGGTCACGCGGCCGTCTTTGCCGGTACCGGTGACAGAGCCCGGTGCCATGCCCTTGTCGGCCATGAGTTTGGCGGCAGCGGGCATGGCCACTCCCGCCATGGACGCGCTGGCGGCGGGTGCAACAGCTGCCGCAGCCGGTGCGGCTGCAGCGGCAAGCGCGGCCGGGGCTGCTGCGGTGCTGGCGGCCGACGCCACGCCCACGCCGGTGGATTCAATGCGGGCGATGAGCTGCTCGGCCACAACCGTGCCGCCGTCGGCGACCAGAATTTCGCTCAGCATGCCGGCAGATGGGGCCGGCACTTCGAGCACGACTTTGTCGGTTTCGATCTCGATCAGGATTTCATCTGCAGCGACCATGTCGCCGGGCTTTTTCTTCCACTGCAGCATGGTGGCCTGGGCCACCGATTCCGAGAGTTGGGGGACTTTGACTTCTACGATCGCCATGGTGATTCTTTCGGTATGTCGGGGTATGGGATGTGCGGGGATGCTGGCCGCTTACTTGGTCAGCACAAAGCCTTTGAGCTTGGCAAATGCGGCATCAACCAGCGCTTTTTGCTGCTCCTGGTGCAGGTGCGAGTAGCCAACCGCGGGGGACGCCGACGCCGCGCGGCCTGCGTAACCCAGCTTTTGACCCGGGAGCATGTTTTCGTGGATGTAGTGCTGCACAAAAAACCAGGCGCCCTGGTTTTGCGGCTCGTCTTGCGTCCACACCAAATCGACCGCATTCGGGTACTTCTTGAGTTCTGCGGCAAAGGCCTTGTGCGGGAAGGGATAGAGCTGCTCCACGCGCAGGATGGCCACGTCGTCCGCACCCGTTTCTTCGCGTTTTTTGACCAGGTCGTAATAGACCTTGCCCGAACACACCAGCACGCGCTTGACCTTGTCGGCCTTGAGCGTTTTGTTCTCAGGAATCACGGTCTGGAAGCTGCCCTTGGTGAACTCGGACACCGGCGAGGTGGCATCCTTGTTACGCAACAGCGACTTCGGCGTAAAGATGATCAGCGGCTTGCGCAAATCACGCACCATCTGGCGGCGCAGCACGTGGAAGATCTGGCTGGCCGTGGTCGGCTGCACGATTTGCATATTCGTGTCCGCCGCGAGCTGCATGAAGCGCTCCAGGCGCGCTGAGCTGTGCTCCGGGCCCTGGCCTTCGTAGCCGTGCGGCAGCATCAGCGTGATGCCGTTCACACGGCCCCACTTCACTTCGCCCGAGGCAATGAACTGGTCGATCACTACCTGCGCGCCGTTGGCAAAGTCGCCGAACTGCGCTTCCCAGATCACCAGGGTGTTGGGGTCGTTGGAGGCGTAGCCGTACTCAAAAGCCAGCACGGCCTCTTCGGACAGGATGGAGTCGATAACGACGAAGGGAGCCTGGTTCTCGGTGACGTTTTGCAGCGCCACATAAGTGCCGGTGTCCCACTTCTCACGCTTCTGGTCGTGGATCACGGCGTGGCGGTGGGTGAAGGTGCCACGGCCCGAGTCTTCGCCCGACAGACGCACCGGGTAGCCGCCGGCCACTAGCGACGCAAACGCCATGTGCTCGCCCATGCCCCAGTCCACGGGGATTTCGCCCCGGGCCATGGCCGCGCGGTCGTCATAGACCTTTTTTACCAACTGGTGCGGTGACACCGACTCAGGAATGGTGGTGATCTTGGTGGACAGGCGTTTCCACTCGGCCAAAGGAATGGCGGTGTCGCCCGCATCCGTCCATTTCTTGCCCAAAAAGGGTGCCCAGTCCACGGTGAACTTGGTCTTGAAGTTGGTCAGCACCGGCTCAGCGGTGTTCTTGCCTGCGTCGAGTGCGGCGCGGTAGGCCTTCACCATGTCATCGCCCAGCGTGGTGCCCAAACCTTGCGCGGCCAGCCGGTCGGCAAACAGCTTGCGCGTGCCGGGATGGGTGGCGATTTTTTTGTACATCAGCGGCTGCGTGAGCGCCGGGGTGTCTTGCTCGTTGTGGCCGAGTTTGCGAAAGCACACGATGTCGAGCACCACGTCTTTGCTAAACGTCATGCGGTATTCGAGCGCGAGTTGGGTGGCCAGTACCACCGCCTCGGGGTCGTCGCCGTTGACGTGCAGCACGGGCGCTTCCACCATCTTGACGATGTCGGTGCAAAAAACGCTGGAGCGCATGTCGCGCGGGTCGGACGTGGTGAAACCGATCTGGTTGTTGATGATGATGTGCACCGTACCGCCCGTGGAGTAACCACGGGTTTGCGCCAGCGCCAGGGTTTCCTGGTTCACGCCCTGGCCGCCAAACGCGGAGTCGCCGTGCACCAGCACCGGCAGCACTTGCGTGCCGTGGGGGTCCGCGCGGCGGTCCATGCGCGCGCGTACCGAGCCTTCGACCACGGGGTTGACGATTTCCAGGTGCGAGGGGTTGAACGCCAAACTCAAATGCACCGGGCCGCCGGGGGTGCTCACGTCCGAGCTAAAACCCTGGTGGTACTTGACGTCACCGGCGGGCAGCTCTTCGGGCGCGGTGTGGTCAAACTCGGCAAACAAATCTGCGGGCAGCTTGCGCATGGTGTTGACCAGCACATTCAGGCGGCCGCGGTGGGCCATGCCGATCACCACTTCTTGCACGCCCTGGGCGCCAGCGGACTGGATCAGCTCTTCGATAGCGGCAATAAAGCTCTCGCCGCCCTCCAGCGAAAACCGCTTTTGACCCACGTATTTGGTGTGCAGGTAGCGCTCCAGGCCTTCGGCGGCGGTCAGGCGTTCCAGGATGCTCTTCTTTTTGTCGGCGCTGAAATTGGGTTTGCTGCGGATGGATTCCAGCTTTTGCTGCCACCAGCGCTTCTCAGCCTGCTCGGAGGTGTACATGTACTCCGCGCCCAGGGTGCCGCAATAGGTTTCGCGCAGCGCATTGAGCAGCTCGCGCAGCGACATGCGGTTTTTGCCAAAAAATGTATTGCTGGTGTCAAACACGGTTTCCTGGTCGGCGTCGGCAAAGCCGTAGAAGGCGGGGTCCAGGTCGGGAATGTTGGCGCGCTCGGTGCGCTTGAGCGGATCCAGATCGGCCCAGCGCTGGCCCACGTTGCGGTAGGCGGCGATGAGCTGCTGCACGGCAGTGCGCTTCCGGCCCATTTCGGCGTCCACGCTGGCGACCACCACCTTGGTGCCGCCGGCCTTGGCACGCTCAGCAAAAGCGTTGATCACGGGCTGGTGCGGCACGTCGGTGGCGTTGCTGCCGTCCACTGCGGGGACGTGCTGCAAGGCGTCAAAGTACTCGCGCCAGGATTCGGGCACGCTGCCGGGGTTGGCCAGGTAGTTTTCGTAGAGCTCTTCGACGTAGGGCGCGTTGCCCCCGAAAAGGTAGGTGTTGCCTTGGTAGGCGGCGTAGACGGATTGCGTCTGTGTCATATGCGCTGACCTCCGTTCCCCTGCAGGGAACCTAAGTTGGTGGGAATACCTCCCGCTACACGGCTGGACCGTTTGGCGGATGCGACTGTGGCCGGAAGGGCTGAAAGTACTTATTGATTGTGACAGCTTACGCCGTCGCAACTAAATCTTTGATTTGCTGCAGTGCGCCGGGATCGTCCATGGTGGTGAGATCGCCCGGGTCACGCCCTTCGCAGACCGCCTGTATGGCGCGGCGCAGCAGTTTGCCGCTGCGGGTTTTGGGCAAGAGGCTCACAAAGTGCACCCGCGCCGGCCGCCCTACCGCGCCAATCGACTGCTCGACCACGCGCATCACTTCGCCTTCCAGGCGCAGTTTGGCCGCCGGATCGTCCAGGCCGGTGGCATCCTTGGCCACGGCAAATGCCACTGCCACCTGGCCTTTGAGCTGGTCGGCCACGCCGACTACGGCCACTTCCGCCACGTTGGGGTGGCTGGAGATGCATTCCTCGATTTCGCGCGTGCCAAGGCGGTGGCCGGCGACGTTGATCACGTCATCGGTACGGCCCAGGATGAAGTAGTAGCCGTCGGCATCGCGTACCGCCCAGTCAAAGGTGCTGTAGACCAGGCGGTTGGGAATACTCTTCCAGTAGGTGTTGACAAAGCGGGCGTCGTCGCGCCACACGGTTTGCATGCAGCCCGGGGGCAGCGGCCCCTCCAGCGTGAGCACGCCTTTTTTGTCCGGGCCCAGCAGCTCTTCGCCGGTCTCGGCGTCCAGCAACTTGGCGTTGTAGCCGTACATGGGCAGGCCGGGGCTGCCGAACTTGCTGGCCTGCTTCTCGACTCCATTGGCCAGGGTCAGGATGGGCCAGCCGCTTTCGGTCTGCCAGTAGTTGTCGATGATGGGTTTGCCCAGGCCTTCGTTAATCCACTGCGCGGTCGGCTCATCGAGTGGCTCACCGGCCAGGAACAGCGCGCGCAGGCTGGACAGGTCGTATTGGCGCAAGAGCGCGGGGTCCTGTTTTTTGAGCACCCGCACGGCCGTGGGTGCGCTGAACATCACGGTGACCCGGTACTTTTGCACCAGCTCCCACCAGATGCCGCCATGCGGACGGGTGGGCAGGCCTTCGTACACGATGGTGGACATTCCAGCGATCAGCGGGCCATACACGATGTAGCAATGCCCCACCACCCAGCCGATGTCGCTGGTGCAGAAGTAGGTTTCGCCCGGTTTGGTGCAAAAAATATGCTCCATGCTGGCCGCCAGCGCCACCGCGTAGCCACCGGTGTCGCGCTGCACGCCTTTGGGCTTGCCGGTGGTGCCGCTGGTATAGAGCGTGTAGCTGGGGTGGGTGGATTCCAACCACACGCAGGGAACCACCGTGCCAGCGAACTGTTGGCGCAAGCTGCTCCACAAATGGTCCCGCCCGGCCACGATGTCCATGGGCGCAAGCTGCCGGTCTGCCAGCAAGACCGCTTGCGGCTTGTGGCTGGACAAGGCAATGGCCGCGTCCAACAGCGGCTTGTACGGCACCACCTTGCCGCCGCGCGAACCGGCGTCCGAACTCACGATCAGTGCGGGCTCTGCGTCCTCGATGCGCGAGGCCAGCGAGCCGGACGCAAAGCCACCGAACACCACCGAATGAATGGCGCCGATGCGGGCGCAGGCCAGCATGGCAAACACCGCTTCGGCAATCATGGGCATGTAAATCAGCACGCGGTCACCGGTGCGCACACCCAGCGATTGCATGGCAGCGGCCATGCGCTGGACTTCGTCGTGCAATTGCTTGTAGGTATAGACCCGCTCGGTGTCGGTCTCGGTGCTGACGGCGATGATGGCCGCCTGATCGCCGCGGTCGGCGAGGTGCCGGTCAATCGCGTTGTGGCACAGGTTGGTGGTACCACCCACAAACCAGCGGGCAAAGGGCGGGTTGCCGTAGTCGCAGATCTGCTGGGGCGGGGTTTGCCAGTCGATTTTGCGGGCTTGTTCCGACCAAAAGGCGTCCGGTTCCTGCAGGGAACGGCGGTGAAATTCCTGGTAGCTGCTCATGGTTTGTCTCCACGCGGTGCATTGCACCAATATGATCCCGAAGACGGATTATGGTGGCGCAACTTGCGCGCGGCTGACTGCCGCCCGGGGGCCTTTTGCCCGAGCCGCCGCCGGGCCGTGGCTTACTTCACCAAGCCGAGCATGGCTTTGAATGCCGGGTGTTCGGCACTGCGCAGCCACTCGTAGGCCACCATTTCGGTGGTCACCAGCTCGACCCCGCAACCGGCCAGCCGATCAAAGGCGGCATCGCGGTTGCGCTCCGTGCGCGCGGTGCAGGCGTCGGTGACCACCCAGACCTCGAACTCGTCTTCCAGCAAATCCAAAGCGGTTTGCAGCATGCAGATATGGGCCTCGCAGCCGGCCAGCACAATCGACTGGCGCTGCGCGGCGGGCGGCTTCTGCAAATGTTTGGGCAGGCTGCGGGCATTGCCCTGGGGTGCTTGGTGCTCGGGGCGCAGCCATTCGCCCAAGCCCTCCTCCACCGCGCTGAACTGCATTTTGCTCAAGATCTTGGCGCGGACCTGCTGCAACACCGCGTGCAGCGCCGGTACCGCAGGCCCCAGACGGGACGGGTTTTGCTCGGTTGCGAAAACCGGCACCTGGACCAGCGCCGCGAGTTGCGCGAGCCGCATGGCGTTGGCCACCACTGCATCGGCCTCCAGCATCGCCGGCATCAGGCGGACCTGGTAATCCATCAACACCAGCTGGCATTCCTGGGCATCTAAAAGCATGGGCGGTCCTAAGTGGTGAAAACTGAAAGCTACGCAGGCGCTTCACACGCAATAGCGCGCCGGACTGGGTCCGGTCGCCTGAAAGAGCGTGTGTCAAAATCGCAGGCTATGCAGCCCAAGGATAACGGAACCGCCCCCATGCGCCGCCTGCTTGCGGTCGTGGTCTTGGCGCTGGTGTACGCAGGTGCGGCGTGCGGCCAAACCGCAGTACCGCCGCAGCCCGTAGCCGACGAACTCGGCAGCTTTCTGGCCGATAAAGGTTTGCTGACCAAAATTGGCGATGTAGGCAGCAAAGTGGGCAATCAGGCGTCCGACCTGGTCTACAACGCCTTGGGTTTGCTGGGCGTGCCGTACCGCAAAGGCGGCACGACTTTGGAGACGGGTTTTGACTGCAGTGGCTTTGTGAAAAGCCTGTACGCGCAAACCATCGGCCTGGTGCTTCCGCGCAGTGCAGCGGAGCAGGCTGCAGCAACCGAGAAAATTGACGCCCGCGATCTCCAACCCGGCGACTTGGTTTTTTTCAACACCATGCGCCGCGCCTTCAGCCATGTCGGCATTTACGTGGGCAATGGCAAATTCATCCATTCGCCCAAACCGGGCGCCCAAGTCCGCATTGAGGACATGCAGGTCAGCTACTGGGCGCGCCGCTTCGATGGCGCGCGCCGCGTCAGCGCCGACAGCAAAACCGATTCCCCCTGAACTGAGTACCCTGCCCCATGCAAGCCTTTCACCTCGCTTTCCCCGTCACATCGCTGGACAAGGCGCGTTCGTTTTACGGCGGTTTGCTGGGATGTCCGGAGGGACGTTCGTCCCCGGAGTGGGTGGACTTCAACTTTTTCGGCCACCAGATCGTGGCGCATCTGAGTCCGCAGGAAGCGGGCCACCACAACACCAGCGCGGTGGACGGTGACAACGTGCCGGTGCGGCACTTTGGCATGGTGCTCGAGATGGCGCAGTGGGAAGCCATGGCCGACAAGCTGCGTCAGGCCGGCGTGAAATTTGTGATTGAGCCGCACATCCGCTTCAAGGGCCAGGTTGGCGAACAGGCCACCATGTTTTTTCTGGACCCCTGCGGTAACGCAGTGGAGTTCAAGGCATTTGCGGACCCGAGCCGCCTCTTCGCCAAGTAAGCAGCCGAACGGCTACAGAATATCGCGCAAGCTGGCGCGCTCCCACCCCGCACCCGCCCACAAGGCCGCAGTCGCCGCATTGGGCTGCAGCAGCGAGGCCAGCAAGGGCTTGGCCGGTGTGCTTTCCGGGTCTGTCAACAACACATAGCGCGCGCTTGCTTCCGTGCCTTGTTCCTCGCTGAGCAGGCCTATCCAATCCATGGCCACCAGGCGCTCCAGCGTGGGTGCCAGATCCTGCGCGGCAAGCTCCAGGCGCACACTCAAGGCATTGATGCCCAGGCCCTTGGCAGGCTCCAGGCGTACCGCGTCCAAAGCCTGCAGAATTTCCAGCGCCACCTGGAACTCCGAACCTGCACCAGCGCGCCTGCGCGGCGCGCCAGCCAGCAGCGAAGGCACATAAGCCGTCAGCGTGGCACCGAGCAGGACAATCACCCAGGCGATGTAGATCCAGATCAGCAAAATGGGAACCGTGGCAAACGCGCCGTAAACCAGGGAATAGGTCGG
>CANCTD010000077.1 GCA_947380945.1 Comamonadaceae bacterium
ACCCGCTGGTACACCACGGCGGGACTTTCGCCGCCGGGCGGGGCCCAATCCGGGTCGCGCTGCTTCCAGCGCAAGGCGTCCTCGGGGTGCAGCTCTCCCACTTGTGCGTAGGTCAGGCCCTGAAAACTGCCAAAGCTGCGCTCGCGCAAGCCGGGCTCCAGGCGCAGCGTTTCCGGCGGAATTCCGCTGTGTTGCGCAATCGCCAGCGCCGTGTGGTGGGCGCGGCGCAGGTCGCTGCAATAGACCGCGTCAATGCCGCTGTCTGCCAGCGCCAGACCCGCCTGCTGCGCCTGCCAGCGGCCGCGCGCGTTCAAATCGGTGTCGAGCTGACCTTGCAGGCGGGACGCGGCATTCCATGCGGTTTCGCCGTGGCGCACGGCGGTGATGTGGGTGGCTTGGAGCATGGGCTCAGGGCCGCAGACGCGGTCCGTCGGGCGACAGATCCACCAGCACGCGCTGGGGCTTTTCCGCGCCCTGCGGGAAGTCGCGCAGCGCGGCCAGCAAAACGGCGGGCAGCACCTTGTTGCGGTCCGACCAGGGCCCTTCGTGTTGCGCCGCGCTTTCAAACACCACCGATTTGTCCGCCGCGTCGCGCAGCAGCAGTTGCACCGTGTAGCGGTACAGGGGCGGCTCCATGCTGAGGCCCAGCGGCTGTGACCACAAACCAGCACCTATGCTCAAGTTGTCATGCCGGCCATGCCAGCCGCCCACACGGTTGATGGTGTCCATGGACACGCGCAACTCCACCACGAAGCGCGCAGCCGCAGGGTCTTGCACCAGGCCCCGCTGCGCCAAGATGGGCGCGGCAAGTGCTTCCAGGCTCTCTTGCGCGCTGGCATTTGCTTCTTGGGATGGGAGGCGCTCAAAGCGGTAGTACAGCGGCCCGTCGCCGGTGGCCGCAGCGGTTGCGGCGCGGAAGCTGCGCACGTCGCTGTCAATCAGCCGGGTTGTGCCGCAGGCGCTGAGCACAAGCGCCAGCGCTATGCCGGCCCCAACTTGAGCCCTGAGCAGCCGCCAGCGCATGGGTGCAGCCATAGGCTTAGAGCTGCACCAGTTGCACGCCGCCCAGCGCACCGGTGGCGGGCAGCGCGTCGGCATCAAAGGCTTTGTCGCCCTCGGGTTCGGGCACGCCGGTGGTGCGGATGTTCTGGAAATCGTGGCGCTGGGTGTCCATCAGGTGCGAGGGCACTACGTTTTGCAGCGCGGTGAACATGCTCTCGATGCGCCCGGGGTATTGCTTTTCCCAGTCGCGCAGCATGTTGCCGATTTGTTTGCGCTGCAGGTTTTCCTGGCTGCCGCACAAGGTGCAGGGGATGATGGGGAAGGCGCGGTGCGCGGCCCAGCGTGTCAGGTCTTTCTCGGCCACGTAGGCCAGCGGGCGGATCACGATGTGGCCGCCGTCGTCGCTGACCAGTTTGGGCGGCATGCCCTTGAGCTTGCCACCGAAAAACATATTCAGGAAAAAGGTTTGCAGCATGTCATCGCGGTGGTGGCCCAGCGCGATTTTGGTGACTTTGAGCTCGTCGGCCACGCGGTACAAAATGCCCCGGCGCAGGCGGCTGCACAGGCTGCACATGGTTTTGCCCTCGGGGATTACCTTTTTGACGATGCTGTAGGTGTCCTGCGTTTCGATGTGAAACGGCACCCCCAGTTTCTTCAGGTATTCGGGCAGGATGTGGTCAGGGAAACCGGGCTGCTTTTGGTCGAGGTTGACCGCGATCAGCTCAAAATTGACCGGCGCGCGTTGCTGCATCTTGAGCAGAATATCGAGCATGCCGTAGCTGTCTTTGCCACCCGAGACGCAGACCATGACGCGGTCGCCTTCCTCGATCATGCCGAAATCCATGATGGCCTGGCCGACCTGGCGGCACAGGCGCTTTTCCAGCTTGTGGGTTTCGCGCTCGATTTTCAGCGCGCGCGCAGCCGCGTCAGGCGCGTTAGCGGCCACTTCGGCCTCGGCAATTTCAGGGGCAATCCAAGGGGAATTCATGGCGCGATTGTCGCATTCACTGCCCGCTCACCACAGGCCGGTCTCGACTTTGATGGCGACTTCGCAGTCTTCAAAAATTTCCAGCTTGGCGATCTTGACGCGCACCCCGATCACGCCGGGCAATTGCAGCAGGCGGTGCGCGAGCTTGCCGATCAGGCTTTCCAGCAGATTCACATGCTCTGCGGTGCACTCGCTGATGATGATTTGGCGCACCTTGCGGTAGTCCAGCACGTGGTTGATGTCGTCCTGCGGTCGCAGCGCCTGGGCACCGAGGTGCAGCTCGGCGTCGACCTGTATCGGCTGCGGCGCGATCAGTTCGGATTCCAGAATGCCCAGGCTGGCTTCAAAGCGCAAGCCGGTGAGCGTGAGGGTTTGTTTGCCGATGGTCGGCGCAGCGGTTAGGGTCACGGTGGGGGTCCTGAAAAATCAGCGCTTGGCGTGGTCGCTTGGAAAGCTCAAGGGGTCTGCGCTGCGCGCAGACGGAAGACTTCGACGCCAACGGCCTCGCAGTCGGGATACACGTCGAGTTTGGCGGTGGCAACGCGCACCGCTTCCACATGAGGGTTGTTCAGCAGGTCGGTGGCGATGTGGTCGCACAGCGTCTCCTGCAGGTTGATGTGCCCGGCAGCGGTACGCTGGCGGATGATGGTGCGGATGAAGTCGTAATCCACGATGTCCTCGATGCGGTCCCGCGCCGGATCCGAGTGCGCGTAGGGCACATACAAGTCCACATCAAAGCGCATGCGCTGCGGCGCGCCTTGTTCAAAGTCGTGGATGCCGATTTGCACCTCTAGCACGTGGCCGCGCAAAAACAATTTGCGGCAGGTCCGCAGCAGGTGGGCTTCATCCATGGCCGGGCTGCGTTTTCAGGGTGTTGATGGCAAACATGACGTCGCGCTCCAAAGGGACCAAATGCTGGCCATTGTCCACCGCCAGCGTCGCGCCGTTGATGCCACGGTTAGTAGCCAGAAAAAGGCAGGTGTCGGCCACGTCCTGCGGATTGATGCTGCGGCGCAGCAGGTTGACACGGCTGGCACGGGCAAAGTTGTCATCGCTTTGCGGCCCGCTGGGGTAGATCAGGCCGGGGGCCACACCGCAGACCCGCACCGAGGGTGCCAGCGCCTGCGCCTGCAAGGCAACGCTGCGCTCCAAGGCCAGTTTGCTGGTCGTATACGAAAAATAGTCCGGGTTCAGGTTGAACACCTTTTGGTCCAGCAGATGGATTACGCAGGCGTCTGCGTCCGGGTCAGACGCCCGGCGTGCGGCTTGCTGGCGCGCCAATTCGCGGCCCAGCAGCAGCGGGGCGATCAGATTCACCTCGAGCTGGCGGCGCGCCAGTGCGGGGTCGAAGTCCATGCCGGTGTCGGGCTCGAACACCGAAGCGTTGTTGACCACCGCGCGCAAGCCACCGCTGCGCTGCGCGATGTGCGCCATCATGGTCAGCACTTCCGATTCGTGCGCCAGATCCGCAGCCACGGTGTCCACCGCCCATCCGTGCGCGCGCAATTCCTGCTGCAAAGCCTGCGCGGCATCGCCCGAGCGGGCGTAGTGGCACCAGACGTGCCAGCCCGCTTGCGCAAAGCTGCGCACCAGCAGTTGGCCCAGGCGGTGCGCGCCGCCGGTGATCAAAACATGGTCTGCCATGGTGTGTTGCAGGGTTCCTTGTGGGTGTGGGATGCCGCCAGGGGCAGGGGTGCGCCGCATAATCGCCGCCACCGCAACTCGCCCGCCCGTCTTATGGAGCCAAGCAACCCGCTGGAGGTGGCTATTAGAAACCACCTCGCCGCCCACGGCGGCTGGATGGGCTTTGACGACTTCATGCAGCAGGCTTTGTATGCGCCCGGTCTGGGCTATTACGCCAATGCGCTGCCCAAATTCGGCCTGTCCACTGCGCCGACTGCGACGCAGGCGGCTGGCAGCGACTTTGTCACCGCCCCCGAACTCAGCCCTTTGTTTGGCTATGCGCTGGCGCGCCAGGTGGCGCAGGCGCTGCAGGCCACAGGCTGCGATGCAATATGGGAGTTCGGCGCGGGCAGCGGTGCGCTGGCCGGCCAGCTGCTGGACGCCTTGGACGAAATGGGCGTGGCCGTGCGGCGCTACACCGTGGTCGAGTTGTCGCAAACCCTGGCAGCACGCCAGCGCGCCAACTTGCAGCGCCATGCGGCGCGCCTGCACTGGGCGGACGCTTTGCCGCAGCAGATGCATGGCGTACTGATCGGCAATGAGGTGCTGGATGCCATGCCGGTGCAGTTGCTGGCGCGCTTGCATGGCGTCTGGCACGAGCGCGGCGTGGTCGATGACGGCCGGGGCTTGGCCTGGAGTGACCGCGCCACAGCGCTGCGCCCACCTTGCGGTATCGAGGGCGGGCACGATTACCTGTGCGAAATCCATCCGCAGGCCCAGGCTTTTGTGCGCAGCCTGGGCCAGCGCCTGCAGCGGGGCGTGATCCTGCTGCTGGACTACGGATTCGCCCAGGACGAGTACTACCACCCCCAGCGCCACATGGGCACGGTGATGTGCCACCGCGGCCACCGCAGCGACATGAACCCGCTGGCCGATGTGGGCCTGAAAGACATCACCGCCCATGTCAACTTCAGCGGCATCGCCGCCACCGCCGAAGAGGCCGGGCTGGACGTGCTGGGTTACACCACGCAAGCGCACTTCTTGATCAATTGCGGCCTGGTCGCGCTGATGCAGGCCGCTGGCGCAGCGCAGCGCAACCGCGCCGAAAAGCTGATCCTGGAGCACGAAATGGGCGAGTTGTTCAAGGTCATCGCCTTCGGACGCGGCTTCGAGGCGCAGGCGCTGGGCTTTGTCCGGGGCGAGCGCAGCCACCGTTTGTAGTGCGGGAGCGGCGGCACAGGAAAACCGGTGCCCGCGATTTAGGCGCTACAGTTGCCGGGTTTGCCTGAAAACTGTCTCTTTTTCTTCGATTCATGACCGACATCACCTTTCCCACCCACATGCCCCCGGTTGCCGGGGTCGACATCGGCGGCACCAAGGTCGCCGTCAGCGTGGCCGATGGGCGGGGCGTGCGCGGCAAGCTGTCCCAGCCCACTGCGGTGCGGGGCGGGCGCGACGCGCTGGCGGCGCAGGTGGTGGACATGGTGCGCCAAAGCTGCGCGCTGGCGGGCGTGGCGGTTGCCGATCTGGCGGGCGTGGGGGTTTCCTCCTGCGGCCCCTTTGTGATGCGCGATGGCATGGTCGAGCTCAACACGCCCAATATTTGTGGCGGCATGGCGGGAGCCGCGCGCGGCCTGCCCAATGACTGGCCGACCGCCTACCTGGAAGCGCCCCTGCGCCAGGTGTTTCCCGTGGTGCGGGTGGAGAACGATGGCATTGCGGCCCTGGAGGCCGAGCGGCGCTGGGGTGCGTTGCGCGATGTGGCCAACTGCGCCTATGTGACCTGGAGCACCGGCATTGGCGCGGGCGTCTGCGTCGACGGGCGGGCCTTGCGCGGCAAAAACGGCAACGCCGGGCACGCCGGCCATATGTTTGTGAGCGACAACGGCGACGCGCTGTGCGGCTGCGGCAACCTGGGCGATGTGGAAGCGCTGATTGCCGGCAACGCGATTCCGCGCCGCTTTGCCGCCCAGGACATCGCCGACGCGCCCAGCTTGTTTGCCGCCGCCCGCGCTGGCGAGCCGCAGGCCCAGGCCGTGGTGGACGAGCTGTGCCGCGTCATGGGACGGGCTTTGTACAACCTGACGATTTTGTTTGACCTGCAGCGCATCAGCCTGGGTGGCAGCGTGTTCTGGCACCACCGCGAGTTTTTGCTGCCCAAGCTGCAAGCCTATGTCCAGGGCAAGCTGCCGGCCCTGACCGAGGGCGTGGACTTTGTGCCCGCCGGGCTGGGCGACCGCGTGGGCGACTACGCCGCGCTGGCCCTGGTCGTGGGCGATTAGGGCGCAGCCGGTTCTGCGGGGGCGCTGCGCCGCAGCGTGGTCAGCGCGATGCCGCCCAGCACCAGCGCGCCGCCCAGGTAGACCGCTTGCACCGGCTCTTCCCCGTGCACCAGCCAGACCCATAGCGGGTTGAGTACCGCGTCGGCCATGGTGATCAGCACCATGTGGCTGGTGGCCACGCTGCGCGCGCCGTGCATATAAAAGAGCAGGGGAATCGCCAGTTGCACCAGCCCCATGAAGAGCAAAACCAGCACGTGTTCCCAGGACGGCAGCGTCAGCACACCGCTGGCGCTGATAGCGACAAAGGTCAGCAGCCCGCCCAGCAGAAGCGCGGGCTCCATGTCAATAGCCCGGTAACGGCGCAGGGCGACGCTTTGGCTGGCAAAACAGGCGGCAACCGCCAGGCCGGATAACACGCCCACGATGCCGGTGGCCTGGGATTGGCCCTCGCCCAGCGCGATCACGGCCACGCCCAAGAGCGCCATGAGCATGGCCGCGTAATAAATAGGCGGCGTGCGCTCGCCCAGCCACAGGCGCGCAATCAGTGCGGCGAACAGCCCCGAGGTCGCCGTCAGGCACGAGATCGCGGCCACGCTGCCATGGCCCAGCGAAAAGATATAGAGCGAGGAGCCCAGCGAAAAAAATCCGGCGGACAGCAGCAGCGCCTTGGGCGGGCTGCGCCGCACCATGGCCAGGCTGCCGCGCCCGTAGCGCAGGGCAATCCACAGCGCCATGGACAGCGCCAGCCCCAGGCCGCGAAAGGCGTTGAAGGACCAGGGGTCGATGCCGGGCAGCCAGCGCACAAAAACCCCGCTCAGGCTCCAGAACAGCGTGGCCCCCGCCACCAGCAGCAGGCCATGAAAGGATGAGCCGCCTGGCATCAGCGCTGCGCCGTTTGGGCCGTGGATTGCGCGGTTCTCATGCGCCGTCCGCGTTGCTGCTGTCGGCGCTGCGCCGCGTGCGCGCGCCGCGACCCCGCGACAAATTCGCTCCCGGTGCAGCCCCTGCGGCGCGGCTTTGCGCGCCACCCCATTGCGCCCGCGCGCCGGTGGAGACTTCGCCGAGCTGGCTGGTGATGTCTTCCAGGCTGGGACTGGCGCTCTTGGTGTGGGATTCCAGCGCATCGCGCATGGCGCGCAGGTGTTTGGCTGAGGTGCCGCAGCAGCCGCCGATGATGCGGGCACCCGCGTCCAGCGCCATGCGGGCGTACAGGGCCATGATTTCGGGCGTGCCGTTGTAGCAAATCGCACCGTCCACATACTGCGGAATACCGCAATTGCCTTTGGCGACCAGCACCACATCCGGGCCCATGGCTTCGGCCAGGTTGTGGATGCAGGCCACGACTTCGGATGCACCCACGCCGCAATTGGTTCCGCAGGCGGCCAGCCGGGGCGTGAGGGATTGCTCAATGCTGGAGAAATCGCTGGGTGAGATGCCCATCATGGTGCGGCCGTTGGTGTCAAAACTCAGGGTGCACACGATGGGTAGATCGGCTGCCGCAGCGCCTGCAACCGCCGCCTCGACTTCTTCGCGCGAGGACATGGTCTCAATCCACAGCACATCGGCACCACCGGCTTTGAGCGCCAGCGCCTGCTCGGCGAATGCCGCTTTGGCCTGGTCAAAGCTCAGAGGCCCGATGGGCTCCATGATTTCGCCGGTCGGGCCCATGCTGCCCGCAACTGCCACCGTGCGGCCGCTGGCGTCGGCTACGCGGCGGGCAATTTGCGCCGCCAGGGTATTGAGCTCTGCCATGCGCGATTGCGCGTTGTGCAATTTGAGCCGGTAGACCGTGCCGCCAAAGCTGTTGGTCAGCAGGATGTCGGCACCGGCGTCGACAAAGCTCTGGTGCAGGGAGGCAATGCGGTCCGGGTGCTCGGTGTTCCAGAGTTCGGGTGCATCGCCCGAGACCAGGCCCGCGTCGAAGAGGTTGCTGCCGGTCGCGCCATCGGCTAACAGCCAGGGCCGGTTTGCCAGTAAGTGCGAAAAACGGTTTTCAGAAGGTTTCAACATCGGTCGCTCCACAAATCAAGGTGAACACGAACGCGGGGGAGTGAAGGGCTCACCGCACGCTGCGTGGGTGAGCGCGGTTGACACGGCTTGGACAGTGCCAAGTGCCCCAAGCCT
>CANCTD010000078.1 GCA_947380945.1 Comamonadaceae bacterium
AGAACCGGGTAGTCATAGGTGGTCGCGATCTGGCCGAAGTGGGCCAGGTCTTCGTACAGGTTGACGTGCATGAGACCGTATTCCTGCAAGGCGTGCAGCTTGCGCGTCTCGACTTCCAGCGGCTCCAGGTGCTGCATGGGTTCGGGCACCGGCACCTGGTACACCAGAATTTGCCCTTCGCGCAGCGGCGTCTCGGGAATGCGGTGGCGGGTCTGGATGATGCTGGCCGCCGTCGTGTCCGTGGTGACATCCACGCCCGTGGTGCGCTGGAAGAAGCGGCGGATATTCACGGCGTTGACCGTGTCGTCCGAGCCCTGGTCTATCACCTTGAGCACATCGTTCGCGCCGATGATGGAGGCTGTTACCTGGATGCCGCCTGTGCCCCAGCCGTAGGGCAGCGGCATTTCGCGCGAGCCGAAGGGCACCTGGTAGCCCGGAATCGCCACGGCTTTCAGAATCGCGCGGCGGATCATGCGCTTGGTGCGCTCATCCAGGTAGGCAAATTGGATGTGCGGGTCACGCATGATGGCCACCTTCCTGGGTCTGGGCATCGCCTTCGCGGGCGATGGCGCTGCGCATCTTGCGCACCAGTTCCAGCTCGGACTGGAAGTCCACGTAATGCGGCAGCTTCAGATGCTGCACAAAGCCGGAAGACTCCAGGCTGTCGCTGTGCGACATCACGAACTCGGGCATTTGTGCCGGGGCCGTCACTTCCTCGCCCAGGTCCTGCGCGCGCAGCGCACGGTCGACCAGGCTCATGGCCATGGCTTTGCGTTCGCTGTGGCCAAAGGCCAGGCCGTAACCACGGGTGAACTGCGGCGGCTCGGTTTGGCTGCCTTTGAACTGGTTGACCATCTGGCATTCGGTCACGGCCATGTCGCCCAATGAAATCTCAAAGCCCAGCTCTTCGGGCACCAGGCACAGGTCCACCGTGCCGAAACGGATCTCGCCCACAAAGGGATGGCTCTCGGCATAGCCGCGCTGGGTGGAATAGGCCATGGCCAGCAAAAAACCCTCATCCGCACGGGCCAGGTTTTGCAGCCGCGCGCTGCGGTCGGCAGGAAACCGGACTGGGTTACGCGTGAGATCAAAGGGCTCAGGGTCACCATCCGGAACCGTTTGGGCTTCAATCAGCCCCTCATGGTTGAGCAGATCCATGACACGCGGCGCATCCTCTGGGGGCGATTCGGCCGCAGGTAGCTGGACAGGGCCAGGCTGGGAACCGGTGGCCTGCAAGCTGAAGTCCAGCAAACGCTGGGTGTAATCGTAGGTTGGCCCAAGCACCTGCCCGCCGGGGAGATCCTTGAAGGTGGCCGACACCCGGCGCGCAAGGACCATGCGCCCGGTGTCGATGGCCTGCGTGTAACCGAGTCGCGGCAGCGTAGCGCGGTAAGCGCGCAGTAAAAAAATCGCCTCGACCAAATCGCCCGAGCTTTGCTTGATGGCCAATGCCGCAAGCTGCGGGTCATAGACCGAACCCTCGGTCATGACACGGTCCACCGCTAGGCGCAATTGCTGGCAGATCTGCTCCACGCTCAACTCCGCAAGCGCCGGATCGCCCCGGCGCTGCTGTGCGATCAGACGGTAACTGTTCAGAATGGCGGTCTCGCCACCCTTGACCGCTACATACATGCGGCCGCCTCCACTGCATCACACACGCTGAGGCGCACGCTGCGTGGCAGGCCCATTAGCGCGTCACCTGAACAGCAATAGATGTCGACACCACATGGTGCATGCAACTGCATGGCGTGGTGCTGCTGCACAAAATGCCTGTCCAGGCCATCCACACACAAGCAAAGCACGTCGCGTATGCCAGGACCGCGCAACTCCACAGCGCGCGGATCTGTGGGCGCCCCAAGCTGCCATCCGACCACATCCACCACGCAAGTGGCTGATTGATCAGGGTATTCGGCGCTACCCTGTTTTAAATCCGATAGCGGCGGTAACTCGAGAAACGATGCAGCCCAGACAAAGTCGGCTGTCCGGTGATCGCAGGTAATGGTGCACCCGGTATGGAAGCGCAGCCATGCGGCGCCATGACCCGCGGCCAATGCGGGCGAGACCCACAGTGAGCAGTCCTGGTCCAGTAGCGCCAGCAAAAGGCTGGCCGCAGCGCTGCTACCTCGGGGCAATACGGGATTTGCAGGTACCGATGGAAGTCGTGCAATGCTGCCCGGACGGGCTAGCGCGTCCAAGGCACTGCGGAAAACGCCCTGGCTTTGCACAGTGATGTCGACAAAGCCGGGGGCCATATCCTGCAGGCTGTGCGCAGTCATACGGAATCCTCTTCACCGCGGTCGGTACCGGACTCGCGAGCAACCGTGAAAAATTCGACACGCGTGGACTGGGTTTGAGCACGCTGCTCCGCGGATTTTTCGGCCAGCAGGCTGATCAGCGGCGCAATCAGGCGCGCATGCCACAACGCATGCAAGTCGCGCTCCTGCAATAAGGCGTCGGCCAGCGCCACCAACAACGCCTGGCGGTGCGAGCACCCCAAAACGTAGCCCACCCCCACCTGATGGCACGCGGTTAGTGCGGCATCAGGGCGGATCACACAACGGGTGACGGTCGCCTCCCCCAGGTTGAAACGCTGTCCGGTTCCTCCGGCGCGTCCACGGACCATGACCAAGCCGGTCTCCACAGGGCGCAACCACTGGTGCGGGCCTTGCGCCAAGGCAGCCAAGTGCAACTCGAGGAAATCAAGGGGAGCACGCGCCAGAATGCCCAGCCAATACTGCCGGGACCTTGGTTCGGCTGAGCCGACCTCAGTCACCAGACCGAACTCCGGCGCAAACTAAGGGACAGGCGTAACGCATTTGAAATTCTTTGTTAGTAGACTTTGAGCTTAGGGAAAAAATATGTCGTTTAGGTGACGGCGCGATGGCGACACACCAACTCCTAGGTATTCAGAACCTGCTTTATGTTGGACTCAAGCATTTACCGCCACGCTGCGTACTTTGCGCCAGACCAGGATCAGCTCCTCGCGGAACTCGGTGCGCGCTGGCTGGGACGTTGCGCGCTGACCCGGCGTACGCTGACCGCCCCCTCCTTCGATGGAATTTCGGCTACTTCCTTTCGCCACTACACAGCAGCTGCCTCACGCTATGGCTGGCATGCGACGATGAAAGCGCCATTTGCACGAAAAGCTGGATTGGAACGCGACGCGATCCCGGCGACTTTTGCCACATTGGCCCTGGCCCATAAACCGATTTCGCTTGCACCGCTGGCGCTGCGGAACATGGGCGACTACCTGGCGTTGGTTCCTAGCGACTCGTCGCAGACTTTGCAAGATTTCGCCTACCAGTGCGTGCGTGCTTTGCATCCGCTGGCTGAACCGCTGACTGCGGACCAATTGGCACATCGGCGCTTGACGCCGTTGACGCGCCGGCAAGACGAGCTCCTGTCGCAGTGGGCCTATCCTTATGTCGCCGACCAGTTCCAATGGCACATGACCCTGAGCGGATCGCTGCAGGCCCTGCCAGACGACGCACAGCAGCGCCTGTATATGGCCGCTTTGAAATGGTTTGAACCCGTGCTCAACCGTCCCCTTACCTTGGATGCCATCAGCTGGTTTATTGAGCCCGAGGCGGGGGGTGATTTTTACCAGGCGCAGCGCTTCCCACTGGGCGCACCATGAGTCAAAGACTGGTATACGCCGTAGGTCCCTCTGGGGTCGGTAAAGACAGCCTGTTGGCGTGGCTGTCCGGCCGCCTGCAGCCTGACACTTTGATGTCCGTACACATCGCGCGGCGATCAATTACCCGCGCGGCTGACCACGGTACAGAGCAACACGAGGCGCTGAGCAAGCAGGCTTTCGCGGCTTTGAGTGCTGCTCGTGCATTTGCGATGGAGTGGCACGCCAATGGCCTGAACTACGGCGTGCGGCACAGCGAGCTGATGGGCTTGGATGCGGGCGGCTTCGTGATCGTTAACGGATCGCGCGCCTATGTGCCGGTTGTGCGGCTGAATTGGCCTGGGGTTTGCGTGCTGCATGTCGACGCTCCAGCGAGCGTAGTACGGGAACGGCTACTTCAGCGCGGCAGAGAAACCGCAGATGCGGTCGAAGCCCGTGTGGCGCGTTCACAGCAGGTCAGTGCGCGACCCCTTGCAGGAGACCTGTTTATCCACAACACCGGAACTCTTGAAGACAGCGGCCATCTGCTGCTGGCAAGTTTGCAGCAACATTTCCAACGGGTGAAGGGATAATGCGCACAGTTGCCTGTGCGGCGTCAAGCCATTGCAGGCGCGGAACTTGCGCTCGACGGCACGGAAGCAAACGCGCCGGCAACCTGGTGCCAGTAGACCAATTCCAAACGACCGTCCATGTGCTCGATCAGTGCACTCAGGCTTTCAACCCAGTCACCGTCGTTGCAATACAAAACGCCATCAATCTCCCGCATCTCGGCGCGGTGGATATGACCGCAGATCACACCGTGGTAACCCCGATTGCGGGCTTCATGGGCAAGTGCCACTTCAAAATCGGAAATGAAATTAACTGCCATCTTGACCTTATCCTTGAGGTAGGCCGACAGCGACCAGTAAGGAAAGCCCAAGCGCTTGCGCACCAAGTTGAAGTAGCGGTTCACCCGCAAGGTCAGTTCATAGGCGTTGTCGCCCAGATACGCTAGCCATTTGGCAAAACGGATCACACCGTCAAAGTAATCTCCGTGGGTTATCCACATGCGGCGACCGTCCACTGTCGTGTGAACCGCGTCGTGCATCACCTCAATGCCCCCGAAATGGTGGTTGCAAAACTCGCGGGCAAACTCGTCATGGTTGCCCGGAACAAAAATAACTTTGCTACCCTTACGGGCTCGGCGCAAAAGTTTTTGCACCACATCGTTATGGGCCTGTGGCCAATACCAGCGCTTGCGCAGTTGCCACCCGTCTACGATATCGCCGACCAAATAGAGGTACTCGCTGGGATGGTGTTTCAAGAAGTCCAATAGCGCCTCTGCCTGGCATCCGGCGGTTCCAAGGTGCAAGTCCGAGATAAATACCGAACGGTAGCGGGGCGTGTCTTCATCTTCGGTCGCAAGCGGCATCGCCATTGCAGCTTCGACAAAACTTTTTACACGGGAATCCATCGGCATCTCATGGTGGGCTTTACTTCCGTATACAAGCCCTGCGTTTTGGCATCGGGCGACGCTGTGAGTCTCTTGTAGGTCCGTGTCACCAAGGCGTCAAAAATATGAAGCTTTTGTTACGTTGGTGCGCGGCGTATGGCGAAAATGCGCCCATGAATCTATCCTCATCGCCACCCGTCATAGCCTTGCGACGCGTCGTTGATAACTTTCGCACTGAATGGAACTACGCACAACTCACGCCAAGCTACAGCGCAAGCGGCGCGGCGATAAGCGGGCCGCCATCGGAACTCATACCCTGGTTTTGTGGCCCGATACGATTGGGCTATGTGAGCGCCGCGCGTGCCCGTTTACTTGCAGCGCATCTCGCGCCAACCCGACTGCAAGCACATCGTTTGGATTGGGATGCGTTCCAATGGACGCATGCCGCCCGCAGTGCCGCCTTGCAAGGTGCCCTGGTCAACTTGCATGCACTGGGGCATATACCGGGTTGGCGTGGCGAGCAGTTTTCATTTTTTCCGGTGGACAGCGCAACGCCGCTGTTGGCGGCCGAGCGCGCCGGTTTTTATTTTTTGGGCATGCGCAGCGACGCGGTTCACGTGAACGGTTTCAGCGCTGACGGAGGCATGTGGGTTGCGCGGCGCAGCGCCAACAAGGCAGTCGACCCCGGCTTTTTAGACAACTTGTGTGCAGGTGGCGTCGTGGCAGGTGAGAGTCTGCAATCCTGTTTGGTTCGTGAGCTCGATGAAGAAGCCGGGATTCAGCTAGAGGCCGAACACCAGCTCAGCTTTGCCGGAACGGTAGAGGTCGCCCGGGCACGCGATGGGGGTTGGCATGTGGAACGCTTGTACGTCTTCAACTTGCTGCTGCAGGCGCAGGAACAACCGCATAACCGCGATGGAGAGGTACAAGAATTCCGGCTGCTGAGTGCCGCAGACGTGCAGGAACTGATAGCGACAAGAACATTTACGCCGGACGCCGCAGCCGCAATAGCCCGGGGTTTGGATGTACCTTCGGCTCGGGCCTAGCCTCAGGGTTGCTTCACGATCACCGGCTCCACCCGGAACACATCGGCGCTGTTGACATCCACATGCACCTTCACCCAGTGCAAGGAGGGGCTGCCAAAGGTCTGAAGGCGGGTGAAATTGGGCAGTAATTTGGTCGGGCTGTACAAGGGCTTATCCAACTTGAAAAAGTGGGTGTCACCGTGAACAAACAAAACCTGCCCATCAAAATGCGCCGTTTCGTTGGCAAGCTGCGCCATGAAGTTGCGAAAGCCGCTGAACTCGGGCATGGTGCTCTCGTCAAAGTCCTCCGTCTCCGGCCAATCAAAGCCGGGGTCGCCTTGCGTAACCAGCACGATGCCCGCCGCCTTTTGGGCCTTGGCTTGTTCAAAAGATGCACGCGTCCATGCCACGTTGGCTGCGTCACGCTCCAGGTATTCCGCGTTTGACTCATCACACTTCGCTGATGTGCGTGCGCTTTTGTAAGTGCACTCCTTGGCGCTCATGATCACGTTGTTATTGCTACCAGGTTGGTTCACGCCAACAAAAACGATGCCGCCATGGCTAAAGCGGGTGTTCTCCACATACTTCTCGCCCAACTTGCCTTGGTGCTCTAGCGCAATGGTGGACTGGCCAAGGCTGTTGGCGTTCGGAAACATCACTTTTCGGATGTGGGCCAAGCGCTCCAACGCATCGTAACCGCCGTTGTTGGTACGGTGGCAGTCGGTCCACTCGTTGTCACCTGGCACATAGACGACCGGCTTCACAAGGGAGGCGAACATCGCCAAAGCCTCGGTGTAAACGTTATCCGAGCAAATCGAACTGCCATCTTTGATATCGCCGTCGTACAGGGAGAAGGCAATATCCGACTGGTTGATGCTGTGCAGTACTGCAGGCAATTTAGGATCGTCGCCCGCCTTTTTATAAGGCATATCGCCCCACAAACCAAAACTGAACGGCTTCACCTGCAGCCCTTGTGCGAACCCCGTTACAGGCTGTCCCGCCAGCGCGGCTAGAAAAAAGGAACAACTAAAAATAACGGAAGAAAAACATGAATTCATGGCGGCGACGACTTTTGAATGAAGATACTTAGACTAGCCTCGACTCATGACAGTTGGATGAAGCATTCCAAGCTGATTAGCTGCGACACGCCACACGTCCGTGCCAGCTATAGGTATGACTTGGAGTCCGTTAACCTCGGGTCGCCAGCCAGGCGGCAAATTCCTGCCCCACCTGCGGATGCGTTTCACCCAGGTCAACTGTGGCCTGCAAAAACCCCAGCTTGCTGCCGCAGTCGTAGCGCGTGCCGGCGTAACGGAAGGCAAACACTTTCTCGCGCCGCAACAGCCGCGCGATCGCATCGGTGAGCTGGATCTCGCCACCGGTGCCACGTGGCAAGTTCTCCAGCTCGGCAAAAATGCCCGGCGTCAGGATGTAGCGCCCGGCCACCGCCAGCGTGGAGGGCGCGTCCTGCGGTTGGGGCTTTTCCACGATGCCCGAAATATCAAGTACGCCATCGGCTACTGCATTGCCCGACACGATGCCGTAGCGCTGCGTGTGTTCGCGTGGCACGTCCTGCACCGCGAGCACGCTGGCGCGCCAATGGGCATATTGCGCGACCATTTGCTGCATGATCCCTATGCCGCCAGGTGGTGCCACCATCAAGTCATCGGCCAACAAGACTGCAAAAGGGTGGGGGCCCACCAACTCCTTGGCACACAGCACCGCATGGCCCAGACCCAGCGCGCGCGGCTGGCGCACGTAGACGCAGGTCATGTCCTCCGGCGCAATCGAGCGGGCTACCGCCAGCAGTTCATGTTTGCCTGCGGCTTCGAGCTCGCTCTCCAGTTCGTAGGCGGTATCAAAGTGGTCTTCGACGCTGCGCTTGGTGCGGCCGGTCACAAAAATCATCTGCCGGAT
>CANCTD010000079.1 GCA_947380945.1 Comamonadaceae bacterium
GCGGCATGCCGCTGGCGGCTTTTGGCGCGAAGCGCGCGGTCATGGAACACCTGGCACCCTTGGGCACCGTGTACCAGGCGGGCACGCTCAGCGGCAACCCGGTGGCCACCGCCTGCGGTCTGGCCACGCTGCGCCTGATCAGCCAGCCCGGTTTTTATGACGCGCTCGCCGCCAAAACACGTGCCCTGACCCACGGTTTGCTGGCCGCAGCGCAAGCGGCCGGTGTGCCCTTTAACGTGGACAGCGAAGGCGGCATGTTCGGCTTTTTCCTGATGTCCGAGCTGCCGCAAAACTACGCCACCGTCATGCAAACCGACAGCAAGCGCTTTAACCACGTGTTCCACAGCATGCTGGACGCCGGTGTTTATTTCGCCCCCGCGCTGTACGAGGCCGGTTTTGTCAGCGCCGCGCACACCGACGCAGATATTGCGCACACGGTCGACGCTGCCAAATCGATTTTTGCTGCGATGTAATCGGGGCCCACGGAGTCGCTGGCGATGGATGCGGTCCGACTGGAGCTGGCCATCGAGCTCGCCGTCGTGCTGCTGGCACCGCCGCTGTACCAGTACTACCTGTGGCACAAAGGCAAAACCACGCCGGCGCAGCTGCGCAAAACCTTGCAAATTTTTGCGCCGCTGTATCTGCTGGTGCTAGCCGCCATGGCCGTGGTGTTCAGCCGCTAGCGGGCACAGCGCGTTACAAAAACCGGTCCAGCACCCGCTTGCTCTGCGCATCGAGCGCCAGCTGGTCCGGCACCAGGTAGTGGATGCCGTGGGCATCCGCAATCAGCAAGGCCTGGGCGCTGCCAATGCGGCGTATGTCCTCATCCCCGCGCAACACAAATTCGGTACGGCCACGGTCGGTATCCACAGTCCAGGTACAGGGGGTCGAAAACCCGCTGACCGCAGCGATGCGCTGTATCACCGGCATGAATTCGCGGCGAGCGAGCTCCTGCTCGACCAGAGTGCGCGCCCGTTCGGGGATCGCGTCGATGTGCGCATACCAGGCGACCTCGTGCCCCTCAGAGTCCACCAAGGAGATGCCTTCTTGCGGTGCCTGAATGGGAAAGGCGCGCACCGGCACCACACCGGGCACACGCTGACCCTGCGGGCTGGTCCACACCAGCTCGCCAAAAGCAGTCCGCTCCAACTGGCATTGCGCCGGCGGCATGGGCGTCGGGTCATTCATGGCGGGCTCCCGGGCATATCCTGCGCCGCGGCATTGCGGGCCTGCGCTTCGTAGAGTTTGAAGTAAGCACCTTCAGCCGCCATCAGCGCCGCATGCGTGCCCTCTTCCACCACACGCCCGCGCTCCAGGACCACCAGCCGGTCAGCGCGCTGCAGGGTGGACAGGCGGTGGGCGATCGCGATGGTGGTGCGGCCCTGCACCAGATTTTCAAGCGCCTTTTGGATTTCCTTTTCGGTCTCGGAATCGACCGAAGAGGTGGCTTCGTCCAATATCAATATGCGCGGGTCAATCAGCAGCGCACGCGCAATCGAGATGCGCTGGCGCTCGCCACCCGACAAACCCTGGCCGCGCTCACCGACCATGGAGTCATAACCATGCGGCAGGCGCAGGATGAACTCATGCGCGTGCGCCGCCCGGGCGGCGGCGACGATCTGCGCGCGGCTGGCATCCGGTAAACCGTAGGCTATGTTTTCGGCAATCGTGCCGAAGAACAAAAACGGCTCTTGCAGCACCAGGCCGATGTTGCGGCGGAAGTCGGCAATCGCGTAGGAACGGATGTCCACGCCGTCGACCAGAATCGCGCCCTCGGACACATCGTAAAAACGGCAAATCAGATTCACCAGCGTACTTTTGCCCGAACCACTCTGGCCGACCAGGCCGATCATCTCGCCGGGCGCAATCTGCAAATTGATGCCCCGGTTCACGGCGCGGTTGCCATAACGAAAACCCACCTCGCGCAGTTCAATGCGGCCCTGGACCCGGTCCACGCGCACCGGGTTTTGCGGCTCGGGCACGCTGGACACATGGTCGAGGATGTCGAAAATGCGCTTGGCCGCCGAGGCCGACTTCTGGGTCACCGAGACGATACGGCTCATGGAGTCGAGCCGGCCGTAAAAGCGCCCGATGTAGGCAATGGCGGCGAGCAACATACCGACGGTGATCTCCCCGTGCGCCACCTGCCAGATGCCAAAGCCCCAGACCACGAGCAAACCGATTTCGGTGAGCAAAGACACGCTGGGGGAAAACAAGGACCAGATTTTGTTGATGCGGTCATTCACCAGGAGGTTGTGGCGGTTGGCCTCGCGAAAGCGGTGCGACTCGCGCTGCTCCTGGGCGAAGGCCTTGACCACCCGGATTCCGGGGATGGTGTCGGCCAGCACGTTGGTGACCTCGCCCCAGACCCGGTCAATCTTCTCGAAGCCGGTGCGCAAACGGTAGCGTACATAGTGGATCATCCAGCCGATAAACGGCAGGGGCACCAGGGTGATGAGCGCCAGATAGGGGTTCATGGAAAACAAAATCACCGCCGTCATCACAATCATCACCACGTCGCTGGCGAAGTCGGTCAGGTGCAGCGACAGGTAGACCGCGATGCGGTCGCTCTCGCTGCCCACGCGCGAGAGCAAATCCCCGGTGCGTTTGCCGCCGAAGTATTCCAGCGAGAGCCGCAGCAAATGGTCATAGGTGCTGGTGCGCAGGTCGGCGGCGATGCGCTCCGATGCCAGCGCCAGGATGTAGGTCTTAGCCCAGCTCAAAACCCAGGCCAGCAGACCCGAGCCCAGCAGGCCCGCCAGGTACCAGACTATGGTGCTGCGGGGGATGTGCTGTCCGTTTTGCAGCGGTATCAGAACCTCATCGACCAGCGGAATCGTCAGGTAAGGCGGCACCTGGCTGGCTGCGGTGCTCAGCAGCATCAGCACAAATCCCAGCAGCAACTGGCCCCGGTAGGGCTGGGCAAACTGCCACAGGCGCAGCAGCGTCCAGGTCGACGGCGGGGTGTGGACGACTTTGGTACAGACCGGGCATTCCTCGGCATCGGGCTCCATGGGCGCTTTGCAGCTCGGGCACAGGGTTTGGGCGGCCAGCGCAAGCGGCAGGCCGCGCATGGCACTGTCCTGGCGGGCGGCAAACTGGTCAAGCAGCCGCAGGGCCTGCAGGTTGCGGCCCAGCGTGAAGCGCCAGTCCCTCAAAACGCCGCTGGCGTCGCCCAAGCGCAACTGGCCCACGCCGGCGTGGTCATGGTGCTGCAAGGACAGTCCGTCGCGGTAGTCCCAGCTGCGGGCCGCAGCCTGGGGCGATTCCAAGTCCAGCAGACGTTGATCGGTGGCCACCAGCAGGCCTGCCTGGAAACGCAGCTGCGCGTCCAGGTCGAGCTCCAGCACCGCGCACACGGTTTCGCCGGGACGCAACTGCCCCGCCATCGACTGCTGCCAGACGGGCGTCAGCTCGCCCACTGTTGGTGGCGCGTTGGGAGAAACTACAAGATGCATGTCAAGACAAGGGTTCAGAAAACAGCCCGCCCGGGACCGGAGGACCGGCCCGACGCAGCGGCGGCGCACACCCGACTATGCCCCAAGCGCGGACGCTGGGGCCACAGCCGGTCATCGGCGAGAATACCGATGGCACCACGAACCACGGCGGCGCGCCTTACCGCCCGTCTTATTGCATGACCCAGCAGAAAACCATCGAGATTGTGCGGGTGACCCACCTGCGTGGCCCCAATATCTGGACCTACCGGCCTGTGATCGAGGCATGGGTCGACATCGGTTCGCTGGAGGACCACCCGTCCAACACCCTGCCCGGCTTTGTCGAACGCCTGACCGCCTGGCTGCCCAGCCTGGTGGAACATGAATGCAGCCCGGGCGTGCGCGGCGGCTTTTTGCAGCGCTTGCATGAGGGAACCTGGGCGGCGCACATTCTTGAACACGTCTGCCTGGAGCTGCAGAACCTGGCCGGTATGCGCACCGGTTTTGGCAAAGCGCGTGAGACATCGCAGCGCGGGGTCTACAAAATCGCTTTCCGCACCCGCCAGCCCGACGTGGGCGAGCGGGCGCTGCAACTGGGGCGGGCGCTGCTGCTGGCAGCCATCAACGACAGGGCTTTTGACGTGGCGGCGGCGGTGGCCGAGTTGCAGGAAATGGTCGATGACCTGTGCCTGGGCCCCAGCACCGCGCATATCGTGGACGCTGCCACCGCGCGCCAGATTCCCCACATCCGGCTGACCGCAGGCAATCTGGTGCAACTGGGCTACGGCAGCGCGCAGCGGCGCATCTGGACCGCTGAGACCGACCAGACATCGGCGATTGCCGAGGAAATTGCCAGCGACAAGGACATGACCAAGCGCATGCTGCAGGCCTGCGGCGTGCCGGTGCCGCACGGTGTGCTGGTGGACAGCGCCGCTGAGGCCTGGGATGCGGCCCAGTCCATCGGCACGCCGGTGGTGATCAAGCCCTACGACGGCAACCACGGGCGCGGCGTGTCGCTGGACCTGGAGTCGCGCACCGACATCGAAGCCGCGTATGCCCTGGCGCATGCCCAAGGCAGCGGACAGGTGATCGTGGAGCAATTCATCCGTGGCAACGAACACCGCTTGCTGGTGGTCGGCCACCAGGTGGCGGCGGCTGCGCGCGGCACCACTTTGTATGTCACCGGCGACGGTGTCTCGACCATGAACGCGTTGATCGACCAGCAGATCAACAACGACCCGCGCCGCGGCCGGGCCGAGTCCTTTCCGCTCAATGTGGTGGAGCTCGACGACAGCCCGGAAGTGATTTTGGAACTCGAACGCGTGGGGCTCAAACCCGACTCGGTGCCCGAGGCAGGCCGCCAGGTGCTGATACAGCGCAACGGCAATGTGGCCTTTGACGTGAGCGCCGACATACACCCCAGCGTTGCGTATGCGGCGGCGCTTGCAGCGCGCGTGGTCGGTTTGGACATTGCGGGTGTGGACATGGTGCTGGAGAACTGCGCCCTGCCACTGCAGGCGCAGCGCGGCGCGGTGATCGAGGTCAACGCCAGCCCGGGCTTGCTGGCCCATATCAAACCGGCCAACGGCAGCGGCCAGCCGGTGGGCAAAGCCATCATCAGCCACCTGTTCAGCAGCAGCCACAGCGGGCGCATTCCGGTGGTGGGCGTCACCGGCAGCCAGAACACCGGGCGCATCGCCCGGCTTATCGCCTGGCTGGTGCACATCAGCGGCAAACATGTGGGTCTGGCCTGCAGCGAGGGGCTTTACCTGGACAGCCGCCGCGTGGATGCGTCCGACAGCACCCACAGGGACGCGGGCGAGCGCATTCTGATCAACCGCACGGTGGAGGCCGCCGTGTTCGAAAACCCCTGCGCCACCATCCTGGGCGAGGGCTTGGCTTACGACAAGTGCGATGTGGGCGTGGTCACCGACATCGGCTGGGATGCGGGGCTGGCGCACTTTGACATTCGCGATGCAGAACAGTGTTTCAAGGTCACCCGCACCCAGATCGATGTGGTTTTGCCCAGCGGAACTGCGGTGATCAATGCGGCGGATGCGCAGGCCCGGGAACTGGCCGATTTATGCGATGGGGCCGTCATTTTTTACGCCTTGGACCCGGCCAACCCGACGCTGCTGCAGCACCGCGCACAGGGGCACAAAACCGTGTTTGTACGGGACGACGCGGTGGTATTGGCCAGCGCCGCCCAGGACATCGTGCTCTTGCGGCTGCCGCACCTAAAGCCGGCCAAGGCCGCGCAACCCGAGATGGTGATGGCCGCTGTGGCGGCCGCCTGGGCGCTGGGTATCACGCCTGAATTGATTGCAGCGGGTTTGCGCACCTTTGAGTCCAATCCGCAAAAGTCGCCTTACTAAAAATCGAATCAGATAGACGGAATCCCCATGGAAGTGACCCGTATCCGCGCCCTGCGCGGCCCCAACCTCTGGAGCCACCACACCGCGATGCAAGCCGTAGTCGCCTGCGATGCGGCCGAATGCGACGTGGCCCAACTGGCGGGTTTTGAGACCCGTTTGCGCCAGCGTTTTCCCGAAATCAGCGCATTCCAGCCCATAGGCCAGCAGGGACAGGTTCCCATGGCGCGGGTGCTGGAGTTGGCCGCGTTGGGGCTGCAGGCGCAGGCCGGTTGCCCGGTGACCTTCAGCTGCACCAAACCAACGCTGGAAGACGGCGTGTTCCAGGTGGTGGTGGAGTACAGCGAGGAAGCTGTCGGTCGAATGGCCTTGGACCTGGCTGCGCAGCTGTGCGCCAGCGCGCGCGCGGCCACAGCTTTCGACGTGCAGGCCGCGCTGCGGCAGTTGCGCGACCTGGACGAGGAAGTACGGCTGGGCCCCAGCACCGGTTCGGTGGTCAGCGCTGCGCTGGCGCGCCAGATTCCGTACAGCCGCATGACCGAAGGCAGCATGGTGCGCTTTGGCTGGGGCCGCAAGCAAAGGCGCATACAGGCTGCCGAAATTGACGCTACCAGCGCCATCGCCGAAGCCATAGCGCAAGACAAGGAATTGAGCAAAAAGCTGCTGCACGCCGCCGGTGTACCGGTGCCGCGTGGACGCTCGGTACGCCATGCCGACGATGCCTGGCAGGCAGCGCTGGAGATCGGGCTGCCGGTGGTGGTCAAGCCGCTGGACGGCAACCAGGGCAAGGGCGTGACCGTGAACATCCAGGACGAGGCCGCCCTGCGCGCAGCCTATGCGGTGGCAGCGGGTTTTCGCGACCATGTGCTGGTGGAGCGCTACATGCCGGGCAATGACTTCCGCCTGCTGGTGGTCGGCGAGCGGCTGGTTGCTGCGGCACGGCGCGATCCGCCCAGCGTGGCCGGCGATGGCGTGCACACCGTGGCGCAGCTGGTCGAGCGGGTCAACCAGGACCCGCGCCGGGGCGACGGGCACGCCACGTCGCTGACCAAAATCCGTTTCGATGAAATCGCGCTGGCCTGCCTGCGCAAGCAGGGTTTTGACGCCGATTCGGTGCCCGACAAGGGCCAGCGCGTGAACTTGCGCAACAACGCCAACCTGTCCACCGGTGGCTCGGCCACCGATGTGACCGACGATGTGCACCCCGAAGTGGCCGCCCGCGCGGTGGCCGCCGCGCAAATGGTGGGGCTGCACATCTGCGGCGTCGACATGGTGTGTGAAACGATTTTGCGCCCACTCGAAGAACAAGGCGGCGGTGTGGTCGAAGTGAACGCGGCGCCGGGCTTGCGCATGCACCTCAACCCCTCATTCGGCAAAGGCCGGGCCGTGGGCGAGGCGATTATTTCCAGCCTGTTCAAACCCGGCAACAACGGCCGCATCCCGGTGGTAGCCGTGACAGGCACCAATGGCAAAACGACCACCGTGCGGCTGATTTCGCACCTGCTGGCCGCGCAAGGCTGGTGCGTGGGCATGACCAACACCGACGGCGTGTACGTGGGCGGCCACTGCATAGACACCGGCGACTGCAGCGGCCCCAAGAGCGCCCGCAACGTGCTGCACCACCCCGACGTGGACGCTGCAGTGCTGGAAACCGCGCGCGGCGGCGTGCTGCGTGAAGGGCTGGCTTTTGACTACTGCGATGTCGCGGTGGTGACCAATGTGGGAACTGGCGATCACCTGGGCTTGAACTACATCACCACGGTGGACGAGCTGGCCGTGCTCAAACGCGTGATCGTGCAAAACGTAGCACCCAAGGGCATGGCGGTACTCAATGCTGCCGATCCGGTGGTGGCTGCGATGGCGGCCAAATGCAAAGGCGATGTGACCTTTTTCGCGCTGGACCAGTACAACCCGGTCATGGCCACGCACCGGGCCCAGGGCCGCCCGGTGGTATTTGTCGAAAACGGCCAAATCGTGGCGGCAAAAGGCGCGCACAAAAACTACCTGGACCTCCAAGACATTCCGGTAACGCATGGCGGTGCGATTGGCTTCCAGGTGGAAAACGTGATGGCCAGCGTTGCCGCGGTCTGGGCGCTGGGGCTGGACTGGGCCACGTTGCGCGCAGGCTTGGCCAGCTTCCGGCCGGACCAGGACAACGCGGCGGGGCGCTTCAATGTCTTTGATTACCGGGGCGC
>CANCTD010000080.1 GCA_947380945.1 Comamonadaceae bacterium
GGAATCGGTACTGCAAACGCAGCTGCAGCTGCTCCAGCCCCTGGCTCATTGCGGATACAGGCGAATTGCCATCAATGGAAGCCGCCTATGCGCTTGAGGCTGCCGAAATTCATCCAGACAAAAAACGCCTTGCCCACAATATTGGCATCTGGCACAAAGCCCCAGTAGCGCGAGTCCAGCGAGTTGTCGCGGTTGTCGCCCATCATGAAATAGTGGCCCTCGGGCACCTTGCAAGTCACGCCTTCGACCGTGTATTTGCAGCCTTCCGCACCAAAAAAATTCGCTTGCACCTGGACAAAAGCAGGACGGCTTTCATCGTTGAGCAGGCGGTGTGGCTGCTCGCCCAGTTTTTCTTCGAACTGCTTGAAGTAGCGCATGGAATCTTCATCCAGAAAGTCGGGCAAAGCATTGGTATCCACCACCTGGCCATTGATGGTGAGGCGCTTGTTCAGATAGGCCACGGTGTCGCCGGGCACGCCCACCACGCGCTTGATGTAGTCCAGGCTGGGCTGCGGCGGATAGCGGAACACCATCACGTCGCCGCGCTGGGGCTTGTTGCCCTCGGTGAGTTTGGTGTTGATCACCGGCAGGCGCACACCATAGTGGTATTTGTTCACCAGAATCAAATCGCCGACCAGCAAGGTGGGAATCATGGAGCCGGATGGAATTTTGAAAGGCTCGAATAAAAAGGAGCGCAGCAAAAACACGGTGATGATGACGGGAAACAAACCCGCAGTCCATTCCAACCACCAGGGCTGCGCCAACAGCGCCTCCTTGGCGTGGGCCACATCGCCATCGACCTGCTTGATGCCTTGTTGCGCCAGGGCGCTGCGGCGCTGGGCGTCTTCGGATTCGAGCTGCGCTGCGGCGCGCTGCCGCGCGGGGGCGAATACAAATTGCTCGCCCAACCAGTAAAGCCCAGTGACCACCGAGGCCAGGAACAACAACAAGGCGAAATTCGCTTCCACGATCCCGGCAAACCAGGCCCCGGCAAAGGCCACAAAGGCGGCCAGCACCACAGATGTCAATGCTTGCATCAGTCTTCCACTTGCAAAATAGCCAAGAATGCCTCTTGGGGGACTTCCACCGAGCCGATTTGCTTCATGCGCTTTTTGCCGGCTTTTTGCTTTTCGAGGAGCTTGCGCTTGCGTGAAATATCGCCGCCGTAGCACTTGGCGAGCACGTTCTTGCGCAGCGCTTTGATTGTCTCACGCGCAATGATGTTGGCCCCTATGGCGGCCTGGATGGCGACGTCGTACATCTGGCGCGAAATGATCTCGCGCATTTTGGTCACCACGGCCCGGCCCCGGTAGGTAGCCTGGCTGCGGTGCACGATGATGGACAGCGCGTCAACCTTTTCGCCGTTGAGCAGGATGTCGACCTTGACCACATCGGATGCGCGGTATTCCTTGAATTCGTAATCCATGGACGCGTAACCGCGGCTCACCGATTTGAGCTTGTCAAAGAAGTCCAGCACGATTTCGCCCAGCGGCATCTCGTAGGTCAGCATGACCTGGCGGCCGTGGTAGGCCATATTCATTTGCACGCCGCGTTTCTGGTTGGCCAGCGTCATTACCGCACCCACATACTCTTGCGGCATGTACAAGTGCACGGTGACGATGGGTTCGCGGATTTCGTCCAACCGGCCCTGGTCGGGCATCTTGGACGGGTTTTCCACCATACGCACTTCGCCGTCCACACCCACTACCTCGTACACCACGCTGGGCGCGGTGGTGATCAAGTCCTGGTCGAACTCGCGCTCCAGCCGCTCCTGCACGATTTCCATATGCAAAAGCCCCAGAAAACCACAGCGGAATCCAAAGCCCAAGGCTTGCGAAACTTCGGGCTCGTAATGCAGCGAAGAGTCGTTGAGCTTCAACTTCTCCAAACTGTCGCGCAGACCTTCGTACTGGTTGGCTTCGGTCGGGTACAAGCCGGCAAAAACCTGGGGCTGGATTTCCTTGAATCCGGGCAAGGCCTCGGTCGCCGTCGCCGCAGCGCCGCCGGTCCCAGCCTTGATCAGCGTGATGGTGTCGCCCACTTTGGCGGCTTGCAGCTCACGGATGCCAGCGATGATGTAACCCACCTCCCCGGCCTCCAGCGATGTGCGCGGTTCGTTGGCCGGCGTGAACACGCCCAGGTTGTCGGCGTTGTACATGGCACCGGTGGCCATCATCTTGAAACGCTCGCCCTTGCCCAGGCGGCCGTCGACCACGCGCACCAGCATGACCACGCCCACATAGGTATCAAACCAGCTGTCCACAATCATGGCGCGCAGCGCGCCGTCCGGATTGCCTTTGGGCGCCGGAATACGCGCCACGATGGCTTCCAGAATGTCTTCCACGCCCATGCCCGACTTGGCCGAACAGGGAATCGCATCGGTGGCGTCAATGCCGATCACGTCTTCGATTTCGGCGCGCGCATTGTCCGGATCGGCGTTGGGCAGATCCATTTTGTTGAGCACCGGCACCACTTCCACGCCCAGGTCCAGGGCGGTGTAGCAGTTGGCCACGGTCTGCGCCTCTACGCCCTGGCTGGCATCGACGACCAGCAAAGCGCCTTCGCAGGCGGACAGGGAGCGGCTGACTTCGTAGGAAAAATCGACGTGGCCCGGCGTGTCAATCAGGTTGAGGTTGTAAATCTGACCGCTTTTGGCGCGGTATTGCAGGGCAGCGGTCTGCGCCTTAATGGTGATGCCCCGCTCTTTTTCAATATCCATTGAATCGAGCACCTGCTCCTGCATTTCCCGCGCTTCCAGACCGCCGCAATGCTGTATCAAGCGGTCGGCCAGCGTCGATTTGCCGTGGTCGATATGGGCAATGATGGAGAAATTTCGTATGTGCTGCATCCAGAAGACTTCAGGCTAAGCGGATCAAAAAAAGCGGTCAGGCAGACAAAGAAAAGGGCGCATCGGTGAATGACGCGCCCTGCATTTCCACGCTTGGGGCCCGCGCCCTTGGCGCCAGCCCTTTGCATTCTAACGAAACACCCGCTCTACTTGCCCAGGCGCATCAGGGTGTACTGGGTCCATTCGCCCCGGCGGTAGAGGACGACCAGCGGCTTGGCTTTGTCGTGTTTGGCCAAAATCGCCTCGACTTCCTTCACGCTGGAGACTTCCACGCTGTCCATCTGCAAAATCACGTCGCCCTCGGCCAGACCGGCTTTGGCTGCGGCGTCGGTAGCCGCGTCGACGGCGACGCCGGATTTGACTTTGAGGTCCTTGCGTTGCGCCTCGCTGAGCTCGCTCAAACTCAGACCCCAACCCTGGGCAACTGCGCTGGGCTTGGATTTGGGCGCTACGGGAGCGGCTTTGGCCTCCATCTTCTCCGGCTCGATTTCCCCTATCGTGACCTGCAACTCTTTGGACGCGCCACGCCGGAACACCGTCAGGGCGCTGCGGGTTCCGGGTTTGGTGGCGGCGACAAAGCGGGGCAAATCCATGGACTTCTCGATCACCCGGCCATCGAGCTTGGTGATCACGTCGCCCGGCTCAACCCCGGCTTTATCGGCCGGCGAACCTGGCTCGACCGCTTTGACCAGGGCACCCGTGTTCTTGCCCAGACCCAGGGACTCGGCAACTTCCTTGGAAACCTGGTCAATCGTCACGCCGATGCGGCCCCGCGACACCCGGCCCTGGCTGCGCAGCTGGTCACTCACGCGAACGGCCTCATCAATCGGAATCGAAAACGATATGCCCATGAACCCGCCCGAGCGCGAATAAATCTGGCTGTTGATGCCTACCACTTCGCCGCGCATATTGATCAGCGGACCGCCGGAATTCCCGGGATTTATCGCCACATCAGTCTGAATAAATGGCAAGAATTCGCCCGTGTCACGCTGCTTGGCGCTGACAATGCCAGCGGTCACCGAATTGTCCAAACCGAATGGCGAACCGATAGCCATGACCCACTCACCCACCTTGAGGCGGTTGACATCCCCGATGCGTACCGCGCTGAGTCCGCTGGCCTCAATTTTCACCAAGGCCACATCGCTGCGCTTGTCAGAGCCCATGATTTTGGCTTTGAACTCGCGCTTGTCAGCCAGCGTGACGATCACATCATCGGCGCCCTCCACCACGTGCGCGTTGGTCAAAATCAAACCGTCCGATGTCAGAACGAAACCAGATCCGACACCACGCGGTTGTTCGCGGGATTGGTCCTCTTGTTGGGGCGCACGCTGACGCGGTGCGGGGCGTGGCAGATTCGGCGTCGGCAGGCCAAAACGGCGGAAAAATTCCAGCATCTCCTCTTCGCCGGGGTTAACCTGGGATTGTCGGGCCTGAACTTTTTCCGTGGTGCGGATGTTCACCACCGAAGGCCCCACCTGCTCGACCAGGTCCGTGAAGTCGGGCAAAGTCCGTGTTTGCCCCAGCGCTGGACCTGCCGCGATGCCCAGTGTGAGGGATACCGCCAGCAAACCGGCGGACATCCAGCTGCGCACCGGCATTAAATTTCCTGTCACCATTGTGTGTTCTCCATCACATCAAACAAGCCGCCCCAGCGGGTCAGCGCCCGCCGGATCATCTGCGATCATGGCCGAAAAAATCAAGGCCCGGCGCAGTGCGGGCCATTGCTTTACCTGCGCTTTTCGCCCCAGCCACAACCATTCACACAAGCCGGAGTCCGGCTCCACACGCAACAGCATCCAATACTGCCAATCCAGCGCGATACCCACGGTACAGGCAATCCCCTCCTCCCGGGCATAGGACCAGCGCTCGCCATCCCAGCGTAGCGAAACGCGTGCGGAGCCACGGTAGGCCAGCGAGGCAGTCAGCACAAGGGAAAAGGCCAGTAGCAACAGTGCCCACGCGACATCGGCGGCGGACTGCAAGGCACCGGAGAAGAACAATCCGCACACCACCAAGGACAGCAAAAAGCTGGCTCCGCCTGCGATACAGGCCTCGGTTCGGTTGGGAGCAAGCACCACGGAAACTGCGGGCGGGCCGTTCATGCGCCGTTACCGTCACTTGGTGCCCGGTGGGCGGAAAATCAGACCCGCTTGAAAACCAGGCTGCCGTTGGTGCCGCCGAAACCAAAATTGTTTTTGATCGCGACCTCAATGCGCATGTCCCGGGCGGTGTTGGCGCAGTAATCCAGGTCGCACTCGGGATCCTGGTTAAAGATATTGATCGTGGGTGGACTGACCTGGTGGTGCAAAGCCAGCACCGTGAAGACCGATTCCAAACCACCGGCGCCGCCCAACAAATGCCCGGTCATGGACTTGGTCGAATTCACGACCACCGACTTGGCATGATCGCCCAGCGTCGCCTTGATGGCGTTGGATTCATTGACGTCGCCCAGGGGCGTGGAAGTGCCGTGGGCATTCACATAGTCCACCGCATCCGGGTTCAGGCCGGCATTGCGCAAGGCACCCAACATGGCCCGGCGCGGGCCATCCATGCTGGGGGCGGTCATGTGACCCGCATCCGCGCTCATGCCAAAACCAGCTAATTCGGCGTAAATCTTGGCACCGCGCGCCTTGGCATGCTCGTACTCTTCCAGCACCATCACGCCCGCGCCCTCGCCCAGAACAAAACCGTCGCGGTCTTTGTCCCAGGGGCGCGACGCGGTCGCCGGATCATCGTTGCGGGTGCTGAGCGCACGCATGGCAGCAAAGCCACCGACGCCCAGGGGCGACACAGTCGCCTCAGAGCCACCGGCAACCATCACATCCGCGTCGCCGTATTCGATCATGCGCCCGGCCTCACCGATGCAATGCAATCCGGTGGTGCAGGCCGTGACGATGGCAATGTTCGGACCTTTGAATCCGTAGCGGATGGACACATGTCCCGCGATCATGTTGATGATGGACGCGGGAACAAAAAATGGGGAGATGCGGCGTGCACCACGCGCGGTGTATTCCGCGTGGGTCGCCTCAATCATGGGCAAGCCGCCAATACCCGAGCCGATGACGCAGCCAATACGGGTTGCCTCTTCGTCGCCCAATGCTTCGCCGGTCTTCAGGCCCGCATCGGCCACAGCCTGGCTAGCCGCAGCGATGCCGTAATGGATGAAGCTGTCCATGGTGCGCGCCTCTTTGGCGCTCATGTAGGACTCGACATCGAAACCGCGTACCTCGCCGGCGATCTGGCAGGCAAAGCTGCTGGCGTCAAACTTGGAGATGCGATCGATGCCGGACTGTCCGGCGAGCAAGCGTGACCACGCCGCATCGACGGTGTTACCGACCGGACTGATGCAGCCCAGACCGGTGACAACTACGCGACGGCGCGTCATAGACGAACTTTCATGGTGCAGATAGGTCAATCAAGGCGCCGCCACAAGGGGCGGACACACTCGCAATCAGGCTTTTTTGTGGGTGGTCGCGTAATCGACCGCGTTTTGGACCGTGGTGATTTTTTCAGCGTCTTCGTCAGGGATTTCGATGCCGAACTCGTCTTCCAAAGCCATTACCAGTTCCACCGTGTCCAGCGAATCAGCACCCAGATCGGCGACGAACGCTTTTTCATTGGTGACTTGTGACTCTTCAACGCCGAGTTGCTCGGCAATGATTTTCTTGACGCGTGCTTCAATATCGCTCATGGATTCCCTCTGAGGGTTGTAAACAATCCGTCATTCTACCCACGACCAAACCGCAGCCGGTTCGCGGGTCCGCCGGACGGATATTGCGGCGGATTGTCAGATGGCGCACTGCAAAACTACATGTGCATGCCACCGTTGATATGGATTTCCTGGCCGCTGACATAAGCGGCCTGAGCCGACGCCAGATAGGCAACCAGCTGCGCCACCTCATGCGCCTGACCCAGGCGGCCTGCCGGGATCTGGGTCATCAGAGCGGCCTGCTGTTCGGCGCTAAGCGCGGCCGTCATGTCCGTTTCGATAAATCCGGGTGCGACACAGTTGACCGTGATGCCACGCGACCCCAGCTCACGCGCCAGCGCCCGGGTCATGCCGGCGAGTCCGGCCTTGGACGCCGCGTAATTGGCTTGTCCGGCATTCCCCATGGCACCGACCACCGAGGTGATGTTGACGATGCGCCCGTAGCGCTGCTTCATCATGGCCCGCGAAACGGCACGTGTCATGCGGAAGGCGCCCTTCAGGTTGGCGTCTATCACCGCATCCCAGTCGGCGTCTTTCATGCGCATCAGCAAGGTGTCGCGGGTGATGCCGGCGTTGTTCACCAGCACGTGCAAAGCGCCCGCCTCCTGCGCAATGGCATTCACCAGGGCCTCGCCTGCCGTCGCGTGGGTAACGTCCAAAACGGCACCGCGGCAATCGGGAAACGCGGCCAGCGCCGCACTGATTTGCGCTGCGCCCGCTTCGCTCGTGGCGGTACCGGTCACGCGCATACCCTGGCGTGCCAACTCCAGCGCAATGGCCGCGCCAATGCCGCGCGATGCGCCGGTTACCAGTGCTACTGGTGTGGGCGTGGGCGTTGCCGCATTCGGATCGCTCATTGCAAGGCCTCCCGGGTTTCCGCCAACGACGCAGGGTCGGCCACGACCAGCGCAATCAGCGCCGGATCAATGCGCTTGCACAGCCCGGCCAGCACCTTGCCGGGACCGCATTCGACAATGTGTTGCGCACCACGGGCCTGCATGGCCTGCACACATTCGACCCAGCGTACGGCACCGAATGCCTGGCGAAACAGCGCATCGCGTATGCCGTCGGGCGAATCGACCACCGCCACGTCGACGTTGTTGACCAGCGCAATCGCCGGGGCGCGGAGTTCCAAAGCCGCCAGTGCGTGCTGCAGCCGCTGCGCCGCCGGGCGCATGAGGCTGCTGTGAAAGGGAGCGGAGACCGGCAGCGGCAAAGCGCGTTTGGCACCCTGGCTCTTGAGCAGTTCGCTGACCTTCTCCACCGCCGCCCGGCTGCCGGCAATCACGGTCTGCGCCGGGTCGTTGAAATTCACGGCTTCCACCACTTCGCCGCTGCCCGCCGGGAAGGATTGGCTCACCTCCAGGCAACCCGCGACGACGCGCTGCGCGTCCATGCCCAGAATCGCAGCCATCGCACC
>CANCTD010000081.1 GCA_947380945.1 Comamonadaceae bacterium
TCGAGCTTTTGCGGCACGGCGTCGCCATGCGGATTGCGGAAGGTATTGACGCCGATGATGGGCAGCTCGCCGGTGTGCTTGCGCATCTCGTAGTGCATGGACTCGTCCTGGATCTTGCCGCGCTGGTAACCGGTTTCCATGGCTCCGAGCACGCCGCCGCGCTCGGCAATTTTTTCAAACTCGGCCAGCACCGCTTCTTCGACCAGTTCGGTCAACTCTTCAATGATGAAACTGCCCTGCGAAGGATTCTCGTTTTTCGCCAGGCCCCATTCGCGGTTGATGATGAGCTGGATCGCCATGGCGCGGCGCACCGAGTCTTCGGTGGGCGTGGTGATGGCTTCGTCAAACGCGTTGGTGTGCAGGCTGTTGCAGTTGTCATAAATCGCAATCAGCGCCTGCAGCGTGGTGCGGATGTCGTTGAACTGCACCTCTTGCGCATGAAGGCTGCGCCCACTGGTTTGGATGTGGTATTTCAGCTTCTGGCTGCGCTCATTCGCGCCATACTTTTCTTTCATCGCCACCGCCCAGATGCGGCGCGCCACGCGGCCCATGACGGTGTATTCCGGGTCCATGCCGTTGCTGAAGAAAAAGCTCAGGTTGGGTGCGAAATCATCGATGTGCATGCCACGCGCCAGATAGGCTTCCACAAAGGTGAAACCGTTGGACAGCGTGAACGCCAGCTGGCTGATCGGGTTGGCACCAGCCTCGGCGATGTGGTAGCCGCTGATGGACACGCTGTAAAAGTTGCGTACCTGGTGGTCCACAAAATACTGCGCCACATCGCCCATGACCTTGAGCGAAAACTCGGTCGAGAAGATGCAGGTGTTCTGCCCCTGGTCTTCTTTCAGGATGTCGGCCTGCACCGTGCCTCGCACGTTTTGCAGCACCCAGGCGCGTGCGGCATCGGCCTCGGCCGCCGTCGGCTCGCGGCCCAGTTCTGTACGCAGCGCTTCCAACTTTTGGTCAATCGCGGTGTTCATAAACATGGCCAGAATCGTGGGCGCGGGGCCGTTGATGGTCATGCTCACGCTGGTGCTGGGGCTGCACAAATCAAAGCCGCCGTACAAGACCTTCATGTCTTCCAGCGTCGCGATGCTGACGCCCGAGTTACCCACCTTGCCGTAGATGTCGGGTCGGGGATCGGGGTCGTTGCCGTAGAGCGTGACCGAGTCAAACGCGGTGGACAGGCGCTTGGCCGGCATACCGTCGCTCAGCAACTTGAAGCGGGTGTTGGTGCGAAATGCATCGCCCTCACCAGCGAACATGCGCGTGGGGTCTTCGTTCTCGCGTTTGAACGCAAACGTGCCAGCGGTGTAGGGGTAGTTGCCGGGCAGGTTGTCCAGCATCAGCCATTGCAGGATGTCGCCCTGGTCGTTGTAGGCGGGCAGGCTGACTTTGCGGATCGCGGTGCCACTCAGCGATGTGGTGGTCAGCGCCGTGCGGATTTCCTTGTCACGCACGGTGACCACGTAGTCCGTGCCGCTATAGGCCTGTCGCAATGCCGGCCAGCCGGCCAGCAGTTGGCGTGCAGCGCCGTCTTGTCGCTGTTCGCGCTGGGCGGCCAGGTCGCGCGCGGCTTCGGCGGCGCGCGCTTTGCCGGGCTTGCCCACTTCCAACATGTCCGCGGCGGCGCGCAGTTGCTGGATCTCGCGCGCCAGTTGCGCCTGCGCGCGGGCCCGCGCCTTGTAGCCACGCAGGGTCTCGCTGATTTCAGCCAGGTAGCGGGTACGCGCAGGCGGCACAACCGGCATCTGGTTGCTGCTGTGGCGCACCGCCACCGGGGGCAAACGCCCGCCTTGCATCGGCACGCCGAGTTCGCCCAACCGCTCTTTGAGCGCCTGGTACAGCGCGGTCACGCCGTCGTCATTGAAGCGCGCAGCCATGGTGCCGAACACCGGCATCTGCTCCGTTGGCACGCTCCAGGCTTCGCGGTTGCGTTGCACTTGTTTGGCCACGTCGCGCAGCGCGTCGGCTGCGCCTTTGCGGTCGAACTTGTTGATGGCCACAAAGGCCGCAAAGTCCAGCATGTCGATTTTTTCCAGCTGGCTGGCCGCGCCGAACTCCGGCGTCATCACATACAGCGGAATATCCACATGCGGCACGATGGCCGCGTCGCCCTGGCCTATGCCCGAGGTCTCGACGATGACCAGGTCAAAACCGGCCACCTTGCACGCCGCGATCACATCGGGCAGCGCCGCGCTGATCTCGGAGCCGAACTCCCGCGTCGCCAGGCTGCGCATATAGACCCGCTGCGCGCCCGCACCGCTGGCCCATGGGCCTATGGCGTTCATGCGGATGCGGTCACCCAGCAAGGCGCCGCCGCTTTTACGCCGCGACGGGTCAATCGAAATCAGCGCAATCCGCAAGGCATCGCCCTGGTCGAGCCGGATGCGGCGGATCAGCTCGTCGGTCAGCGAGGATTTGCCCGCACCACCGGTTCCGGTCACGCCCAGCACCGGCACTTTCACGGCGGCCGCACCGTCACGCAGCGCCTTCAACAATCCGGCATCGACCGCGCCGCTGTGGCTCTCGCCCGCGCCCTGGCTGTTTTCCAGCGCGGTGATCAGCTGCGCCAACGCCCGCCAGGCCGCTTCGCTGTGGCCGCGGATCGCGTCCAGGTTTTGCGGTGCGTGGCCGCTGATGTCGCGGTCGCAGCGCATCACCATCTCGCCAATCATGCCGGCCAAGCCCATGCGCTGCCCGTCCTCGGGGCTGAAGATGCGGCTCACGCCGTAAGCCTGCAATTCGGCAATTTCGCTGGGAACAATCACCCCGCCACCGCCGCCAAACACCTGGATCTGCGCGCCGCCGCGCGCGCGCAGCAAATCCATCATGTACTTGAAATACTCGACGTGCCCGCCCTGGTAGGAGCTCAGCGCGATGCCCTGCGCGTCTTCCTGCAAAGCCGCGCTGACCACCTCGTCAACCGAGCGGTTATGGCCCAGGTGAATCACCTCCGCGCCCATGCTTTGCAGAATGCGGCGCATGATGTTGATGGCCGCGTCATGCCCGTCAAACAGGCTGGCAGCGGTAACAAAACGCACCTTGTTGCGGGGGCGGTAATCGGCGAGGGCTTTGAATTCGGCGGACAAATCGGTCATGGTCGGGCTTCTGGTGCGGTATCAAGGGCGTGCGGCCTGGGGCGCGGGCCGCTACAGGCGCGGCCGTACGGCGGGGCGCTGGTTGACGTTAACGTAAACGTCAACCGAGGCCGCACTGTAGCCTATCCGGCGACCGGGGCCCGCCAGGCGGCACCCGCAGATGCGCGGCGCAGGCGCTGGTGATAATGCGGCAAACCACCCGCACCGCATGACTTTTCTCGCTCTGGACATCGGCAACACCCGCTTGAAATGGGCGCATTACGCTGCCGCCACGCCGGGGGCGACCCTGCTGGCGCAGGGCGCGGAATTTTTGCAAAACATCGACAAACTCGCCGATGGCGCCTGGAGCCAGCTCAGCGCGCCCGCACAGGTCTTGGGTTGTGTGGTCGCTGGCGACGCGGTGCGCCGCCGGGTGCGGGACCAGATGGAAATGTGGGACGCCACGGCGCAGTGGGTCGTGCCCAACGAGGCCGAGGCCGGCATACGCAACGGCTACGACCACCCCAGCCGCCTGGGTGCGGATCGCTGGGTCGCCATGATCGGGGCCTACCACCGCATGTGCGCGGCCGGCCCTGCGCGCCCGCTGGTGGTGGTGATGGTGGGAACAGCGGTTACCGTGGACGCGCTGGACCCGCAGGGGAATTTTTTGGGCGGCCTGATTTTGCCCGGCCACGGCATCATGCTGCGCGCGCTCGAGTCCGGCACCGCCGGCCTGCAGGTTCCCACAGGCGAGGTACGCAGCTTTCCCACCAACACCAGCGACGCGCTGACCAGCGGCGGCACTTTCGCTATTGCCGGTGCGATTGAGCGCATGGTCCAGCACATGCGCGCCCGCTGCGGCACCGAGCCGCTGTGCCTGATGACCGGCGGCGCAGCCTGGAAGATGGCACCCAGCATCACCCACGCTTTCGAGCTGGTCGACAACCTGATTTTTGACGGTCTGTTGCGCATCGCGCGCGACAAATACGCAGCCAGCCCCATCTGATCCACGCCACCCGGACCGCCGCCATGACCATCGCCGCCCCAACCGACACCCACGAAGTCATAGGTGCCTGCCCGCACGACTGCCCCGACACCTGCTCCATGGTCACCACGGTGCGCGGGGGGGTGGCGATCAAAGTCCACGGCAACCCGGCACACCCGCAAACCGGTGGCGCCCTTTGCGCCAAGGTGGCGCGCTACCCAGAGCGGACCTACCACCCCGACCGCGTCTTGCAACCTATGCGCCGCGTCGGCCCCAAAGGCGCAGGCCAGTTTGAGCCGGTGAGCTGGGATGTGGCCTTGGACGACATCGCCGCACGCCTGGGCGATCTGGCGGCGCGCGGTCTGCAACAAGCCGTGCTGCCCTACAGCTACGCCGGCACCATGGGCTATGTGCAGGGCGAGGCCATGGCCATGCGCTTCTTCAACCGCCTGGGCGCTTCGCAACTGGAGCGCACCGTGTGCTCCACGGCCGGGGGCCAGGGCCTGAGCTACACCCTGGGCGGCAAGGTCGGCATGCGGGTGGAGAACTTTGTAGATGCGCGCCTGATCCTGATCTGGGGCAGCAACTCCATTGGCAGCAATCTGCATTTCTGGGCTTATGCGCAGGAGGCCAAACGGCGCGGTGCGCGGCTGGTGTGCATAGACCCGCGCCGCACCGAAACCGCCGACAAGTGCCATGAACATATCGCCCTGCTGCCCGGAACCGACGCGGCCCTGGCGCTGGCCTTGATGCAGCAACTCATCACCCATGACTGGCTGGACCACGACTACCTGCGCGAACACACGCTCGGCTGGGAGGCCCTGCGCGCACGCGCCCTGGAATGGCCGCCGGAACGCGCCGCTGCCGTGTGCGGCATAGAGGCCGCGCAAATCACCGCGCTGGCGCGGGCCTATGGCGAGACCGCGCGCGCCGGACAGCCGGTGGCGATCCGTCTGAACTACGGCATGCAGCGCGTGCGCGGCGCGGCCAATGCGGTGCGCGCGGTGTGCTGCCTGCCAGCGCTGGTGGGCGCGTGGCGGCACGCGGCGGGCGGGCTCTTGCTCACCAGCTCGGGCACGCACAGCAGCAACGACGCGCTGCTGGAGCGCCCCGACCTCAGCCCCAACACGCAAGAGCGGCTGATCAATATGAACACCATAGGCGACGACTTGCTGCGCCCGGCCAGTCCGGAGTTCGGCCCGCGCATCGACGCGGTGGTGGTCTACAACTGCAATCCGGTGGCGATTGCGCCGGACTCCGGCAAAGTCGTCCAGGGCTTTGCCCGCGAGGATCTGTTCACCGTGGTGCTGGAGCACTTTCAGACCGACACCGCCGACTACGCCGATTACCTGCTGCCTGCCACCACGCAGCTGGAGCACTGGGACATCCACAGCAGCTACGGCCATACCGATGTGCTGCTCAACCGCCCCAGCATCGCGCCGCTGGGCCAGGCCAAGCCCAATACCGAGATCTTCCGGCTGCTGGCTGCGCGCATGGGCTTTACCGAGCCCTGCTTTAGCGACGACGACCTCAGCCTGTGCCGCCAGACCTACGGCGACAGCGTGGACTTCGACGCGCTGCTGCAGGATGGCTTTGTGCACCTGCCCTGGCCCGATGCGCCGTTTGCAAATGGCGGCTTCCCCACGCCCTCGGGCAAATGCGAATTCAGCAGCCCGCGCCTGGCCGCAGCAGGCCACGACCCGCTACCCGACTACCTGCCCAATTACGAGCGACCCGCAGCCGGCAGCCGCTACCCGCTGGCCATGATTTCGCCGCCCGGGCGCAATGCGCTCAACTCCAGTTTTGTGAACCTGGCCTTTCTGCACCCCAAGCCCGGCCCTGTGCTGGAAATCCATCCGGCGGATGCGCAGGCGCGCGGCATCGCAGACGGCGCGCTGGTGCGTGCTTTCAACGACCGGGGAAGCTATCTGTGCCGGGCCGAGGTCACCGACAGGGCCCGCCCCGGTGTGGTGGTGGGGCTGGGTGTGTGGTGGCGCAAGATGGGGCCGGGCGGGACGAATGTGAACGAGCTGACCAGCCAGGCCCTGACCGACCTGGGCCGTGCGCCCACGTTTTACGACTGCGCCGTGGAAGTCGAACGCGCGGACGCTTAAGACGCGCCGCTGCGCCTGCAAGCGCTTAAAAGCGCTGGCCGAATTTCAGCACCCGGGTGGCAATCCAGGTCTCCGCCAGAAAACACACAAGCGCGGCGAGAAAACAAATCACCCCGGCCAGAAAGCCGGAAAACGCCAGGCGCAAGCCTTGGTAATCCAGCGTCTCGCCCAGAAACAGCACGATGATGGTCAGGCCAATGCTGACCGCGCACAGCGTCAGCAAGGCGATGCTGCCATTGGCCAACAGCCCCCGGGTGCGCAAGTCGACCAGCTCGCGCCGGTCCGATGCGTCCTGCTCCATGTCGCGCTCATGCTTCAAGCGCGCCTCGATAAAGCGCGCCCGGTCAATGATGCGCGCCAGCCGGTTCGACACCGCGCCAATCATGCCGGCCACGGCAGTGAGCAGGAACACCGGGGCGATGGATAGCTGGATACCGTGGGCGACGGTTTCGGGGTCTAGGAAAGTGGACATGGGTGTGGGGTGGAGAAGCAAAGAGAAGTATGACGGGTTGGCGTAGCGTTTGGCCTTAACTGGCGCTGCGTCAATCACCCCGGTTTTGTAGACGCCTTGCGCCCACCCCTACTGACCAACAGCCAAGCAGGAAACAAGGCGATTTATACTGTATAAAAATACAGTTAATTTCCAGAAATGCCACTCCGCTGGGTGACAGCCGGTTTTGCTGTCCGATTCGCATGAAAACCCCGCCCCCACCCGATTACGCCGAACTGCACTGCCTGTCTGCCTTCAGCTTTCAGCGCGGCGCATCGCTGCCGGAAGAGCTGGTGCAGCGCGCCTACGCGCTGGGCTACGGGGCGCTGGCGCTGACCGACGAATGCTCGGTCGCCGGCATGGTGCGCGCACACGAGGCGGCGCGGGCTGCGGGCTTGAAGCTGCTGCCGGGTGCCGCGTTTGGCGTGATGCCTTCAAGGGAAGCAGGGTGCGCAAAAAGTCCGAAAGGCGGCGGCGCGACAGATGTGCTGTTTCGCTTTGTGGCTTTGGCGCATGACCTGCAGGGCTGGGGCAATTTGTGCGAATTCATCACCGCCGCCCGACGCGCCGCGCCCAAGGGGCAGTACGCCTTGGACTGGCGGACCCGGACGCTGCAGCGGCAAGTGCAAACGCATGCAAAAGCAGGGTCGCCGCCGGTGTTGGAATCGGGCGGTTTTGCGGCCTGGCCCACGCTGGATAACAACGAGATCATCATGCTGCTGCCGCCCAGCTTGCCCATAGAGCACGCCTGCGCCATTGCCGCTTCGGCAAAGGCCCGCTACGGCACAGCGGTCTGGCTGGGCCTGTCCCACAGCCTGGGCGCGCAGGACGCGCGCAACACCCTGCGCCTGCAGCAGATTGCACAGTTCACCGGCGTGCCGCTGGTAGCCACCGGCGGGGTGCAGATGCACCTGCGCTCGCGCAAGCCCCTGCACGACGTGATCAGCGCCGTGCGCCTGGGCCTGCCGCTGGCGCAGTGCGGACGCGCTCTGCAGCCCAACGCCGAGCGCCACATGCGCAGCCGTGCACGCCTGGCCGCCTTGTTCGATGCGGCGCATCTGGCGAACACCCTGGTGGTGGCGCAGCGCTGCCACTTTTCTCTCGACAGCCTGCGTTACCACTATCCGCTGGAGGCCGTGCTACCCGGTCACACCCCGGCGCAAACCCTGCGCCAGTACACCGAAGAAGGCGCGCTCGTACGCTACCCCGGCGGCATGCCCGAGAGCGTGCGCGCGCAGGT
>CANCTD010000082.1 GCA_947380945.1 Comamonadaceae bacterium
AGCGTGCCCAGCAGCACGGCAGCGGTTGCCACCACCAAAAGCACGCTATTGGCCAGCAGCACCGACTCACGCGAAACCCAGGCCATTTCCCCGCCCAGGCTGACCGCGCCGGCCCGCCAGGCGAACAGGGTTAGCGAGCTGCCGACCACCACCGCCAGAAAAATCAAAATGAACACGCCGCGCGTCGGATCGCTGGCAAAAGCATGGACCGAATTGAGCACGCCGGAGCGCACCAGAAAAGTTCCAAGGAGCGACAGCGAGAAGGCGCTGATGGCCAGCAACACGGTCCAGGCTTTGAAGCCACCGCGCTTTTCGGTGACCATGAGGCTGTGGATCAGCGCCGTGCCGCACAGCCAGGGCATGAGCGAGGCGTTTTCCACCGGGTCCCAAAACCACCAGCCGCCCCAACCGAGTTCGGTATAGGCCCACCACGAACCCAGCCCTATGCCAAAACTCAGAAACACCCAGGCCACCAGCGTCCAGGGGCGCGACCAGCGCGCCCAGGTCACATCCAGGCGTCCCGCCAGCAGGGCGGCGATGGCAAAGGCAAATGCCACCGAAAAGCCCACATAACCCATGTACAGCATGGGCGGGTGAATTACCAGGCCGGGATCCTGCAGCAAGGGGTTGAGGTCTTTGCCCTCCAGGGGCATCGGGAACAAGCGCTCGAAGGGGTTGGATGTGGTCAGGACAAACAGCAAAAAGCCGGTCGAAATCAGGCCCAGCACCGAGATCACCCGGGCCACCATGGCAAGCGGCATCTGCCGCGAGAACAAGGCTACCGAGACGGTCCAGACCGCCAGCAACTCCAGCCACAGCAGCAGCGAGCCCTCGTGTCCGCCCCAGACGGCGGCGAAGCGGTACATGGCCGGCAGCCGGGTGTTGGAATGCTCGGCCACATACAGCACCGAAAAGTCATTGGCTTGGAAGGCGTAAGCCAGCGCAGAGAAGGACAGGGTGATCAGCAGGAATTGCAGCACGGCAGCAGGGCGGGCCAGCGATTGCCAGTGCCAGTTGCGCTTGTGGGCACCGACCAGGGGCAACACGCCTTGCAGCAAAGCCACCAGAAGCGCCAGGATCAGGGCGTAATGCCCCAGTTCAACAATCATCGTCCGGCTTTCAGTTTGGTTTGCTCCACGGCGCGATGATAGTGACTTATTCCTGCCCCCATTCGTTGTGGGGGTCGCCCAGCAGCTTGGTGACAACCTCGCCCGAAAACCCGCGTGTGGCCAGAAAGCGGTACTGTTTGGCGCGTTCGGCAGCGTCCCGTGCCGGTTGGTCGAATTTTTTGCGCCAGACCTCGCGGGCCCGGGCCAGCTCGGTGCCGCGCAATTGCGCCACCGCATCGGCGATGGCTTGCGGCTCCAGGCCCTTGGCCTTGAGTTCCTGCTGTATGCGGGACGCCCCCAGCTTGGGCGCGCGCCGGTGCAGGATGGAGGCCACGACCCGGCCTTCGTTGATGAAGTCCTTTTCCACCAGCTTGTCCAGCACCGCCGCCAGCGCCCCCGGCGTTTCCTCAAAGGGCTGAAGCTTGGTCTGAAGTTCGGCGCGGGAGTGCTCGCGGCTGCTGAGCAGGCGCAGGGCGCGCCCCATCAGGGTCGGGGTGGGGCGGGTGGCCGGCATGGTCGTGGCGCGGGGTTCCCCGGCTTAGCCGGCCAGTGCGGCAGCGTCTTTTTTGCTCAGCTTGGCGGCCTTGGGTGTGGCCTCGGGTTGGGTGCCTGCCAGCAGCGGAATACCCAGCGATTCACGCACCTTGTTCTCGATTTCATAGGAGAGCGAGGGGTTTTCACGCAGAAATTCGCGGGCGTTGTCGCGGCCCTGGCCGATTTTTTCACTCTGGTAGGCGTACCAGGCGCCGGACTTTTCGATGATGTTGGCGTTCACACCCATGTCGATGATCTCGCCGTGGCGGCTGATGCCTTCGCCAAACAGAATGTCGAATTCGGCAGTCTTAAAGGGCGATGCGACCTTGTTTTTGACCACTTTGACCTTGGTTTCATTGCCAATGGCTTCCTCGCCTTTTTTGATGGTGCCGGTGCGGCGGATGTCCAGGCGCACAGAAGCGTAGAACTTCAAGGCGTTGCCGCCGGTGGTGGTCTCGGGGCTGCCAAACATGACGCCGATCTTCATGCGGATCTGGTTGATGAAGATGACCATGCAATTGGTTTTCTTGATGTGCGCGGTCAGCTTGCGCAGCGCCTGGCTCATGAGGCGCGCTTGCAGACCCGGCAGGGAATCGCCCATTTCGCCTTCCAGCTCGGCCTTGGGTGTGAGCGCGGCCACCGAGTCGACGATGATCAAATCCACCGCGCCCGAGCGCACCAGGCTGTCCACGATTTCGAGCGCCTGCTCGCCGGTATCGGGCTGGCTGATCAGAAGGTCTTGCAGGTTGACACCCAGCTTCTGGGCGTACTGGATATCCAAGGCGTGCTCGGCGTCCACAAAGGCGCACTGGCCGCCTTGGCGCTGCATTTCGGCAACCACTTGCAGGGTCAGCGTGGTTTTGCCCGAGGACTCGGGGCCGTAAATCTCAATCACCCGGCCGCGCGGCAAACCGCCTACGCCCAGGGCAATGTCGAGTCCGAGCGAGCCGGTGGAGACGACCTGTATGTCTTCGATGACTTCGCCTTCGCCCAGGCGCATGATGGTGCCTTTGCCGAATTGCTTTTCAATTTGGGCCAGCGCGACTTGCAGCGCTTTGCTTTTTTCGGCGTTGGCGGCGAGGGGTTTGACGACTGCGTCCATGGTGTTTCTCCTGAAGTGGGGGTGGGCTGAACCGGGGGCATGCAGCGCGCTGTTGTTAACGACAGTCTGTATGCTTGATCAGTATTCTAGGGGCAAATGAAATCAATACTAACGTTTTATTAGTCAGTTTGCATTACTATATGGCGGTCCTATGCCATCCCTTGCCGCAGCGTCCCCCGGTAGCCCCGATCTTTGGCGCCACGCCCATGTCGGGCACTGGCTGCGCGCCGCACTGGCGCGCTTTGACGCCCGGGTGCTCGATTTGATGGCGCGCAATCCGGCGGTTCCCTTGGCCTTGTCCAACCTGGCCGCCCGCGCCCAAGTGGGCGCGGCGCACATCCACATTACCCGCCACCTTCCCACAGAGGGCGCGCGCCTGACCGATCTGGCGCAGCGCGCGGCCATGACCAAGCAAGCGATGGGCGCTTTGGTGGCCCAGTGCGAGGCCTGGGGCATGGTGCAGCGCGCGCCCGATGCACGTGATGCCCGGGCGCGGCGCATTGTGTTCACCCCGGCCGGGCTGGCCTGGCTGCAGGCCTACCAGGCTGCGGTGGACCAGGCCCAGCGCGAACTCGCACAGGCCGTTGGCGACGAGGTTGCCACGGTGGTGGCGCTGGGCTTGGAGGCTTATTGCGGCCACTAGTGCAAACCCGAACACGGCGTGCGCGACCTAGAATGAGCTACACACCCAAGCCACTGCAGAAACGAGGAGCGCGCCATGCGGATATTGATTGCAGAAGACGACCAGGTGTTGGCCGACGGCTTGCTGCGGGCCCTACGCAGCGCCGGTGCGGCGGTTGACCATGTGGCCAGCGGCACCGAGGCCGATGCGGCCCTGATGACCAATACCGAATTTGACCTCTTGATCCTCGACCTGGGCCTCCCGCGCATGCACGGCCTGGAAGTGCTCAAAAGGTTGCGCGCGCGCGGCTCCAACCTGCCGGTGCTGATTCTGACGGCGGCTGACAGCGTGGATGAGCGCGTCAAAGGCCTGGACTACGGCGCCGACGACTACATGGCCAAACCCTTTAGCCTGCAGGAGCTCGAAGCCCGGGCCCGCGCGCTGGTGCGCCGGGGAACGGGTGCGGGCTCCAGCATGATCAAACACGGCCCATTGACCTATGACCAGGCAGGGCGGGTCGCCACGATTGAGGGCCGCATGGTCGATTTGTCAGCGCGCGAGCTGGGTTTGCTGGAAGTGCTTTTGCAACGCACCGGCCGCCTGGTCAGCAAGGACCAGTTGGTTGAGCGCCTGTGCGAATGGGGCGAAGAGGTCAGCAACAACGCGATTGAGGTCTACATCCACCGGCTGCGCAAAAAGATTGAAAAAGGGCCTATCCGTATCGCCACCGTACGCGGCCTGGGCTATTGCCTGGAAAAAATACCGGGTTGATGCGTGAAAATTTTCCGCCGCGAGCAAAGCTCCCTGTTTGCGGAGATCCTGGATTGGATGCTCACGCCCATTCTGCTGCTGTGGCCTATCAGTCTGGTGCTGACCTGGCTGGTGGCGCAGGGGCTGGCCGCCAAGCCTTTTGACCAGGCGCTCGCCTACAACGCGCTGGCGCTGTCCCGCCTGATCACCGTCAGCGGGGATACGCCCCGTTTCGAGCTGCACCAAAGCGCGCACCAGTTGTTGCGCGCGGCGGAGTCGGACACGGTGTATTACCAAATCCTGGGCCCGGGCGGGGAGTTGCTCAGCGGCGAGCCCGGCCTGCCGCAGCCCGAGGAGGTTGGCGAGGAATACGGCAGCGGCCGTCCCACCTTGCGCCAGGTGCAGTTCAACGGCCAGACCCTGCGGGTTGCTTCCGTCTGGGTGCAGCTGCCCTCGGCACCCGGACATCCGGCCTTGGTTCAGGTAGCGGAAACCCCGGACAAGCGCGAAACGCTGGCAACAGAAATCGTCAAGGGCGTGATGCTGCCGCAGTTCGCCATCCTGCCGCTGGCGGTATTGATGGTCTGGCTGGCGCTGGTGCAGGCGGTTAAACCCTTGCACCGGCTGGAGGAGCGCATACGCGCCCGCGATCCCGAGGACCTCAGCCCTTTGGACGCGCGCAGCGTACCGATTGAGCTGATGCCGCTGGTGGCCTCGGTGAATGATTTGCTGTTGCGACTGACCGGCTCGATTGCGACCCAGAAACGCTTTTTGGCTGACGCGGCGCACCAACTCAAAACGCCCTTGGCCGGCCTGCGCATGCAGGCTGATCTGGCCCAGCGCCCGGATGCCAGTGCGGAGGACCTGAAGCTCTCGCTGCGCCAGATCGGCCGCTCCAGCGTGAACGCCACCCACGCGGTCAACCAGTTGCTGTCCCTGGCGCGGGCAGAGAGCAGCGGCGTGGTGCTGCAACATGAGCCCTGCGATCTGGCGCAGATTGCGGTTGATGTGATGCACGATTGCGCGCCCCGGGCGATGGAAAAATTTCTGGACATGGGTTATGAGGGGCCGCAGCCGGGTAGTCCCGGTGCGGTGATTCAGGGGAACTCGACCTTACTCACCGAAATGGTGCGCAACCTGGTGGACAACGCAATCAACTACACGCCGTCAAGCCAGGATGCACCCGGCGTGGTCACCACCCGCGTGTTGGTCGATCCCTTCAGCCACGCGGTGGTCTTGCAGGTTGAGGATTCGGGGCCGGGCATCGCCCCGGCCGAGCGGGAGCTGGTGTTCCAGCCCTTTTACCGCGCTTTGGGCACGCGCACCGATGGTTCGGGTCTTGGGCTGCCCATCGTGCTGGAGATTGCCCGGCAGCACGCGGCCACGGTGACCGTGGATGCCAGCCGCCCCGGCCAGAATCCGCCGGGAGCCTGCTTCACGGTGCGTTTCACGGGAAGCGACCCGGCCACCTGAGAACCCGCGCGCGCTGCGGCTTGGCTTTTCAGCAGGGTTCCAGGGGATGGGCTTGCAGCTCGGATTGCAGCGGCTGCAAGCGCTTGCGGGTGTCCGTTGTGGCTTCGGGCAAAACCAGGCGGGACTTGCTGGGGGGCTCGCTTTCCTGCACCACGCGCGCCGTGCGCACGCCACGGCGGTTCAAGCGGCCCAGTTCCGCCTGAGCGGCCGATTCGGAATCGAAGCTGCCCAAGGAAATACCCGGTTGCAAGGCCGGATCGCGCGGCGTTTGGGTTTTCACACCAGCGATATTGGCCAACTCGCCGAGCTTGCGTTTGAGCGTTTCCTGGTTGGGGTACTTGCCCATGTAAAGAATCCAGCGTGCCTGCGCAGGCAGCGTCTCGATGCGCCAGGTGTCCGGCGGCAAGGCGTTCTCCAAAGCCGGGCGCAAGCGGGACAGCTGTTCCTTGTCCCAGGGGCCGCTGCGCAGGCATTCGGGTGCCGGCGGGCGCTCCAGTTCGGCTACTTCCCGCAGACTCAGGATTTGCAGCGCATGGGGCTGCAGTTGCTCGGCGATGCGTTGCGGCTCGCTGCCCGATGTGGGTGCCAGGCCCAGACCTGCCAACAAGCCCATGCTCCAGGAAAAATACAGCGCATTGGCCGCCAGCAACACATAAACCAGGGTTCTCAACATTGAATTTTTCATCCTTGGGCAGGGTCAGAAGCGCTCGTGTCGGGGCTGGTACGCACACTGACCTCGTCGCTGAGCACCGCTTCCACACCGCGCGCAGTATGCAGCAGCAAAGCGCCACGGGCGTCCACCCCGGCACCGCTGCCCTCACGCCCATCGCTGCAGCGCAAAGCTTGACCCTGCAAAACGTCGCGCCGGGAATAGGCAGCTTGCAGTGGCGCAAAGCCCTGGGTCTCAAACGCCAGCAGGGCGTGAACCAGGGGCGCGGCCAAGCGGGTCAGCAAGGCGGTCGCATCCAGTTCGGGAAGCAGCTCGCGCAGCCCTGCAGCCGGGTTGCGCAAGTCGGCTGCGTTGGGTGCCAACAGGTTCAGGCCGATGCCGATCACGCAGTAGCGCTGTGCGCCCAGGCTGGCGGTCTCAATCAGGATGCCACCCAGCTTGCGCCCCTTCCACCACAGGTCGTTGGGCCATTTGAGACCGATCGCGGGATGCAGCGCCTGCGCTATGGCCAGCCCCACGGCGAGCGACAGACCAGAAAGTTCGCGCCTTTGCACGGCCAGCCCCAGGGAAAAAGTCAGCGAGGCCGGCGCCCGGGCCTCGCCCTGCGGGTCGGTGTGGCTGTACCAGACCCGGCCCATGCGGCCCCGCCCGGCGTGCTGGCGTTCGGCCAGCAACAACAGCGGCGCCGACTGCCCCTGACGGGCACGGCGCATCAGTTCGCTGTTGGTGGAGTCAATGTCGGCTAGCACCTCGATCTCGAAACCGGGTAAGAGCGGGGCCAATGCGGCGCGCAGCGCCGTGACGGGCCAGGCTTGCAAGGGTGGTACTGCATGCATGCGCGGGCTCGCCTGGCGGGTAGGGGGGTTCAGCGTTGCCGCTTTTTGGGCGCCAGCATGGTGCCGCGACACGCCGGGCTGCCGCAGCGGCAGGCGTAGTCCGCTTTGACCTTGGGCGTGTGGCGCGCATCCAGCACCAGGCCATAGTCGTAGTTCAGCTCCTCGCCCGCGGCGATGTCACGCAGGGCGCGGATAAAGACGCGTTGCCCGCGCACCTCGGATTCGCAATTGGGCGCGCAGGCGTGGTTGATCCAGCGCGCCGCGTTACCGCCGAACAGCGCATCGATCACGCAATCTGCGTCCACATGGAAATAAAAGGTGTGGTGCGGCTGGCTGGGGTCGTGCGGGTGGCGGCGCAGGGCTTCGTCCCAGTTGATGATTTCGCCGCGGTATTCCAGGATGCGCTGGCCCGCCGCAATCGGGCGCAAGGCGAAAACCCCTTTGCCGTGTACGCCCGATGCGCGTACTTCAATTCGGCGTGTCGGCTGCGATGCGCGCGCGGATGAAGAGGGTGGTGCCACGTGGCGAAAAACTTTGGTAAGGTGAATCGTATGGGTGCGCGTGCGCGTACCTGCGTGAGCGTGCGCCTGCGTGCGCGAGAGAAATGGATTGTAGTCACATGAAAACCAAAGATTCCGCCCCC
>CANCTD010000083.1 GCA_947380945.1 Comamonadaceae bacterium
TTTTTTATGGGTAAAAAGCGGTCAAGCGGTAGCCCGATAAGCCCGGTGCAATTGGCAGTGCGCTGCGCAAATAGACTTTGTATTCCCGGCTGCTGAGGGCCGCGATAGGAGTTGCGTCTACGCCCAGGGCGCTTGGCAAAAGCACGCGCCGTACCAGCGCTTGCTCGCTGGGATCGGTGATGGTCAACTCGATGGCCGGGTTTGCAAGCTCCCATGCTGCGCTGTTGCGCAGGGTCATGCTGAGGCGGTATACGCCGTCTCCTACAGGGTCGTAGGCCGACGCTTCAATGTGCAGGAATTCAGGGGTTTGCGGCGGCTTGATCGTGCACGCGGACCATGCGCAAAGCGCTGAAAAAAAAGGGCGCAGGGCGGGAGCGCGCGCTGCCAACCCATCTTTTTCATGCCACAGCCATTGCCCCAGCAGCATCAGGGCCAATAGCGTTGCAACCGCGATCCCGGCCGCTGAAACCCGGGGCTTTGGTGCGGGTGCCGCTGGCATTACCGTATCGACAAACAAGGTATCTGGCTGCCGCGGCGGTGTCTGCGGCTGCGGGGGCTCTGGCGGCTCGGGGGCCACCGACTCCACCCGCAAGGGTGGTGGGCTGTCTGCGGGCGTGTTCGGGATCGCGGCTGGCGGACGCTGGCTCACCGCGTGCGAGGCGGCATCAAATACCTGTTCGCAGTGGCCGCAACGCACCCAGCCTTGGGAAGACCGCAGCTGCTGCGGCGATGCGCGAAACAGCGTCTCGCATTCGGGGCATTGCGTGATGATGCTCATAGCGTGGCCGACATCAGGATCCAGCCTTCCTGGCTGTCCAGAACCTCCAGCGTGCAGTAGGGCGCGTAGGCCTGTATCAACTCCTCTGACTGGCGCTCCAGAATCCCGGCCAGCAACAAGCGGCCACCGGGTGCCACATGGGCGCACAGCAGGGGGGCAAGCACTTTCAGCGGTGTGGCCAGAATGTTCGCCACCACCAGCGCATAGCGCCCTTGCGCCCGCTCAGGCGTTCCGGTTTCCAGGCGCACACCGTTGCTGGCTGCGTTGTCGCGGCTCGCCTCGACGGCGGCAGGGTCAATATCAACGGCCAGTACATCGTCTGCGCCACATAGGGCCGCACCAATGGCCAGAATGCCTGAGCCGCAACCGTAATCCAGCACGCTGGTCTGTCCCATATGGGTGGCAATCCAGCGCAAACACATGCGCGTGGTCGGGTGGGTCCCGGTGCCAAAAGCCAGCCCGGGATCCAGCCGCAATACGGTGCGGGCTTGCGCGGGTGCCTGGTGCCAACTCGGCACAACCCAAAAATCCGGAGTGATTTCCACCGGCGCAAACTGCGACTGGGTCAGGCGCACCCAATCTTGATCGGCTACTGCCCGCACCAGGCTGCGGTCGATGTCTGCACCATGCACACCTTGCACCAGCGTGCAGGCGGTTTGCGCTTGTATTTCCTGTTCAAACAAGGCCGTGACCAGCGACTGTTCCCATGCTTGCGCGGGCGGGGGCATCCCGGGTTCGCCAAACAATGCGTTTTCCTGCTCCGACCCCGCGTCGGCATCTTCCACGCTCACACTCAGTGCATCGAGCGCTTCCAGGGCGTCGCTGACCGCGTCCACAGCAGCTTGCTTGCACACCAGACGCAACTCAAACATAGGTTTAGCTTGCCTTAGCGTTTGTGTTGCTCAAGCCAATGTTCCAGGTAATGGATATTGGTGCCGCCGGCCATGAATTTGGCGTCGTTGAGGAGTTCCCGGTGCAGCGGGATATTGGTTTTGATGCCCTCGACCGCCATCTCCAGCAACGCACAACGCATACGGGCTATCGCCTGGTCGCGGGTATCGCCGTAGGTGATCAGCTTGCCCACCATCGAGTCGTAGTACGGTGGCACGAAGTAATTGGCATAAACATGCGAATCCACCCGCACGCCCGGTCCGCCCGGTGTATGCCAGGTGGTCACCCGGCCCGGCGAGGGCATGAAGTTAAAGGGGTCTTCGGCGTTGATGCGGCACTCAATGGCGTGGCCCTTGATCTCGATTTGCCGCTGCGTGAAGGGCAGCTTCATATCGGCTGCCACCATGATCTGGGTCTTCACGATGTCGATGCCGGTGACCATTTCGGTGACCGGGTGTTCCACCTGAACCCGGGTATTCATTTCAATAAAGTAGAACTCGCCATTTTCGTACAGGAATTCAAAAGTACCCGCGCCCCGGTAGCCAATCTTTTTGCAGGCTGCAACGCAACGTTCGCCAATGCGCTCGATCAGCTTGCGGTTGATGCCGGGTGCGGGCGACTCTTCCATCACCTTCTGGTGGCGGCGCTGCATCGAGCAATCGCGCTCGCCCAAGTACACCGCATTCTTGAACTTGTCGGCCATCACCTGGATTTCGATGTGACGCGGGTTTTGCAGGAACTTTTCCATGTACACCGCAGCGTTGCCGAATGCGGCTCCCGCCTCGGCCTTGGTCATGACCACGGCGTTAACCAGCGCTGCCTCGGTATGCACCACCCGCATGCCACGTCCGCCACCGCCACCGGCAGCCTTGATGATCACGGGGTAGCCCACGCTTTTGGCAATGCGGCGCAGCTGCACCGGATCGTCCGGCAGTTCGCCCTCGGAGCCCGGCACACAGGGAACTCCTGCGCGGATCATGGCCTGTTTGGCCGACACCTTGTCGCCCATGATGCGGATGGAGGCCGGTGTGGGGCCTATGAACTGGAAGCCGCTTTGCTCGACCCGCTCGGCGAAATCGGCGTTTTCGCTCAAAAATCCGTAGCCCGGGTGGATGGCCTCGGCGTCTGTCACTTCGGCAGCCGAAATAATGGCGGGCATGTTCAGGTAACTGTGGGCAGACGCTGCCGGCCCGATGCAGACCGCCTCATCGGCGAGCCGGACATATTTGGCCTCGCGGTCCGCCTCGGAATACACCATGACCGCGCGGATATCGAGCTCGCGACAGGCGCGCTGTATACGCAGCGCAATTTCGCCACGGTTGGCGATCAGAATTTTTTTGAACATAGGGTCGCTGAGGCTGCTTATTCAATAACCAACAAGGCCTGGCCGTATTCCACCGCCTGCCCGTTTTCACAGAGCACCTCTTTGACCACACCGGATTTGTCGGCCTCGATTTCGTTGAGGATCTTCATGGCCTCAATGATGCAAATCGTGTCACCTTCCTTCACCGAATCGCCAACTTCCACAAAGGCCTTGGCACCCGGGCTCGAGGAGCGGTAAAAAGTGCCCACCATAGGCGAGGTGACGCGGTGGCCGGTTTCGGCGACCGGTGCCGCTGCAGGTTCGGCCGCTGCCGATGGCGCTGCTGCTGCGGGTGCTGCAACCGGTGCAGGCGCCAGCACCGGGGCGATGGCGGCCACGAAGGGTGCCGGGCCGCTGCCCTTGACGATGCGGACCTTGCCTTCGGCCTCGGTGATTTCCAGCTCCGAGACATTCGAATCCGAAACCAGGTCAATCAGCGTTTTGAGTTTTCGTAAATCCATAGGACTCCCGATCAGGTGGGGTGAAAAAGAGAGGGCCAAGCCCGCAAGCTTGGTGACAGTTTAGCCAGATTTTGCATCTCCATGCGACCCCGATGGTCACGCAGGATGAAAGTAATTAGGTGCAAATAGTGAAAATTGTCTGCAAAAGTATTATTTTAAGGCCCGCCAGGCATCCAAATCCGCTGCGCTCAGCTTGCCCATTTTGCGTTGGACAACTTCTCCCGCTGCATTCAGCGCCACGGTAAACGGCAGGCCGCCCGAGAGGTTACCCAACTGCCGTGCCCATTGGCTGGCCTGCAATGCATCGACGGCGAGCGGAAAGCGCAAGGGCATTTTTTGCAAAAATTCCTGCACATTTTTCGGCTTATCGACGGCCAAGCCTAACACCTGCCAGCCGGATTTCCCTTCGGTAGAGAAAAAAGCATCTAGCATGGGAAGCTCCTCCACACAGGGCGCGCACCAGGTCGCCCAAAAATTAATCAAGAGTGGTTTGCCACGGAAGGATGCCATTGGCAGCATGTTGCCGTCCGTTGCCGTCCATTGTTGCGACCAGAATCCGGCAAAGGGTTCCGGCGCCAGTTCTGGTGCATCCGTTTTGTGCCACAGCGCCAGGCCCAGGCCGGCTGCGGCGGCGCCCGCGCCGGCAGCCAGAACCAGCCTGCGGCGGCTGCCCGTCATGCGGACGCCCCTTCCAGCAATGCCCGGACTGCGCGCAGATCACCCCGCATAGGCCGGCCCCGCGCATCGAGCCGGGGTGCGCGGCGCAGATCGTCCTGGTCGTAGACCATCAGATGAACGCCTATGTCTTCGCCCAGCTCTTCGCTCCAGGCGTGCACGCTCAGCGCGTCAACCGGCTCGCCCAGCAGGCCTTTGACGCGGCGGGGGTTGAAGCGGATATCCATGTTGATGAGTTCAATTTCCGTCATTTTGCTGTCTTCGCAAAATAATTGCAGATAAATATCCGACCTTCGGGTCGCGGTTCCCGACCAGACCGCCCCGGCCAGAAAGGGGCGGAAAGCCTGTAGGCGCTGCATCCAGCGCACTGCCAGCAGGCGCAGGGCCCGCAGCTCCAAGGCCTGCTCCTCGGCGCAGAACACGGCAATGTATTCCTCGACTGCGCGCTCCAGCGTGTCATTGTCGGGCAGCGGGCTGCGCTCGGGCACATCAAGCTGCGCCAGTGCTTTGCGCTTGGCGCTGCCAAAGTCCAGCCCTTCCTCGACCACCAACCGTGCGGCGGCGGCGGCAATTTCCTCTTTGATCGCATGCATACGCCCATTGTGCCTGCCTACAGTGCGCATCGGGGGCGGCCTAAAATCCGGCCATGCACATTCATATATTGGGTATTTGCGGAACATTTATGGGTGGGCTGGCGGCCCTTGCCCGCGAGGCGGGCCACCGGGTGACTGGCTGCGACGCCGGGGTGTACCCACCCATGAGCGACCAGTTGCGCGCCTTGGGCATTGACCTGATCGAGGGTTTCGGGGCCGATCAAATGGCCTTGGCGCCCGATGTGTTCGTGGTCGGCAACGTTGTCAGCCGCGCCCGGCTGGCCGATGGCAGCCCCAAGTTTCCCCTGATGGAGGCGATTCTGGACGCCGGTGCCCGCTACACCAGCGGCCCGCAATGGCTGGCGGAAAACGTGCTGCACCAGCGCCACGTGCTGGCCGTGGCCGGCACCCACGGTAAAACCACCACCACCGCGATGCTGGCCTGGATTCTGGAGTGCGCCGGGCAGCGGCCTGGCTTTCTGATCGGTGGCGTGCCGCTGAACTTTGGCGTCTCGGCGCGGCTGGGCGCGCGCTCGGCATTCGTGATCGAGGCCGACGAGTACGACACGGCTTTTTTTGACAAGCGCAGCAAGTTTGTCCACTACCGCCCCCGCACTGCGGTGCTCAATAACCTGGAGTTTGATCACGCCGACATTTTTGACGACCTGGCGGCGATTGAGCGGCAGTTCCACCATCTTTTGCGCACCGTGCCATCGACCGGGCGGGTGGTGGTCAACGGCTTGGAAGAAAGCCTGACCCGGGTGCTGCACAGGGGCTGCTGGAGCGCGGTGCGCAGCTTTGGCGCCGCCGATAGCGATTTTTCAGCCCTGGGCGAGCCGGAAGATTTCGCGGTGTTGCAAGGCGGACTGGCCGCCGGGCATGTGCGTTGGGAACTCAGCGGGTTGCACAACCAGCGCAACGCGCTTGCCGCAATTGCCGCGGCTGAACATGTGGGTGTTGGCGTTCCACAGGCCGCTGAGGCACTGGGGACTTTTCAGAATGTCAAACGCCGCATGGAAGTGCGTGCCCGGCTTGTTTTGCCGCGCGCGCCGCAGGGCGATCCGGTGACGGTTTACGACGATTTTGCCCACCATCCCACGGCCATCCGCACCACGCTCAACGGCTTGCGCCGCCGCCTGGGGCCGCAGGCGCGCATCGTGGCGGTGTTTGAGCCCCGCTCCAACACCATGAAGCTGGGTGCCATGAAGGCGCAGCTGCCCTGGAGTCTGGAGGAGGCGGACCTGGCCTTTTGCCATAGCGGCGGTCTGGGCTGGGATGCGCATGCGGCACTGGCTGAGATGGGCGCACGCGCCGTGGTGTGTGACTCGGTGGAAGCCTTGGCCCGCCAGGTGGCCGCGCAATCGCTGCCGGGCGACCACATTGTGTGCATGAGCAACGGGGGCTTTGGCGGCATCCACGCCCGCCTGATTGGGCTGTTGGGGGCTGAGCCCGCTGCCTGATCAGGCGGTGGTGCGGCGTACCCGGCGGGCTTTTACCGCCTGCGACAAAACCTCCAGGCACTGCAGAGAATCGTCCCAACCCAGGCAGGCGTCGGTGATGCTCTTGCCGTAAGTCAGCGCTGCCGGTTGGTCCACGCCGGGGGTGAACTTCTGCGCGCCGGCGTTCAGGTGGCTTTCCACCATCACGCCAAAAATCTGGCGTGAGCCACCCGCGAGTTGTGCGCCTATGTCGCGCGCCACATCGAGTTGTTTTTCGTGCTGCTTGCTGCTGTTGGCGTGGCTGCAATCGACCATGAGCGTGGGCGACAGCTTGGCTTTTTCCAGGTCGGCGCAGGCTGCGGCCACACTCTTGGCGTCGTAGTTCGGCGCCTTGCCGCCGCGCAAAATGACGTGGCAGTCCGGGTTGCCCTGGGTTTGCACGATAGCGACCTGCCCGTTTTTGTGAACCGACAAAAAGTGGTGCCCGCCGGCTGCGGCCTGGATCGCGTCGGTGGCGATTTTGATATTGCCGTCGGTGCCGTTCTTGAAGCCGATTGGTGCCGACAAGCCCGAGGCCAGCTCGCGGTGCACCTGGCTTTCGGTGGTACGCGCCCCGATGGCACCCCAGGAAATCAGGTCGCCCAGATACTGGGGCGAGATCACGTCCAGGAACTCGCTGCCGGCGGGCAAGCCCAGCCGGTTGATCTCGATCAGCAGTTGCCGCGCCATACGCAGGCCTTCGTCGATGCGGAAGCTCTCGTCCAAATAGGGGTCGTTGATCAGGCCTTTCCAACCCACGGTGGTACGCGGCTTTTCGAAATACACGCGCATCACGATTTCCAATGTGTCGGCGTATCGGGTGCGCTGCTCCATGAGGCGCTGCGCGTATTCCACGGCGGCGGCCGGGTCATGGATCGAGCAGGGCCCGATCACCACCAGCAAGCGGTCATCCTTGCCGGCCATGATGTGCTGGATGCGGCGGCGGGTGTCGGAGATCAGCGACTCAACAGGCGTGCCGCTGATGGGGAAAAAGCGGATCAGGTGTTCGGGAGGCGGTAGCACGGTAATGTCCTTGATGCGTTCGTCGTCGGTGTTGCTGGTACGGTCAACCGGGTTGTGCGACATGTGGTAGGCAGACATTGCGATTTCCTTGGTCAAAAATTCGATGTGAAGTGCAAAAAAAAACCGCCGGGGCCCGGCGGTTTTTGGAGGTTTGAGACGCTTTTGCTGCTGCTACGTTCAGAACTCTCTACCGCCGGTGGCGCTGGAGAAAAACAGGTAGCTAAAGTAAAAGTGCTTCGAAAACATGGCCGAAATGTAGCACAGCGTGCCATCCGGGGACCGCGTCGCCACCGGCCTAAGCCCC
>CANCTD010000084.1 GCA_947380945.1 Comamonadaceae bacterium
TTCGACCTGGCGGATTTCCTCGCGGATGGCGACCATGGCAGCTATGAAGCGGTCAATCTCGGCCAGGGTCTCGCTTTCGGTGGGCTCCACCATCAGGGTACCTGCCACCGGAAAGCTCAGCGTGGGCGCGTGAAAGCCGTAGTCCATCAGGCGCTTGGCCACGTCTTCGGCGCTGATGCCCGAGGCTTCCTTGAGCGGTCGCAAATCCAGAATGCATTCATGTGCCACCCGACCGTTGTCGCTGGCGTACAGCGTGGGGTAGTGGTCGCGTAGCTGGTGGCTGATGTAGTTGGCCGCCAGAATGGCTGCCTCGGTGGCGTGTTGCAGGCCCTGCGCGCCCATCATTCGGCAGTACATCCAGCTGATCGGCAGCACCGCCGCGTTGCCCAAGGGGGCGGCGGAGATGGCCCCCACGCTGTCCGCAGCGCCCGTTCCGCCGGGTAAGTACGGCACCAGGTCCTGCACCACACAAACCGGCCCGACACCGGGGCCACCGCCGCCATGGGGGATGCAAAAGGTTTTGTGCAGGTTGAGGTGGCTCACGTCGCCGCCGAACTCCCCGGGCGCGGCCACGCCGACCAGGGCGTTCATGTTCGCGCCGTCCACGTAGACCCGGCCGCCGTGGCTGTGTACCAGCGCGCACAGTTCTTTGACGCGGGTCTCGAACACGCCGTGGGTACTGGGGTAGGTGATCATCACGCAGGCCAGGTTGGCGCTGTGTTGTTCGCACTTGGCGCGCAAATCGTCCATGTCCACATTGCCGTGGCTGTCGCAGGCGGTCACCACCACATCCAGCCCTGCCATCTGAGCACTGGCCGGGTTGGTGCCGTGGGCAGACGATGGAATCAGGCAGATATGGCGGTGGCCCTGGCCGTGCGCGGCATGGTAGGCGCGGATCACCAACAAGCCGGCGTATTCGCCCTGGCTGCCTGCGTTGGGTTGCAGGCTGATGCCCGCGTAGCCCGTGGCCTGGCACAGCCACGCGCGCAGTTGCGCATCCAGCAGCGCGTAGCCCTGGCGCTGGTCGGCGGGCGCGAAGGGATGGATGTCGGCGAACTCGGGCCAGGTGATGGGAATCATCTCGCTGGTGGCATTGAGTTTCATGGTGCAGGAGCCCAGGGGAATCATGCTGCGGTCCAGGGCCAGGTCTTTGTCGCTCAGGCGGCGGATGTAGCGCAGCATGCCGGTCTCGGACTGGTAGCTGTTGAACACCGGGTGGGTCAAAAAGCGGCTGGTGCGGCGCAAGCTTTCAGGGATCAGCGTGGTGACACCGGGACCTGGACCTTCAAACGCGGGTAGCGCCTGACCGGGATTGGCGCAAAGCGACCAGATTTGGGTGATGTGCGCGCGGCTGCTGGTTTCGTCCAGGCTGATGCCCACATAGGCCGCGCGGCCACCGGTAAAGCGGCGCAGGTTGATGCCCTGCGCCTCGGCGCGGTCGCACAAAGCGGCCGCCGCTGATGCGCTGCCCAGGTCCAGCGTGAGCGTGTCAAACGCGTTGTCATGGACCAGCGCCACGCCAAGTGTGCGCAAGCCTGCGGCGAGCACGGCGATGTAGCTGGCCACGCGTTGCGCGATGCGGATAAGTCCTTGCGGGCCGTGGTAGACCGCGTACATGCTGGCCACTACGGCGGGTAGCACCTGCGCAGTGCAGATGTTGGACGTGGCTTTTTCGCGGCGGATGTGCTGCTCGCGGGTTTGCAGCGCCAGCCGGTAGGCCGGGTTGCCGTGGGCGTCCACGCTCACGCCCACCAGGCGTCCGGGCATGGAGCGCTTGTACTCGTCGCGGCAGGCCAGGTAGGCGGCGTGCGGGCCGCCGCAGCCCATGGGCATGCCAAAGCGCTGGGTGCTTCCCACCACGATGTCCGCGCCCATTTCGCCGGGGGGCTTGAGCAGTGTGAGCGCCAGCAAATCGGCAGCCAGGATCAGTGCGGCCTGTTTGTTGTGGATCTGGTCGGCCGAGGCCTGCCAGTCGGCCAGCCAGCCGCTGCTCGCCGGGTACTGGTTGATGGCGGCAAAGTAGTCGTCCTGCGCGATGGCCTCGCGCCAGGCTTCGCTGGAGTGGATCAGCTTGATGGTGATGCCCAGGGGCGCAGCGCGGGTCTGGATGACGGCAATGGTTTGCGGGTGGCAGTCGCCGGCCACGATGCACACCTGGCCTTTGGCTTTGACGCTGCGCCGCGCCAAGGTCATGGCCTCGGCGGCGGCCGTGGCTTCGTCAAGCATGGATGCGTTGGCCATGGGCATGGCGGTCAGGTCGCAGACCATGGTCTGGAAGTTGACCAGCGCTTCCATGCGGCCCTGGCTGATTTCAGCTTGGTAGGGCGTGTACGCGGTGTACCAGGCCGGGTTTTCCAGGATGTTGCGCAGGATCACGCCGGGCGTGTGGGTGCCGTAATAGCCCTGGCCTATGCAGCTGGTACGCACCTGGTTTTGCGCGGCCATGGCTTTGAGTTCGGCCAGCGCGGCGGCCTCGGTCACAGCGGGTGGAATCTGCATCCCCGTGGCGCGGCGTATGCTGGCCGGGACAATGCCTTCAATCAGGCTGCGCCGCGAGGCCTCGCCAATGGCGCTGAGCATGTGCGCCTCGTCGGCGGGCGACAGGCCGATGTGGCGGGCGACAAATTCGGCCGGGTTTTCTAGATCGGCCCACAGGGTTTCAGACGGGGTGTGCATCAGCATGGTGTGTCCTTGGTAAGCGAAGGTGCAAAAGCGTGCGCGGCCGCAGGGCAGGCTACTGGGTCAAAGCCTTGTAGGCTGCTTCGTCCATGAGCGCGTCGAGCTCGGCGCTGTTGCTCAGGCGTACTTTGAAAAACCAGCCCGCGCCCAGCGGGTCGGTATTGGCCAGCGCCGGCTCGTCACGCAGCGCCTCGTTGACTTCCACGATCTCGCCGGACACCGGCATGTACACATCGGCTGCGGCTTTGACCGACTCGACCACGCCGGTGACATCACCTTGTGCAAAGGTCTTGCCCACTTCGGGCAGTTCGACAAAGACCACATCGCCCAGTGCGTCCTGCGCGTGGTGGGTGATTCCTACGGTGGCGACGGCCTGGTCGGCGGCGACCCATTCGTGTTCTACGGTGTATTTGAGGCTCATAAAAAATCCTATGGTGTGGGTTTAGGGACAAGAAGGAAAGGAAAAAGTCAGCCGCGGTGGTAGCGGTGCGGCACAAAAGGCATGGGGCAGACTTGCATGGGAACCGCTTTGCCGCGCACCAGCGCGTCCAGCCGGGTGCCGGGTGCGCAGTGGGCTGCGTCCACATAGGCCATGGCAATCGGCGCGTCAGCGCTGGGCCCCAGCAGCCCGCTGCTGACTTCGCCTACCGCCGCGCCGCCGGGAAGATGCAAAGCCGTGTGGTCGCGCACCGGCACGCGCTCCAGCGCCCGCAGGCCCACGCGTATCCGGCTGCAGCCACTGTCGATCTGCGCCAGCAACCGCTGCGCGCCCGGGAAACCCCCGGCGCGCGCCCCCCCATTGCGCCGCACCTTTTGCACGGCCCACAGCAGGTTCGCCTCGGCGGGCGTGGTGCCGTTGTCGATGTCGTTGCCGTACAGGCACAAGCCGGCTTCGAGGCGCAGCGAATTGCGCGCGCCCAAGCCGACTGGCTTGACTGCGGGCTCACGCAAGAGTGCACGCGCCAGGTCCTGCGCCGCCAGGGCCGGGACCGAGATCTCAAAGCCGTCTTCGCCGGTGTAGCCGCTGCGGGTGATGAACAGGTCGTGGCCCTGCCAGACGAAGTCCGCACCGGACATAAAGACCAGCCCGCCCACGCCTGGCACCAGGCGCTCCAAGGCTGTTGCCGCCAGCGGCCCCTGCAAGGCCAGAAGCGCAGCATCGGGCAGCGACGTAACTTGGCAGCGCGTGCCGATATGCGACTGGATATGGGCAGTATCGGCGGCCTTGCAGGCCCCATTGACGATCACCAGAAAGTCGGTCGCGCGACGGGTGAACATCAGGTCGTCCAGGATGCCGGCGTTTTCGTTGAGCAACATGCCGTAGCGCTGGCGGCCGGTGGCCAGGCTGATGACGTCCACTGGCATGAGCGATTCCAGCGCGGCGGCTGCGTCAGCACCAGCGATGCGGAGCTGTCCCATGTGGGACACATCAAACAGGCCCGCGGCCTGGCGCGTGTGCAGGTGTTCGGCCATCAGACCGGCTGGATATTGCACTGGCATGCTGTAGCCGGCAAAGGGCACCATGCGCGCGCCCAGTTCGAGGTGCAGTTGGTACAGCGGGGTGTGTAACAGAGATGGCGGGGCGGCGGACGCTGCACCGGGTGAGGCACTGGATGGGTCGGTCACAAGGGGCTCCATGCATACGACCCCCGCAGGCGGGAGCCGGGAACCCTGTTGTCCGCTTTACCTGAGAGATTCAGCGGCTGCACCTGCAGCCGGTTTGCCCCTTCGGTGGGCGTGCGCCTTGGGGCACGCCACTCTCCAACAGAATAAAAACATCAGTCCTTTTGCCTGAGCGTTCAGCCTTCGGCGGTCTTGCGACTCTCTCCTGATGCGGGCATTCTAGCCACAAGTTTCAGCGCGGCGCGGCGGGGCCCGCTTGTGCGCAAAGCTGCAAAAACGCGCGCTCCATGCTGAGGCCCCCGCAGGTCGCGGACAGCGCGGCGGGCGTGCCATCAAACAGGATTACGCCCTTGTTCAAGACGATGACCCGGTCCGCTTGCTCCACTTCGTCAACCAGGTGCGTGGCCCACAGTGCCGCTACGCCGCCCTCGCGCGTCAGGGCGTAGACCGAGTCCACCAGGGCTTTGCGCGAAGCCGGATCCAGCCCCACCGTGGCCTCGTCCATCAGCAAAAAGGCGGGCTGATGCAGCAGCGCGCGCACCAACTCGACTTTGCGCCGGTTGCCGCCGGACAGCGATTTGACCGCTGCGTTGCGCTCCGCTTCCAATCCGTGTTGTTGCAGCCCAGTCCGCATGCGTTGCAAGGCCACGCCGCGCGGGAGGCCGTGCAGGTCAGTGTGGAACAGCAGATTGGCCTGCACGGACAGGTCCGCATCCAGTGCACTTTGTTGGAACACCACGCCCAGCCCGGCCAGCGCGCGCGGAGCCTGGGTGCGCATGTCATGGCCCAGGATATGGATAGAGCCCTGGTCTGGCACAAAAAGGCCGCTGAGTAGTTGAACCAGGGTTGACTTGCCTGCGCCATTGGGTCCCAGTAGCGCCACCATTTCGCCAGCATGCAACTGCAAGCTGACCGCTTCCAAGGCCTTTTTCGGGCCGTAAGACTTACACAAATCCTGCGCGTGCAGCACGGGTATGGTGTCGGGACGGGTGTTGGTAAAACGCATGGCTACAGAGGCTAACAGACGGCCGGTGGGTATCAGCCCCGCTGGCGCATCCAACCGCGCTGGGGGTCATAACCGCGCAGGGCCAACGTAAACGACACAACCGCCGTGATCCCTACGCCGAGCGCGGCGCTGGTGTTGAGCTGACCTTGCAAGGCATACCGGATTAGCTCAACCGCTGCGGTGAAGGGGTTTGCTTGCGCCATTTGATACAACCACAGCGCACCCGACTCGTGCAGTTTCCACAAAGGGTACAGCGCGGTACTGATAAAGAACATCGGGAAGATCACAAAGTTCATGGTCCCGGCAAAGTTTTCCAATTGCCGGATATGCACGGAGAGCACCAGGCCCAGCGCGGCCAGCATGGTGGCGACCAGAACCATGGCCGGCAGAGCCGCTACCCAGCCCCAGGTGGCGTCCACGCCAAAGACCCAGGCGACCACCAAAAAGACCAGCATTTGCACCAGCGACAGTGCGGTGCTACCGGCAAGTTTGAAGCCCAGCAACCAAGCCCGAGGCAGCGGCGCGGTCAGCAGCAGGCGCATCACACCCATCTCCCTGTCGTAGACCATGCCTAGCGAGCTTTGCATGCCGTTGAACAAAGCGATCATTCCCAGCAGTCCTGGCAGCATGTATTCCTTGTAGTCCACATAGGTCTCATAGGGCGCAATGATGGCCACGCCGAAGACATTGTGAAAGCCGGCGGAAAACACCACGAACCACAAAAGCGGTCGCACCAAGGACGAGGCCAAGCGGGAGGGTTGGCGCAAGAATTTATTTAATTCGCGCCCCACAACTGCACGCAGCGCGCGCGCCAGATGCATCAGGATGGGCGGGTGGTTCATGGTTGTTCCTTGTCAGTTAGAAACCAGTGTATCGGCAGCCTGCCAACCTGCGGCAATTGCACCGACGACGGTTGGTTTTGCGACCGCTTTTTTTTGCGTAAAAACCGTGTGACCAATCAATGACTCTGCTAGAGTACACACCCGAAGCCAACGCAGCAGGAGCGGGGGCACACAACAAGAAGTCGAGCTATGCATCTGAAGAGCTTAGAAATCGTTGGAAGACTGTGCGGCACAGCCCATGCCGACCCCATCTTCCCGTCGACCGTGATGTCTTTGTCCAACTACGGTGCCGCGGATGCTGTTTGACCATTGCGCGCAGTGCCAGCGCTGCTGCAATATCGATCCTGGATTTCCTTCGCTTGAGGTCACCCTCACAGCGCGCGAGCGCAAAGTCCATGGCAGCATTTGTATCGAGACCCGCTGCGAATTGCTTGGGGACGCCGGTTGCACTTTGGGTAGCGCCAAACCACTGAGTTGCGAAATCTATCCCCTGGCTTACGACCCGCAACAGCGCAGTTTTTTTTACGACCAGGATTGTCCTTTGATGCCCGAGTACCAGCGCCAGCTGGCGCAGCCCGGAAGCGAAGCACACCTGCACTTGGCGCGTATCACGCAAGCTGTGCGGGCGCATGAAAAGACGGACCCCGCGTTTTTACGGAACAACTTCGCCGTCGACAGCGATTACTTCGACCTGCAACCCCTCGCCACGGCTTCTATTGCAAAGGAAGGCACGCCATGAACAGTTTTTCATCTGCTTGGTCTGAATTGGCCGAAGCCGTTGCCGATGCGGCCCACGAGCCGGCGGCACAGGAGCTGGGCCACCAAAGCTGGACGGAGGACAATTTGTGCGTGGAGAGTTTCCACGAGGAGACCCGCTACTTCACCTCGCGCTGGGATGCTTTGTGCCCGTATGTGGATGTCAGCCCCGACATGTTGCGGCTGGCGCGCAAGCCTTTCATCGTGTATGCCTTGCCGCCAGAGGGACCCTACGGCGTACCCATCAACGACAAGTACGGTCTGGTTGATGTGAGTACTCCTGGCTTTTGGGAAGATGCCCGGCGCGAACGCAAGTTCCGCGAACTCGACAAACAGTTCCGCGATTTCCAGGTCACCGAGATGGTCATCCCCGGGCGCGAGGTGACCGCGCGCTACCTGTTTGAAATCGGTGAGGTGCACTTCGCCGCTTACGACATTCATGACCGGGAAATCGAAGGCTTTGTGGATTACGTGCGCGACCTTGATGTGGTGGTGATCAAGGTCACCGCCCCCAATGGCGACGTGGTGCTGCACGATGTGTCCATGGTCCT
>CANCTD010000085.1 GCA_947380945.1 Comamonadaceae bacterium
TACGTAGACCTTCGTTGCGCACAGCTTCGGCACTTTGCCGCTTTGTGCGATTGTGTTGACCGATTGTTTTGAGTTTGAACCATGCCCACTGCAAAATCAGCCAAGCCTGCCGCCAAAAAGTCCGCAGCGAAGCCCGCACCCAAAGTCCCCGCCAAAGCGGCAAGCAAAGTGCCGGCTAAAGCCAGCCCTAAAGCAGCAACTAAACCAACAGGCAAAACGCTTGCCAAAGCGCCGACCAAAGCAGTTGGCAAGACCAGCGCCAAAGCCGTAAGCGAGCCGCCTGTGCAAGCCAAGGCCCAAAAGCCCGCGGTCAAGCCGCTAGCCAAAGCGCCCGCGAAGCCCGCTCCCAAGCCGGTCGCAAAGCCGGCAGCAAAATCGGTCGTGAAACCTGCTGTGAAAGTCAGCGCCAAGGCCACAGCCAAAACCGTTGCAAAGCCGGCCCTGAAATCAGCGCCGGCAAAAGCCATCACCAAAGTAGCCAGCAAAGCGCCTGCCAAGGCCGCGCCCGCCCCCATTCCAAAAGCCGCTTCCAAAAGCGCGCCGGTATCCGTAACCAAGAAAGCTCCCGCAGTGCCCCTGACCCCCCCGAAAAAAACAGCTACTCCCGCCACCAAAGCCCCCGTAAAAGCAAGCGTCGCCCCAGCCAAACCCGCAGCGAAAGCAGCAGCTCCAGCAGCCAAGCCTGCCGCGAAAGCGGCTGCTCCCGCAGCAAAAGCCGCTGCGAAACCTGCGGCCAAACCTGCAACAGCCAAAGGCAAAGCAGCCGCCAAAGGCAAGGACAAAGCCAAACCGGGTCTCGATCTGGACGAGTTGATTGACATTGAGGACGAGCTCGAGGGCGAGCCGCTTGCGGTCGCGCCGGGCGAGAAGGTCAAGCCCCTGCGCATGAAAATCAGCAAAGCCAAGGAACGGGCTTTGATGAAAGAGTTCGGGTTGGACGAGACCGTGCTGTCCGAAGAAGATCTGGCCAAGCGCCGCCAGCGTCTGAAGGCGCTGATCAAGCTGGGCAAGACACGCGGCTATTTGACCCACGTGGAGATTTCCGACCACCTGCCCGACAAACTGGTGGACGCCGAAACCATGGAAGCGGTGATCACCACGCTGAACGACCTGGGCGTGGCGGTCTACGAGACAACGCCCGATGCGGAGGCGCTCATCATCACCGACAACGCACCCACCGGTGCGAGTGAAGAAGAAGCCGAAGAAGCCGCCGAAGCCGCGCTGTCGACCGTGGACAGCGAGTTCGGCCGCACCACCGACCCGGTGCGCATGTACATGCGCGAGATGGGCACCGTCGAGTTGCTGACCCGTGAAGGCGAGATCGAAATTGCCAAACGCATTGAAGGCGGCTTGATGGCGATGATGGAGGCCATCTCGGCCTCGCCTGCGACGATTGCCAAGATTCTGGAACTCGGCGAAGAAATCCGCGAAGGCAAGACTGTGATCAGCCAGATCGTGGACGGTTTTTCCAACCCCAATGAGGCCGACGACTACGTGGCCGAAGAAGACTTTGACGAGTTCGACGCCGACGATGACGACGACGGCAAAGGCGGCTCCAAGGCGCTGACCAAAAAGCTCGAAGAGCTCAAGGCCGAGGCGCTGCGCCGTTTCGACCTGCTGCGCACGCAGTTCGAGAAAGTCCACAAGATTTACGACAAAGAGGGCTACGGCACCCCCGCGTACCAAAAGGCCCAGAAGGCGCTCAGCGAGCACCTGATGACGATCCGCTTTACCGCCAAGGCGATTGAGAAGCTGTGCGATATGGTGCGCGGCCAGGTCGACGATGTGCGCAAGAAGGAGCGCGAGCTGCGCCGCATTCTGGTGGACAAGTGCGGCTACAGCCAGGAGAACTTCATTGCCGAATTCAGCGGCCGCGACAAAAACAACCAGCCCGTTCCCAGCCAGTTGCTCAACCTGAAATGGATTGAAAAACAGGCCGCTGCGGGCAAACCCTGGAGCGCGGTGATGGGGCGCAACATCCCGCCGGTACAGGAAATCCAACAACGCTTGGCCGATCTGCAATCCCAGGTGGTGGTGCCGCTGGAACAGCTCAAGGACATCAACAAGCGCATGAACCAGGGCGAGGCATCGAGCCGCGCCGCCAAGAAAGAGATGATCGAGGCCAATTTGCGCCTGGTGATCTCGATTGCCAAGAAATACACCAACCGCGGCCTGCAGTTCCTGGACCTGATCCAGGAAGGCAATATCGGTTTGATGAAGGCGGTGGACAAGTTCGAATACCGCCGGGGTTACAAGTTCTCGACCTACGCGACCTGGTGGATTCGCCAGGCGATTACCCGCTCGATTGCCGACCAGGCGCGCACCATCCGCATTCCGGTGCACATGATCGAAACCATCAACAAGATGAACCGCATCAGCCGCCAGCATTTGCAGGAGTTCGGCTACGAGCCCGACGCCAGCGTGCTGGCCGAGCGCATGGAAATTCCTGAGGACAAGATCCGCAAGATCATGAAGATCGCCAAAGAGCCGATCTCCATGGAAACCCCGATTGGCGACGATGACGACAGCCACCTGGGTGACTTCATCGAAGACGGCGCCAACACCGCGCCCATGGAAGCGGCCATGCAAGCCGGCCTGCGCGATGTGGTCAAGGACATTCTGGACAGCCTCACGCCGCGCGAAGCCAAGGTGCTGCGCATGCGTTTTGGTATCGAGATGGCCAGCGACCACACCCTGGAAGAAGTGGGTAAACAGTTTGACGTGACGCGTGAGCGCATTCGCCAGATCGAAGCCAAGGCGCTGCGCAAGCTCAAGCACCCCAGCCGCAGTGACAAGCTGCGCAGCTTCACCGACACGCTGTAGTCCGATGAGCGACCACGCCCAGCCCTTTGTGCTGGCCGGCGTGATGGGCTGGCCGGTGGCGCATTCGCGCTCGCCGCTGATCCACGGCCACTGGATCGCGCAATACGGCTTGCGCGGCACCTATGTGCCGCTGCCGGTGCGACCCGACACGCTGGAGACCGCTCTGCGCGCGCTGCCGCTGCTGGGTTTTGCGGGATGCAATCTGACGATTCCGCACAAGATCGCCGCCGTGGACATCGTCGATGAACTCGAGCCCCTGGCCCGGCGCATAGGCGCGGCCAACACCATCGTCGTGCGGCCCGACGGTTCGCTCCTGGGGCGCAATACCGACGCCTTTGGCTTTATCGCCAATCTGCGCGAAGCGCAGCCGCAGTGGCGCGCCGACGCTGGGCCGGCAGTGATGCTGGGCGCAGGCGGCGCGGCCCGCGCGGTGCTGGCCGGCCTGCTGGATGCCGGTGCGCGCGAGATACGCATCTGCAACCGCACGCTGGAGACCGCGCAACAGCTTGCCCGTGACTTTGCCGGCTGGGGCACGGCGCGGCTGCAGGCAATCCCCTGGCAGGAGCGCCACAGCGCGCTGGCCGGTGCGGCCCTGCTGGTCAACACCACCAGCCAGGGCATGCAAGGCCAGGACCCGCTGGACATTGCGCTGGATGCGCTGCCGACCTCGGCGCTGGTGACCGACATCGTCTACACCCCGCTGCAAACCCCGCTGTTGCAGGCTGCAGCCGCGCGCGGCAACCCGACGGCGCAGGGCCTGGGCATGCTGATCCACCAGGCGCGTCCGGCCTTTGAAGCCTGGTTCGGCGTGCTGCCGCAAACCACGCCCGCCCTGTGGGCGGCAGTCACCGCCACTTTGTCATAACCCGTTTTTTGAACCCCACCTAAAGGAAACACCATGCATACATCCGCCTCAGGCCTGCAATACGAAGACACCGTCCACGGTGAGGGCGAAGTCGCCACCGCCGGCCACCAGGTCACGGTCCACTACACCGGCTGGCTCTACCAGGACGGCGAGCAAGGCGCCAAATTCGACTCCAGCAAAGACCGCGGCGACCCCTTCGCCTTTCGCCTGGGTGCCGGTCAGGTCATCCAAGGCTGGGACGAAGGCGTGGCCGGCATGAAAGTTGGCGGTGCCCGCACGCTCATCATCCCGGCGGGCCTGGGCTACGGCGCGCGCGGCGCAGGCGGCGTGATCCCCCCCAATGCGACCCTGAAATTTGACGTCGAGCTGCTGGGCGTGCGCTGAGCCGCGCTGCGCACCGCTTTTTTTGCGGCCCCGGCCTTGAAAGCCGGGGCCTGCGCCTCCATCTCAAAGGCTGATTTGCCTTCGCACCGGACCCCCATATGAGTGATACGCCCCACCCCATCCCGCCGCAGGACCCCCAAGCAGGTTCCGCCCCGCCCGAATTCCTGGAAGACCCCCTGGCCGCTGCCCTTGCCGAGTTGGCGGTTTTGCAGGCCAAAAACGCCGATCTGGCAGACCAGTTTTTACGTGCCAAGGCCGATGTGGAAAACGGCCGCCGCCGCGCCGAAGACGAGGTCAGCAAGGCGCGCAAGTTCGCGGTCGAGAGTTTTGCCGAGAGCCTGCTGCCCGTGGCCGACAGCCTGGAGGCCGGACTGGCCATCAAAGACGCCAGCGTCGAGCAGATCCGCGAAGGCGCGCAGGCCACGCTGCGCCAGCTCAATAGCGCGCTGGAGCGCAACAAGGTGATTGCGATTGACCCCGCACCGGGTGCCAAGTTCGATCCGCACCAGCACCAGGCAATCAGCGTGGTGCCCTCCGAACACGAGGCGAATGCTGTTGTGTCGGTGCTGCAAAAAGGTTATCTGATTTCCGAGCGGGTCTTGCGTCCGGCTCTGGTGACAGTGGCCGCACCCAAATAAAACAGGGCGGCAGCCAGAAGATGCGCGCCAGCCCTTGAATTCGGCAGGCCGCATCCCCAAGTGCATCACATCAGTCAGCGGCGGGTGCCGCAGACACGGACCAGCAAGCGACTTTATTTATCAGCAGGAGTTTCACCATGGGAAGAATCATCGGCATTGACCTTGGCACCACCAACAGTTGCGTGGCCATCATGGAGGGCAATGTGGCCAAGGTTATCGAAAACGCCGAAGGCGCACGCACCACGCCGTCCATCATCGCCTACCAGGAAGATGGCGAAGTCCTGGTTGGCGCATCGGCCAAGCGCCAGTCGGTCACCAACCCCAAGAACACGCTGTACGCGGTCAAGCGCCTGATCGGGCGCAAGTTCTCGGAAAAAGAAGTGCAAAAGGACATCGACCTGATGCCCTACAAGATTGCCGCTGCCGACAACGGTGACGCTTGGGTGGAAGTGCGCGGCAACCGCATGGCGCCGCAACAGGTCAGCGCCGACATCCTGCGCAAAATGAAGAAAACCGCCGAGGATTACCTGGGCGAAGAAGTCACTGACGCCGTGATCACGGTCCCCGCCTACTTCAACGACGCGCAGCGCCAGGCCACCAAAGACGCTGGCCGTATTGCCGGTTTGGATGTCAAGCGCATCATCAACGAGCCCACCGCAGCCGCATTGGCATTCGGCCTGGACAAGAACGAAAAAGGCGACCGCAAGATCGCGGTGTATGACCTGGGTGGCGGCACGTTTGACGTGTCCATCATCGAAATTGCCGATGTCGATGGCGAAAAGCAGTTCGAAGTGCTGTCGACCAACGGCGACACCTTCCTGGGTGGCGAGGACTTTGACCAGCGCATCATCGACTTCATCATCGGCGAGTTCAAAAAAGAGCAGGGCGTGGACCTGAGCAAAGACGTGCTCGCGCTGCAACGCCTGAAAGAGTCGGCTGAGAAAGCCAAGATTGAGCTCTCCAGCAGTTCGCAAACCGATGTCAACCTGCCCTACATCACGGCAGACGCCACCGGCCCGAAACACCTGAACATCAAGCTCACCCGCGCCAAGCTCGAGAGCCTGGTCGAAGAGCTGATCGAGCGCACGATTGCCCCTTGCCGCATGGCCATCAAAGACGCCGGCGTGAGCGTGGCGGACATCCATGATGTGATTTTGGTCGGCGGCATGACGCGTATGCCGAAGGTGCAGGAAAAGGTCAAAGAGCTGTTCGGCAAAGAGCCGCGCAAGGACGTGAACCCCGATGAAGCGGTGGCCGTGGGCGCTGCCATTCAAGGCCAGGTGCTCTCCGGTGACCGCAAAGATGTGCTGCTCTTGGACGTGACGCCGCTGTCCCTGGGCATCGAAACCCTGGGTGGCGTGATGACCAAGATGATCACGAAGAACACCACCATCCCGACCAAGTTCGCACAAACCTTCTCGACAGCGGATGACAACCAACCCGCCGTGACGATCAAAGTTTTCCAGGGCGAGCGCGAAATGGCATCTGCCAACAAGTCGCTGGGTGAGTTCAACCTGGAGGGCATTCCGCCTTCGCCGCGCGGCACGCCGCAAATCGAAGTGTCTTTTGACATCGACGCCAACGGCATCTTGCATGTGGGCGCAAAAGACAAGGGAACGGGCAAGGAAAACAAGATCACCATCAAGGCCAACTCGGGTCTGACCGAAGCCGAGATCCAGCAAATGGTGAAAGACGCCGAGCTCAATGCCGCAGACGACAAGAAGAAGCTGGAATTGATTCAGGCGCGCAACGAAGCCGATGCCAACATCCACAGCGTCAAGAAAAGCCTGACCGAGCACGGCGACAAGCTCGATGCCGGCGAAAAGGACAAGATCGAAGCGGCGATCAAAGACCTGGAAGCCGTGATCAAAAGCGACGATAAAGACAGCATCAGCAGCAAGAGCACGGCGCTCATGGAAGCCAGCCAGAAGCTGGGCGAAAAAGTTTATGCCGAGATGCAAGCCAAGCAAGCGGCCGAGGCAGCGGGCGGCAACGCCGGTGGCGAGCAGCAGGCCAAACCCGCAGACGACAACGTGGTCGACGCGGAAGTGAAAGAAGTGAAGAAGGGCTGATACCCAGCGCAGGCAATCCGCTGCGCCAAGCGCCGCGTTGAGCACCCCCGGGTGGTCAACGCGGCTTTTTCTGTTCTCAAGGGCACGTTTTACGTATGGCTAAACGCGATTTTTACGAGATCTTGGGTGTGCCCAAGAACGCTTCGGACGAGGAAATCAAAAAGTCCTACCGCAAGCTGGCGATGAAGTTCCACCCCGACCGCAACCAGGGTGAAGCCGCCAAGGAAGCCGAGGTCAAATTCAAAGAGGCCAAAGAAGCCTATGAGATGCTGTCGGACCCGCAAAAGCGCGCCGCCTACGACCAGCACGGCCACGCTGGCGTGGACCCGAATATGCGCGGCGGCCCGGGCGCGGAAGGCTTTGGCGGATTTGCCGAAGCGTTCGGCGATATTTTTGGCGAAATGTTCGGCCAGCAGCAACAGCGCGGCCGTGGCGGACGCCAGGTGTTTCGCGGTGGCGACCTGAGCTATGCGATGGAAGTCACGCTCGAAGAAGCTGCCAAGGGCAAGGACGCACAAATCCGCGTGCCCACGCATGAAAACTGCGAGGTCTGCTCCGGCACCGGTGCCAAGCCCGGCACCCAGGCCAAGACCTGCGCGACCTGCGGCGGCGCAGGTGCCGTGCAAGTGCGCCAGGGTTTTTTCAG
>CANCTD010000086.1 GCA_947380945.1 Comamonadaceae bacterium
GTGGGCGGCCTGTCGGTGGGCGAGCCCAAGGAAGACATGCTGCGCCTGCTCAAGCACATCGGTCCCAAGCTGCCCGCCCACAAGCCGCACTACCTGATGGGCGTGGGCACGCCCGAAGACCTGATCGCCGGTGTGCAAAACGGCATCGACATGTTTGACTGCGTGATGCCCACGCGCAACGCGCGCAACGGCACGCTGTTTAGCCGCTTTGGCGACCTGAAAATCCGCAACGCCCGCCACAAAAGCGACCCCCAGCCGCTGGACACCACCTGCACCTGCTACGCCTGCGCCGGCAACAGCGGTGTGTCTTGGGACGACGGCGGGCGCGAGGGCTTCAGCCGCGCCTATTTGCACCACCTGGACCGCTGCGGCGAAATGCTGGGCCCCATGCTGGCCAGCATCCACAACCTGCATTACTACGTCAACCTGATGCGCGAAGTCCGCGCCGCGCTCGACGCCGCAAGCTTTGGCGGCTTCGTCGCCCGCTTCCACGCCGACCGGGCGCGCGGGGTCTAGCCGTTTTGCTTTGCTACACTGAACCCCATGTTTATTCACCGCATCAGCATCACAGGTTGTAGTGACCGGGGAGCCTGGCCCTGGCGGACCTGCCCCTGTGTGCCCGCGCAGTGATACGCGCTTGCTTGCGATGACGGCTGTATAGACCGCTCGCAAGCCCGGTTTCCGTAGCACCCCAAGCGGCACGTCCGGCGGCGGATGCGATCCGCCCAAACCCCCTTCCCCTGTCCCCTATGGGCGCATAGACGCCATGTGGGCGACGCTGAACTTGCAAAGGCCTGGCTACCGTGACCACCGAGACCGAATTTCAAACCCTGGCAGCCCAGGGTTACAACCGCATACCGCTGCTGGCGCAAGCCTTTGCGGACCTGGAAACCCCGCTTTCCCTCTACCTCAAGCTCACCGACAACGCCCCATTCACTTTTTTGCTGGAATCGGTGGTCGGTGGCGAACGCTTCGGCCGCTACAGCTTTATCGGTTTGCCGGCCCGTACCTTTTTGCGCAGCAGCGGCTTTGGTGCGCAGGCGCGCACCGAGGTGGTGACCGATGGCGCGGTGGTCGAAACTTCAGACCGTAATCCGCTGGATTTCATTGCCGATTACCAAACCCGTTTCAAGGTTGCGCTGCAGCCGGGTTTGCCGCGTTTTTGCGGCGGCCTTGCGGGCTACTTCGGCTACGACGTGGTGCGCTACATCGAGAAAAAGCTGGAGGCCAGTTGCCCGCCTGATGAGTTGCATTGCCCGGATATTTTGCTGCTGCAATGCGAAGAGCTGGCGGTGATCGACAACCTGTCGGGCAAGTTGCACCTGATGGTGTACGTGGACCCGGCAGCGCCGCAGGCCTATGCCCGCGGGACTGCGCGGCTGGCCGCGCTCAAAGCACAACTCAGCCGGGCCGTGCGGGTGCCGCAGGTGGTGCCCGGCCCGGTGCAACCGGCCCGGCGCGACTTCGCCAAGGCCGATTACCTGGCCGCAGTCTTGCGCGCCAAAGACCTGATTGCCGGGGGCGACTTCATGCAGGTGCAAGTCGGCCAGCGCATCAAAAAGCCCTATACCGCTGCGCCCTTGAGCCTGTACCGCGCGCTGCGCTCGCTCAATCCCAGCCCCTATATGTATTACTACAACTTCAGCGGTGCCAGCGCCGATGCGAGTGCCGACTTCCATGTGGTCGGCGCCAGCCCCGAAATTCTGGTGCGCCAGGAGTCGGTGAGCGCAGCGGATGGCCCGGCCACCAAAGTCACCATCCGCCCCTTGGCCGGCACCCGCCCGCGCGGCGCCACGCCCGAGCAAGACATAGCAGCCGAGGCCGAACTGGTGGGCGACCCCAAGGAGCGCGCCGAGCATGTGATGCTGATTGATCTGGCGCGCAACGACATCGGCCGCATCGCCCAAACCGGCACGGTCAAGGTGACCGACGCGTTTTGCGTGGAGCGCTACAGCCATGTGATGCACATCGTGAGCAACGTAGAGGGTTTGCTGAACCCGGGCATGCGCAATATGGATGTGCTGCGCGCTACCTTCCCGGCGGGTACCTTGACGGGCGCGCCCAAAGTGCACGCCATGGAATTGATAGACCAGCTTGAACCCACCAAACGCGGGATTTACGGGGGCGCGTGTGGTTATTTGAGCTACGCAGGTGATATGGATGTGGCGATTGCCATTCGCACCGGTATTGTGAAAAACCAGACGCTGTATGTGCAGGCGGCCGCGGGTGTGGTGGCCGACAGCGTGCCCGAAATGGAATGGGCCGAGACCGAGCACAAGGCGCGTGCGCTGCTGCGCGCGGCGGAGTTGGTCGAGCAGGGATTGGAGTAAGCCATGAAACTTTTGATGATCGACAACTACGACAGCTTCACCTACAACATCGTGCAGTACTTCGGCGAACTCGGTGCGCAGGTGGAAGTGTTTCGCAATGACGAGATTACTTTGGAAGGCATTGCCGCCCGCGCACCCGACCGCTTGGTCGTGTCCCCTGGCCCGTGCTCACCCAACGAAGCGGGCATATCGGTTCCGGCCATCCGCCACTTCATGGGCAAGCTGCCGATTCTGGGCGTGTGCCTGGGTCACCAGAGCATTGGTGCGGCCTTGGGCGGCACCATCGTGCGGGCGCAGACTTTGATGCACGGCAAAACCAGCGTGATCACTACGACGCAGGAAGGTGTGTTCGCCGGCTTGCCGCCGCAGTTCACGGTGAACCGCTACCACTCGCTGGCCATCGCGCGCAGCAGCTGCCCCCCGGAGTTGGCGATTACGGCCTGGACCGATGATGGTGAAATCATGGGCGTGCGCCACACCGGTCTTGCCCACGCGGTGCGCATGGAAGGCGTGCAGTTTCACCCGGAAAGCATCCTGACCGAGCACGGCCACGCGATGCTGAAGAACTTTTTGAACTGAAGGACATGCGATGAACACCATCGTTGATTTGCGCAGCGACACCGTGACCCGCCCCACGCCTGCCATGCGCCAGGCCATGTTCGACGCCGAGGTGGGCGACGACGTGTTTGGTGACGACCCGACCGTGACCGCTTTGCAGGAGCGTATCGCGGCCATGACCGGCAAAGAGGCGGCGCTTTATATGCCCACGGGCACGCAAAGCAATTTGTGCGGTTTGTTGGCGCATTGCCAGCGCGGCGACGAGTACATCGTGGGCCAGCTCGCGCACACCTACCGTTACGAAGGCGGCGGCGCAGCGGTGCTGGGCAGCATTCAACCCCAGCCTTTGCTGCAGGACGCGCAGGGCCGCATGGCGCTGGCCGACATTGCCAATGCCATCAAGCCCGACGACGCGCACTTTGCGCGTACCCGCTTGCTGTGTTTGGAAAACACCTGGAATGGCCATGTGATGCCACACGACTACCTGACCGCTGCCGCCGCGCTGGCGCGCGCGCAGGGGCTGGCAGTGCATCTGGACGGCGCACGCGTGTTTAACGCGGCGGTGGCGAATGCCGGCGAGGGTGGCGACGCCGTGGCCGCCTTGCGCCGCATCACCGACGTGTTTGACAGCGTGTCGGTGTGTTTCAGCAAGGGCCTGGGTGCGCCCATGGGCTCTGCGCTGTGCGGTTCCAAGGAATTGATTGCGCGCGCGCACCGTATCCGCAAGATGACCGGTGGCGGCTTGCGCCAGGCCGGCGTTGTGGCTGCGGCCGCGCTGTACGCGCTGGATAAGCACGTGGAGCGCTTGCAGCAGGACCATGCAATGGCGCAGCGCCTGGCGGCGGGCTTGCAGGGTTTGCCGGGTTTGTCCGTGCGTTCGGCGCAGACCAATATCGTTTTTCTGGATGTAACCGAAGGGCGCGGTCCGGCTTTGCTCGCGTACCTGAAGGACGCCGGGGTCTTGGCCACCGGCATGATAGGGCTGCGCTTTGTCACGCACCTGGATGTGGACGCGGCCGGGATTGACCGCGCCATTGCGGCCATCCGCGCTTTTGCGCAACAGCCTTGATTGCCGCAGGAAACACGCTTATGCAACACGCAAGCACCATCACGCCCCAGGAAGCGCTGCAACGCACCATCGAGCACCGCGAAATTTTTCACGACGAAATGCTGCACCTCATGCGCCAGATCATGGCCGGTGAGGTGTCGCCGGTTTTGCTGGCCGCGCTCATGACCGGCTTGCGGGTGAAGAAGGAAACCATTGGCGAAATCACCGCTGCGGCACAGGTGATGCGCGAATTTTCGACCAAGGTCGAGGTGGCCGATACCACCCACTTGGTGGACATTGTGGGCACCGGCGGTGATGGCTCACATACCTTCAACATTTCGACCTGCGCCATGTTCGTGGCGGCTGCGGCCGGGGCCAAGGTCAGCAAGCACGGCGGGCGCAGCGTGAGCAGCAAAAGCGGCAGCGCCGATGTGCTGGAAGCCCTGGGGCTGCACATCAATTTGTCGCCCGCGGCGATTGCACAGTGCATTGCGCAGCAGGGCGTGGGTTTTATGTTTGCGCCCAACCACCATCCGGCGATGAAAAACGTCGCGCCGGTGCGGCGCGAACTCGGCGTGAAGACCCTGTTCAACATCCTGGGCCCGTTGACCAATCCTGCGAACGCGCCCCACATTCTGATGGGGGTGTTCCACGCCGATCTGGTCGGTATCCAGGTGCGTGCCTTGCAACGCCTGGGCGCGCAGCATGCGCTGGTGGTGTACGGGCGCGACGGCATGGACGAGATCAGTCTAGGCGCGTCAACCCTGGTGGGCGAGCTCCGGGACGGCGTGGTCAGCGAGTACGAAATCCACCCCGAAGACTTCGGCCTCGTGATGGCCAGCAGCCGCGCGCTCAAGGTGCAAACCGCGCAGGAATCCAAAGCCATGCTCTTGCAGGTCTTGGACAATGTCCCCGGGCCTGCGGCGGATATCGTGGCGCTCAACGCCGGGGCTGCTTTGTATGCGGCCAACGTGGCCCCTGGTATCGCCGCCGGAATGGCGCTTGCGCGCCAGGCGATTGCCAGCGGCGCGGCGCGCGCCAAACTCGACGCGCTGGTCGCGCTGTCGCAGACCCTGGCTTCGGCCTGAACACCTTTTGGACCCAACCATGTCAGACATCCTGGAAACCATCGTCGCCGTCAAACACCAGGAGGTGGCTGCTGCACGCAAACGCAAATCGCTGGAATTGGTCCGGCACGACGCCGAATCGCGCGTGTTGACCCGCGACTTTGTCGGTGCCATTCGCAGCAAGATTGCAGCGGGTCAGCCTGCTGTGATTGCCGAAGTGAAAAAAGCCAGCCCGTCCAAAGGCGTGTTGCGCGAGGATTTCATTCCCGCCGATATTGCGCAAAGCTATGCCGAATACGGTGCAGCCTGTTTGTCGGTGCTCACCGATGTGCAGTTTTTTCAGGGCAGCGTCGACGCGCTCAAGCAAGCCCGGGCTTCCTGCCATTTGCCGGTGCTGCGCAAAGACTTCATGGTCGATGCCTACCAAATTTATGAATCGCGGGCCATGGGTGCCGATTGCATTCTCTTGATTGCCGCCTGTTTGGACGATGCGCGCATGCGCGACTTCGAGGCGATTGCCCGCAGCCTGGGCATGGCGGTATTGGTGGAAGTCCACGACGCGGCTGAGATGGAGCGCGCCCTGCAACTCGCCACGCCCTTGATTGGCGTGAACAACCGCAACCTCAAGACCTTCGAGGTCTCCTTGGAGACGACGTTGGCACTGCGCGCCCAGGTCGGAGCGGAGCGCATCATCGTGACCGAAAGCGGCATCCGCAGCCGCGAGGATGTATTGCGCATGGGCGCTGCGGGGGTGTCCACCTTTCTGGTGGGCGAAGCCTTTATGCGCGCGCCGGAGCCCGGGCAGGCATTGGCGGAGCTGTTTTTCCCCGCGCCGTGACCGGGTCGCGGGGCCCGCAGTCGCCGACCTATGCCCATACCGGCGCGGCCGAGCTGCTTTCTGGGTTTGCGGTTTACGGGAACTATTACCAGGCCCGGATTGCTCCGGGGCCCCATGCCCCGCTGGAGGATTTGCGCGACCGGCTGGAAATCGCGCCAAGCGGCTGGGCTTTGGCCGACATCGACGCCCGCGAACCCGACTTGCTGGTCATCATGATGAATCCGGGAGGCTCCAAGCCGCTGCAAGCCCTGTGGGACGGGCCCGCCACTGGCGCTTTGGTGGCCGCCCAACCCGACCGTACCCAGTACCAGATCATGCGGCTGATGTTGGCCGCGCAGGGCCTGGGCTTGCCCTGGCGGCACGCACGGGTGCTCAACCTGAGCGATTTGCGAACCCCCAAAAGCGCAGAAATGGTTGCCAAGCTGAATCACTACGGCCCGCATGACGGCCACAGCCTGTTTGGCGCGGGGCGCCGGGATGCCTGTGCGCGTTGGTTCGCCACCCCGGCCACCCCGGTTCTATGCGCCTGGGGTTTGAACCGGGCGTTCTCCGCCTTGGCAGGGCGGGCTCTGGCCGCCGCCGCCGGGCACCCGCTGCTGGGATTGACGGCTGATGGCCTGCTGTACCGCCATCCCCTGCCGCAAACGCAAACTTTGCAACACCAGTGGCTGCACGCCATGGTCGATCAAATTCGGGCGGATTACCCGATTTAGTTTGGCTTGTCGCCGCAAGATCGCGCCATTGCACGGAAAACTGGCATAATCGTTGGTTCACGACTGGAGAGGTGGCCGAGTGGTTAATGGCAGCAGACTGTAAATCTGCCCTCTTACGAGTACGCTGGTTCGAATCCAGCCCTCTCCACCAGTGCCGGCTTTTAAGCGGGGTTCGTATAGTGGTAATACCTTAGCCTTCCAAGCTAAAGCGAGGAGTTCGATTCTCCTACCCCGCTCCATTCCATGGATGAAGCGGACAAGATTTTCGAGGGAAAACCCGGTTTTCCCTCTTGCCCATTTGGCTCAGTGGTAGAGCACTCCCTTGGTAAGGGAGAGGTCGCGGGTCCGATTCCCGCAATGGGCACCACGGTTGAGATCCCGTTGGGATCGTTAGGTTTTGCGCAAGCGTCGCATGTAGTGTTTGAACCATTAACTTTTGGAGTCTGAAAATGGCAAAAGAAAAATTCACCCGCACCAAGCCCCACGTGAACGTGGGCACCATCGGTCACGTTGACCACGGCAAGACCACCTTGACAGCAGCCATCACCACCGTGCTGGCAGCCAAGTTCGGCGGCCAAGCCAAAGCCTACGACCAGATCGACGCAGCGCCTGAAGAAAAAGCACGCGGCATCACCATCAACACCGCCCACGTGGAATACGAAACGGCCAACCGCCACTACGCCCACGTGGACTGCCCCGGCCACGCCGACTATGTCAAAAACATGATCACCGGTGCCGCCCAGATGGACGGCGCCATTTTGGTCTGTTCTGCCGCTGACGGCCCCATGCCCCAAACCCGCGAGCACATCCTCTTGGCCCGCCAGGTTGGCGTGCCTTA
>CANCTD010000087.1 GCA_947380945.1 Comamonadaceae bacterium
ACTATGAACTTGCGCGACTCTTTGTTGGGGTTGGCGTACTTGACCTTGTTGGTCAGCGCGGCATGGACCTCAGGGCGCATGATGTAGTTCATGAACAGCATCGCGTTTTTCGGGTGCGGCGCGTCGGCGGTAATCGCCATCATGTCAAAGAACAAAACGCCGCCGGTCTTGGGCACCAGCGCCACGACATCCTGCCCCGTCTTGCCTTCGATCGCGCGGGCCCGGGCGATATTGATGTCGCCGTTCCAACCCAGGGCCATGCAGATTGAGCCGCTGGCCATTTCGTTGATGTAGCCCGAAGAACTGAACAAGGTGATGTAGGGCCGCACGCTCTTAAGAAGAGCCAGCGCCTCCTGGTAATCCGCGCCGCTTTTGCTGTAACTGTCTTTGCCCAGGTAATGCAGGGCTGCGGGAACGACTTCCGATGCGCTGTCCAATACCGAGACGCCGCAGCCTTTGAGCTTGCTGGCGTACTTGGGGTTGAAAAACAGTTCCCAGGCATTGGCCGGCATGGGCTCGGAGCCCAGGGCTGCCTTGACCTTGGCGGTGTTGATGCCGATGGTGGTGTAGCCCCACAACCAGTTCACCAGGTACTGGTTGCCCGGATCAATCGTGGCGATTTGCGCCTGGATATCCGGGTCCAGGTTTTTCAGATTGGGCAGTTGCGCCTTGTCCAGTTTCATCAACAGGCCGCCGTCCATCTGCAAGCGGGCGAAAGTCGACGAGGGCACCACGATGTCGTAGCCGGTTTTGCCAGCCACCAGCTTGGCGTGCAGGATTTCGTTGTTGTCGTAGGTGTCGTAGCGCACCTTGATGCCGGTTTCCTTCTCGAAATTGGCAATCGTGTCCACGGCCACGTAGTCCGACCAGTTGTAGATGTTGAGAACTTTCTCTTCCTGCGCCTGTGCCGGGCCGGATGCCAGCCCCCCCACTGCGCACACCGCGACCGCAACAGCGGTTAGCGAACGGAAAAAATGGCGAAACAGGCTACCAGTATTCATGTTGTTCTCCAGAGCAAATAGCGTTCCAAACATCAGGCCCACGCGCGGGACTACGGCTTCCAACCCTTGCGCTGCACTTCTTCCAAAGTCAGATCCAGACAACGCACTATAAGCGCCATCATCTCGTCAATCTCGGCGTGGCTGATCGTCAGCGGCGGGGCGATGATCATGCGGTCGCCCACGGCGCGCATCACCAGGCCGTTGGCAAAACAATGGCGGCGGCAAACCATGCCCACGCCCAAATCCGGGGCGAACGGCGTGTTTTTCGCCTTGTCCTGCACCAAAACCAGGCCCGCCATGAGGCCGCAGGTCTGGGCCTGGCCCACCAGCGGGTGCTCCGCCAGCCGCGTGAAGTGCTCCGCCAGGTAGGGGCCGATATCGTCGCGCACGCGCGTCACCAGGTTCTCGTTCTCCATCACCGCCAAATTGGCCAGGGCTACGGCGCAGGCTACTGGATGGCCGCTGTAGGTGTAGCCGTGGTTGAACTCGCCGCCCTGCTCGATCAGCACCTTGGCAACGCGGTCGCCCACCATGACGCCGCCCAGGGGGATGTAGCCGCTGGTCACAGCCTTGGCGAAGGTCACCAGATCGGGGCGGTAACCGAATTTTTCATACGCAAACCAGTGGCCCAGGCGGCCAAAGGCGCAAATCACCTCGTCGCTGATCAGCAGGATGCCGTACTTGTCGACGATGCGCTGGATCTCGGGCCAGTAGGTGGCGGGGGGAATGATCACGCCGCCTGCGCCTTGCACCGGCTCGCCGATGAAGGCCGCCACCTTTTCCGGTCCGAGTTCCAGGATGCGCTGCTCCAACCAGCCAGCGGCGCGTATGCCGAAATCGGCCTCGCTCTCGCCGGGCAGCGCGTTCTCAAAATGGTAGGGCTGCTGGATGTGGCAGATGTTGGGAATCGGCAAGTCGCCCTGCGCGTGCATGCCGCTCATACCGCCCAGCGAGGCGCCGGCCATGGTGCTGCCGTGGTAGGCGTTCTGGCGGCTGATGATGATTTTGCGCTGCGGCTGGCCCAGCAAGTCCCAGTAGCGGCGCACCATGCGCACGTTGGAATCGTTACTCTCGCTGCCGCTGGACGAATAAAAAACGTGCTGGAAACTGCGCCCTCCTACCGTGGGCGCCAGCGACGCGAGCTTGGCCGCCAGCGTAGCGGCCTGCACATTGGTGGTCTGGAAAAAGCTGTTGTAGTAGGGCAGCTCCAGCATCTGGCGGTGCGCGGCGTCGGCGAGTTCACGCCGGCCATAGCCCACGTTCACGCACCACAGGCCGCTCATGCCGTCGAGGATTTTGTGGCCCTCGGAGTCCCAGATGTAAATGCCTTCGGCGCGGGTGATGACGCGCGCGCCCCGGGAATTAAGGTCCTGGAAATCGGTGAAGGGATGCAAAAAATGCGCGCTGTCCATGGCCTGGATGGCGTGGGTGTCAACAAGGGTATTCATGGAAATGTCTCGGGTTCAAATCGACAGAAGGGCGGCCGCACAGCTCAGACGTGCAGCAGCAGGTGTTCGCGCTCCCAGGGGGAAATCACCTTCATGAACTCGGCGAATTCCAACTCCTTGATCTCGGTGTAGACGGTGATGAATTCTTTGCCCAGCACCTCATGCAAATCGCTTTCCTTGCGCAACCAGTCCAGCGCCTCGCCCAGGCTGCGCGGCAGCGCATAAGGCGACAAATACGCATCCCCGCGCATTTCGGGTTTGGGTTTGATTTTGTTTTTGAGGCCCAGGTAACCGCAGGCCAGCGTCATGGCCATGGCCACATAGGGATTGGCGTCGGCACCAATAACCCGGTTCTCCACCCGGCGCGCCACCGGTGACGATATGGGCGAGCGGATGCCCACGGTGCGGTTGTCATAGCCCCACTCGATGTTGATAGGCGCGGCCGTATGGCGGGACAGGCGGCGGTAGCTGTTGACATAGGGCGCGACCAGCGCCATGGCAGCGGGCACGTAGCGCTGCAAGCCGCCTATGTAGTGCATGAACATCTCCGAGGGTGTGCCGTCCTCGTTGCTGAACACGTTCTTGCCGGTGGCCACGTCGAGGAGGCTTTGGTGCACATGCATGGCGCTGCCCGGTTCGCCGGCAATCGGCTTGGCCATGAAGGTGGCGTACATGTCCTGGCGCAATGCCGCCTCGCGTACCGTGCGTTTGAAGAAAAACACCTCGTCGGCCAGACCCAGTGGCTTGTTGTGAAAGAAGTTGATCTCCATCTGCCCCGCGCCCACCTCGTGGATCAGGGTGTCGACGTTGAGCTCCATTTTTTCGCAGTAGTCGTAGATTTCCTCAAACAGCGGATCGAACTCGTTGACCGCGTCAATGCTGTAGGCCTGGCGAGAGGTCTCGGCGCGGCCGCTGCGGCCTATGGGCGCTTTGAGCAAGGTATTCGGGTCGGTGTTGCGCGCCGTCAGATAAAACTCCAATTCGGGCGCGACGATGGGCTGCAAGCCCTCGGCCGCATACAACTCGCAGACACGGCGCAGCACGCTGCGCGGCGCAAAGGGAACCAGCTTGCCGTGGTTGTCAAAGCAATCGTGGATCACCTGCGCCGTCGGGTCGGTCGCCCAGGGGACGATGCGTACCGAGCCCGGGTCCGGGCGCAGTTGCATGTCTTTGTCGGTCGGGTCGATCACGTCGTAATACGGCCCGCTCTCGGGAAACTCACCGGTCACGCCCATGGCCACAATCGCCTGCGGCAAGCGCATACCCCGGTCCTCGGTGAATTTTTCGCGTGGCAGGATCTTGCCGCGTGCCACACCGGTCAAGTCGGGCACCAGGCACTCGACCTCGGTCACCCGGCGCTCGTTGAGCCAGTGCTCCAGGTCGTTGAAACTCATGTCGGTTGGATTTTTCATGGCCGTCCCCTTTTCTTTATGTTGTGTTTCCATGCCCCGTGGCTGGTTCATTGCGCCGTCGCTGCGGCTCCCTGCAATTCCTGGCGGCGGGTGTGGCAGGCCTTGGAAAAGGCCGCAAATATGGCGCTGTAAAACGGGTGCTGAGCGGTTTGCCATTCGGGGTGCCACTGCACGGCGTAGGCAAAGCTGCGTGCACCCTCGACACCAAAGGCTTCCACCAAACCGTCCGGCGCGTGTGCCATAGGTTTCAAGCCCTGCGCCAAGCGGTTCACGCCCTGTCCGTGCAAGGAATTAACCCGCGCGGTCGCGCCGCCGGCCCAGGCATGGAAGGGCGTGTCCGGCACCAGGTGCACCTCATGTGACAGCCCGTACTGTTCTTCGTAAGACAGTTGAGGGTCCTCGCGGTGGTCGGCCATGCCGTCCACATGGTGGACCTGCTGGTGCAGCGAGCCACCCAAGGCCACATTGATTTCCTGAAAACCCCGGCAAATGCCCAAGAGCGGCACGCCCTGCGCGACACAGGCGCGCACCAGCGGCAGGGTCAGATCGTCGCGGTGCGGGTCCAGCGGCAGGCGCGGATCGGTCACCTCCTCGCCGAAATGCGAAGGGTGCACATTGGCGGGCGAACCGGTCAGCAAAACGCCGTGCACCATGGACAACATGGCCGGCAGGGCCTCGGGCCGGGCCGCCGGGAACAACACAGGCTCGGCAGCCGCCGCGTGTTTGAGCGCCAGCGCGTATTTCTCACCCAGTACATAAAACGGCGAACGCTTTCCTTCTTCGCCCAAATAACGCCGGTCTACCGGCAGCCAAACCAGAACAGGCGGCTCGTGCATCGCTAGCTTCTCCATCAGAAAGTTCAGAGCATATCCCGCAAGCGGTAATAGGCCATTCCCAGCACCAGGCTGGGCGTGCGCAACAGGCTGCCGCCGGGGAAATCGCGGTGCTGCAGGCGGGCAAACAGGTCAAAGCGCTCGGCCTGACCGGCAATCGCCTGCGCTGCCATCTGACCGGCCAGCCCGCTGAGCGCCACGCCGTGACCGCTGAATCCCTGCAGGTAATACACGTTGTGGCCCACCCGGCCGAAATCCGGCGCGCGGTTCATGCTGATGTCCACATACCCGCCCCACAGGTATTCCACCGCCGTGCCGCGCAGGCGGGGAAACACCCGCTCCATGCGCCGCTGCATCACGGCTTGCAAATTCGGCGGGGTGGTTTGCGAGTAGCTCACCCGCCCGCCAAACAGCATGCGGTGGTCGGCGCTGCAGCGGAAATAGTCGAGTACAAAGTTGTTATCGCAGGCCGCCGCACCGCTGGGAATCAGCTCCCGGCAGACCTCTTCACCCAAAGGCGCTGTGCCCAGGATGTAAGTGCCTACCGGCATGATGCGCCGGTTGACCGCCGGGGCCAGTTCAGGGCCGTGCGCATGCAAGCTGTAATTGCCTGCCAGAACCGCAAAGCGCGCCCGGACCTGCCCGCCGTCGGTGCGGGCCAGCAGCTCTGCGCCCTGGTCCAGGCTGCGCACCGCTGTGTTCTCAAAAATCCGCACGCCCAGGCTGCGCGCAGCGCGCGCCAGACCCAGGCCGTATTTCAGGGGATGCAGGTGACCAGAGCGCCGCTCATACGCAGCGGCGCAGTAACGCGGGCTGTTGATCCAGCGGCGCAGTTCCGGCCCGTGCACCAGCTCGGTGGCAAAGCCGTAATCCCGCTGCAGTTGGGTGAACTCCGCTTCCAGCGCACGCGCCTTGCGCGCTGAATCCGCCACATACAGGTAGCCCGCGCGGCGGTCGCAGTCAATGCCGAACTCGGCGATGCGCGCATCCAGCAGGTCCAGCGCGGCCAGCGACACATCCCAGGCGCTGCGGGCGTCCGCCCGGCCCAGTTGCCGCTCCCACTCTTGCTGCCCGCCCGCAAACCCGGCAATCGTCTGGCCGCCATTGCGCCCCGATGCCCCGCCGCAGACCTGCTGCGCCTCCAGAACCGCCACCTGGTAGCCGCGCCGCGCCAGCTCGATAGCCGCCGACAAGCCGGAAAAGCCAGCTCCCACCACCATCACATCCACCGCCAGATCGCCCTGCAGGGGTGGTGCGGGCGGATCGCGCAGCACGCTGGCCTCGTAGTAGTTGCGGACGTTGAGCTGCGCGTCGCGGCGCAAAAAATCGGCGCGACGGCCCGCAGCGCTCCACATCAGACCGGTCCCTTGGCCGCCTGGCCGCACAAATAGGTCCAAACGCAGTGCGCCGCCACGTTGCTGGTCAATTCGGCGTGGTCATAAGCCGGTGCCACTTCCACGCAATCCATGCCCACCCAGTTCATAGGGGCCAAGTCCTCCAAAAACGTCAGCAACTGCGAACTGCTCAAACCGCCGGGCTCGGGCGTGCCCGTGCCGGGGGCAAATGCCGGGTCCAGGCAATCGATGTCCAGGGTCAGGTAACAGGGCCGGTCGCCCATGCGGGTACGTATGGCTTGCAGCACCGGGGCCAGGCCCGGACCATCGCAGCCGCGCAGGTCGCGGGCGGTAAAAATCAGGCCCCCCTGGTCTTTGACGTATTCGCGCGCCGCACGCTCACCCGCCGAGCGCAAGCCGATTTGCACCGTATGGGCCGGGCTGACCAGGCCTTCTTGAATGGCTTCATAAGTCCAGGTTCCGTGGCCCGAGGGCTCGCCGAAATGGTCCTCCCAGGTGTCGCAGTGCGCGTCAAAGTGCACCAGACCCAGCGGTCCGTATTGCGCGTGCGCGGCCCGCAGCAAGGGCAGGGTCACCGAATGGTCGCCGCCTAAAAACACGCAGTGGTGCTGCGCCATCAGCGCCGCAGCCGCGGCTTGGATCGCCTCACGCACCAGCGGCAAGCCCGAAGCATTGGGCAGGCGCATATCACCGGCGTCGCCCAGCAGGTCCAGCGGCGAGACGCCAAACACCGGATGGATCGCGTCGCACAGCATCAAACTGGCGCGGCGGATTTCCTGGGGGCCAAAGCGCGCACCGGGCCGGTTGGTGACCGCGCCGTCAAAGGGCACGCCGGCCAGCGCAAACCGCTGCCCGGCAAGCGGCGGGGCCGCCAGAAAGCGGTTGCTGTTGTTGGCGTATGCGAACTGGCCCAGGCCCATCGCGCCGACATCCTGTGAAATATTTTCTGCCACACCGGCTCCTTGCAATTCGCCTCCATTGTGCCCGCGCCGGGGCGGGTGCCAAGCGGGTGCGATGGGATAATCCCGCCCATGACAATCACCTACAAAGACGCCGACGGCATCGCGGGCATGCGCCTGGCCGGACGGCTGGCCGCCGAAGTGCTGGATTACCTCACCCCCTTCGTGGTGCCCGGGGTTACTACCAACGCGCTGGACAAACTGGCCCACGACTACATCGTGGACGTGCAAGGCGGCAT
>CANCTD010000088.1 GCA_947380945.1 Comamonadaceae bacterium
GCCATGGACCTGCAGGGCCGCATCACTTTTGTGAACGCTGCGTTTTGCCAGATGACGGGCTGGAGCGATACCGATCTGGTGGGCCAAAGTGCACCCTTCCCCTATTGGCCCGATGAAGACCGCGCCAATTTGCATGACCTGCTGGCCAAGGAACTCAGCGGACAAACCCAGCCCGGCGGCGTGCAGGTGCGCGTCAAGCGCCGCGACGGCAACCTGTTTGACGCGCGCCTGTATGTGGCACCGCTGATCGATGGTTTTGGCACCCAGACCGGGTGGGTGACCTCAATGACCGACATCACGGAGCCGAACCGGATCCGCGAAGAGCTCTCGCGCGCCCACCGCCGCTTCACCACGGTGCTGGAGGCGCTGGAGGCGTCAATCTCAGTCGCGCCGCTGGGCAGCGACGAGCTGCTGTTTGCCAACCGCACCTACCGCCAGTGGTTCAACGCGCATGTGGGCGGGCACCTGCAACTGGCGGCCGAAGCCGGCGTGGCACCCAGCCGGGGCAACGATGAGTCCAGCGACGCGGTCGACTCCCTGGCCGGATTCCCCTTGGCCACGCTGACGGAACATGAAGCCGAAAACGCCGAAATTTTCATTCCCGCGCTGGGTAAATGGCTGGAAGTGCGCACCCGCTACCTCAGCTGGGTGGACGGGCGGCTGGCGCAAATGGTGATTGCCACCGACATCACGGCGCGGCGCATGGCCGAGGAACAAGCCGCCATCCAGGCCGAGCGCGCGCAATCGGCCAGCCGCATGATCACCATGGGCGAAATGGCCTCCAGCGTGGCGCACGAGCTCAACCAACCGCTGACCGCCATCAACAACTATTGTGTGGGCATGGTCTCGCGCATCAAGGCGCAGCAAATCAGCGAGGAAGAGCTGCTGGGCGCGCTGGAGAAAACCACGCGCCAGGCGCAACGCGCGGGCCAGATCATCCAGCGCATACGCGAGTTTGTGAAACGCAGCGAACCCAATTTGGCCGCCTCATCGGTCAGCCATATGGTGGACGAGGCGCTGGAGTTGGCGGAGATGGAAACCCGGCGTTTCAACGTCCGCCTGAACCACTATGTCGCACCCGATTTGCCCGCGTTGCGGGTCGATCCGATTCTGATCCAGCAAGTGCTGATCAACCTGTTGCGCAATGCCGCGGAATCCATAGAGGCGGCGGCCCGCCCGGCGCAGCAACGTGTGGTGGATTTGCGCGTGGGCTTGACCCAGGCCGATGGCCACGCGGTGGTGCAATTCGCCGTCAGCGACACCGGCCTGGGCATCGCGCCCGGCGTCATGGAGCGCCTGTACGAAGCCTTCTACACCACCAAGTCGGACGGCATGGGCATGGGCCTGAGCCTGTGCCGCTCCATCATCGAGTCGCACCGGGGCCGTATCCAGGCGGAGAACATCTACAATGGTCCGACCATCCTGGGTTGCCGGTTCGCTTTCTGGATACCCCTGGATGCGGCGCTTCCCGCCATCGAGCGTGCCCGATCCACTGTTGAACACTGAGTTGCACCCATGAGCCTGATCCCCAAAAAAGGTACTGTTTTCGTGGTGGACGATGACGAAGCCGTGCGCGATTCCTTGCAGTGGCTGCTCGAGGGCAAAGACTACCGGGTGCGCTGCTTCGATTCGGCGGAGTCTTTTCTGAGCCGCTACGACCCGCGTGAACTGGCCTGCCTGATTGTGGACATCCGCATGGATGGCATGAGTGGCATGGAGCTGCAAAACCGCCTGGTAGACCTGCGCTCCCCCCTGCCCATCGTCTTTATCACCGGCCACGGCGATGTGCCCATGGCCGTGGAGACCATGAAAAAGGGCGCGATCGACTTTGTCCAAAAGCCCTTCCGCGAAGAAGAGTTGGTGCGGCTGGTCGAGCAAATGCTGGCCGTGGCACGCGACAACTTTGCCGAGTACCAGACCACGCTCAACCGCGAGTCGCTGCTGGCCAAGCTGACCACCCGCGAGGCGCAGGTGCTGGAGCGCATCGTCGCAGGCCGGCTCAACAAGCAAATCGCCGACGACCTGAATATCAGCATCAAAACCGTGGAAGCGCACCGCGCCAACATCATGGAAAAGCTCGGCGCGAAAACCGTTGCCGACCTGCTGCGCATTGCGCTGGCGCAAAGCCCCGGCAAAGGCAACGCCAACGCCGCTGGCTGATTCGTCACGGCCGGTCTGACACCCCGCGCAGAGGTCGCATTTGCGTCCGAGCACTACGCATACAGGCTGCGCCCGCCACAACCCGTGTTGCACCATGAACCCACTTTAACAACCGAGAACAACCATGACCCACGCAAGCGCCCAGATCATTGACGGCAACGCCCTCTCCGCACAACTCCGCACCGACGTGGCGCGCCGCGTCACTGCGCTGAAAGCCAAAGGTGTGACCCCTGGCCTGGCCGTGATTCTGGTGGGCGAAAACGCGGCCTCGCAGGTCTATGTGCGCAACAAGGTCAAAAGCTGTACCGAAGCCGGCATGCACTCGGTGCTGGAGCGTTACGACGCAAGCATGAGCGAGGCCGATCTGCTGGCGCGCATCGACGCGCTCAACCACGACGACAGCATCCACGGCATCCTGGTGCAGCTGCCGTTGCCCGCGCACATCGACGCCAACAAGGTCATCGAATTCATCAGCCCGGCCAAAGACGTAGACGGCTTTCATATCGCCAGCGCCGGCGCGCTCATGGTCGGCCAGCCGGGCTTCTGGCCTTGCACGCCCTACGGCTGCATGAAGATGCTGGAGAGCATCGGCTACCCGCTGCGCGGCAAGCACGCGGTGGTGATAGGCCGCAGCAATATCGTGGGCAAGCCCATGGCCATGATGCTGCTGCAACAAAACGCCACGGTCACCATCTGCCACAGCGCCACCAAAGACCTCAAGGCCATGACGCTGCAAGCCGATGTCATCGTCGCCGCCGTGGGCAAGCGCAATGTGCTCACCGCCGACATGGTCAAACCCGGCGCGGTGGTGCTCGACGTGGGCATGAACCGCAACGACGAGGGCAAACTCTGCGGCGACGTGGACTACGCCGGTGTGTCCCAGGTAGCGGGCTACATCACCCCGGTTCCCGGCGGCGTCGGGCCCATGACCATCACCATGCTGCTGGTCAACACCCTGGAATCCGCCGAGCGCGCCAGCGCGTGACCCGGCATCCCGCATCTGCATCCGCACGCCTTCTATGAATCCCCTGCTCGCCCCTGACCACCTGCCCGCTTTCGACCGCATCAGCCCCGACCATGTGGCCCCGGCCTTGGACAGCTTGCTGGCCGAAGCCGAAGCAGCGCTGCAAAGCGTGACTGCCAGCGATTTCCCGGCGGACTGGAACGCTATTGCGCGCGTGCTCGATGTCGCCGGTGAGCGACTCGGCTGCGCCTGGGGCGCGGTAGGCCACTTGAACGCGGTTGCAGACACGCCCGAGTTGCGCGCAGCCTATAACGCTGCCTTGCCGCGCGTGACCGAGTTCTGGACCCGGCTGGGCGCAGACGAACGGCTGTACGCCCAATACAAAGCCATCGACCCGTCCACACTCAACGCCGAGCAGCAGCGCGCCCGCACACTGGCCTTGCGCAACTTTGTGCTCAGCGGCGCGGAGCTCACGGGCGATGCCAAAGCGCGCTTTGCCGCGATCCAGGAACGCCAGGCCGAACTGAGCCAGAAGTTCAGTGAAAACGTGCTCGACGCCACCGACCAATGGTCTTTGCTGGTCAGCAGCGAAGAACTCGATGGCGTGCCGCAAGACGTGCTGGATGCCACCCGCGCCGCCGCACAGGCCGAGGGCGCGCAGGGCCACAAACTCAGCCTCAAGATGCCTTGCTACCTGCCGGTCATGCAGTTCGCCCGCAGCAGCGCGCTGCGCCAGCAGGTCTACCGCGCCTATGTGACCCGCGCATCGGACCAGGGTGCCCACGCCGCGCAGGACAACAGCGCGCTGGTCCGGGAAATCCTGGCCTTGCGCCAGGAAGAAGCCGCGCTGCTGGGTTATCCGCACTTTGCCGCCGTCTCGCTGGCAGCCAAAATGGCGCAGTCCAGCGAGGAAGTCACCGGCTTTTTGCGCGATCTGGCCGCCCGCGCCCGCCCCTTTGCCGAAAAAGATGTGGCTGAAATGCGCGCCTTTGCCACCGAGCACCTGGCGCTAGCCGACCCGCAGGCCTGGGACTGGCCCTTCATCGGCGAGAAGCTCAAGGAGGCGCGCTATGCCTTCAGCGAGCAGGAAGTCAAAAACTACTTCCCCGCGCCGCAGGTGCTGGCCGGCTTGTTCAAGATCGTGGAAACCCTGTTCGAAGTCAGCATCCGCCGCGACAGCGCGCCGGTCTGGCACCCGGCGGTAGAGTTTTACCGGATCGAGCGTGGCGGCGTGTTACTCGGCCAGTTCTACCTCGACCCGGGCGCACGCGCAGGCAAGCGCGGCGGTGCCTGGATGGACGATGTGCGCACCCGCTGGCTGCGCCCGGACCGCACAGCCCTGCAAACCCCGGTGGCCCACTTGGTGTGCAACTTTGCCGAAGGCGTGGGCGGCAAGCCGCCGCTGCTGACCCATGACGACGTGATCACGCTCTTCCATGAATGCGGCCACGGCCTGCACCACATGCTGACCCAGGTCAACGAGCGCGACATCGCAGGCATCAGCGGCGTCGAATGGGACGCGGTGGAGCTGCCCAGCCAGTTCATGGAAAACTTCTGCTGGGAGTGGAGCGTGCTGCGCCACATGACCGCCCATGTCGATACCGGCGAGCCGCTGCCACGCGCGCTCTTTGACAAGATGCTGGCGGCCAAGAATTTCCAAAGCGGCCTGCAAACCCTGCGCCAGATCGAGTTCGCCCTGTTCGACATGCGCCTGCACAGCGAAGCGGCGGCCGGTGCCGACTTTATGGGCGTGCTCGCCGAAGTGCGCGACGAGATCGCCGTGTTGCAGCCGCCCAGCTGGAACCGCACGGCGCACAGCTTCAGCCACATTTTTGCCGGTGGCTATGCGGCCGGCTATTACAGCTACAAATGGGCCGAAGTCTTGAGCGCCGACGCCTATGCGGCTTTTGAGGAAACCGCCCTGCCCGGCGGCGAAGCCAACCCCGAAACCGGGCGCCGCTACCGCGAAGCGATTTTGGAAAAAGGCGGCAGCCGCCCGGCCATGGAGTCCTTCAAAGCCTTTCGCGGGCGCGAGCCGCAATTGGACGCACTTTTGCGCCACCAGGGCATGGGCGGCGTGGCCGCAGCCTGAATCCACGCCACGCTGACGGGAAAGCACTGCGGCCGGGTTTTTGACCCAGGTCAACGACAACGCCCACCGGGTGGTTCAGACTGCGCTGGTCGAAACCTTATTTGGAGAAACCCCATGAGCACGCAAGAGATGCACATTGAAATCGACAACCTCAAATGCGGCGGCTGCGAGAAGACCATTCTCAAGGGCCTGGCGACTGTAGAAGGCGTGAGCGAGGTGTCCGTAGACCAGGCGCTGCAAATGGTCAGCCTGCATGCCGACCCCGGCCTGCGCCCGGCAATTCTTGCCAAACTGCATGACATGGGCTACCCCGAAAAGGGCAGCACCCAGGGGCTGGACGCCGGCGTATCCAACATCAAAAGCTATGTGAGCTGCGCCATCGGAAAAATGTCCTGAGCCGCCAGGGCCAGGAACGCCCCGGGCCCGCAGGCCGGGGGCATGCGGGGTGTCAGCGCAAAACCAGCACCGGCACCTTGCAGTGGTTGAGCACCTCCTGCGTCTCGCTGCCGTGCAACAAGCGGTCAAAGCCACGGCGGCCATGGGAGGCCATCACGATCAAGTCGGCATCCAGCGCGTGCGCGGCGGTCACCAGCGCATCGGCCACGTCGTTGGCGGTCAGGACCTGCGTTTTCACCTGAATGCCGTGCGCCGCAGCTTGCAAGATGGCGGCATCGAGCAGCTTTTGGGCTTTGTCTACCCAGTAGGACTCCACTGTTTTCACATCCTCTTTGCTAAGGGGATAAGCCCCCTCGAAATAATCGTAGCTGTAGGCCTGCACCACCGACACGGCGGTCACCTGTGACTTGAAAGCCACCGCCAGCGCAAGCGCCGAATCCACTGCCTTTTGCGACAAAGGTGAACCGTCCGTCGCCACCATGATTCTTTGGTACATACATCGCTCCTTACGTTATGAAAATCCAGCGTTCCAATGTAGATGGCGTATGGCTGGCGGGTTTTGACGTGCATCAAGCTTTGCTGATTCCCGCCAGCTGCCTGCGGCTTGACGCACGTCAATGCCTTGTGAGGCACCCGCCCCTAGCATGGCGGTGCGCGCGCTGAGCCAGCGCAAACAGCGAAAGGCCTGTATGGAACGGAAAAACTGGTACGCGCGGGTGGCCAAAAAAACCGCACACATCTGCGGAAAATCCTTTGTTTTCTCGGGCGCCGTCGGCATCATCCTGGTCTGGCTGATCACCGGGCCGCTGTTTGGATTCAGCGACACCTGGCAGCTGGTGATCAATACCGGCACCACGATCATCACCTTTCTGATGGTGTTCCTGATCCAGAACACCCAGAACCGGGATACCGAAGCCATTCAGCTCAAACTTGACGAGCTCATCCGCGCCACCAACGGCGCACACAACGCCCTGCTCGACCTCGAAGAGCTGGAGCAAGAAAGCCTGGAAACCTTTAAACACAAATACCAGGGCCTGGCTGAGCAAGCCCGCACGCGTCTGCGCAGCGGGCAAATCGATACGGATACACCGGAGGTTTAACGCAGGCTAGCGCCCCGCCTCCACCAGCCGCACACCCCAGGGCTGTATTGCGCTGGTGTCCACGCTCACCTGCACGGCGCGCATGTCGTTGGCGCCGGGCACTTCCAAACGGGTCAGGTTGGTGATGGGGGTCTTGTTGATGCTGAAGGGCTGGTCAAAACGGAACACATGGCTGTCACCGTGAATCAGCAGAACAGGGATGCGGGCGGCGGCGGCCAGGGGCAGCAGGGTCTCGGCGATGCTGGTGCGAAAACCGGAATGCGCGGGGAAGTCTTCCCAGATCGACCTGGAGTCAAACACATCGGCCTGCATGGCGAACACCAAGGCCTTGGCACCGCTGCTCTGTGCCTGGGCGAAGGCGTCCTGGATCCAGGCGACGTTGGCACGGTCGCGCTCCATGAATTCGGCAACCGCCCGGGCATCGCGCACCTCGAAGTTGTTGTTGCTGCCCACGATATGCAGCGTGGCAAACAACACGCCCCGGTGCTGCCAGCGCAGGTTTTCCACAAACTTGGCGAAAGCCGGGTTCA